>CAYWXO010000224.1:0-4753 GCA_964462255.1 uncultured Thiobacillus sp. | reverse complement strand
GGCAGTGGGGCGGTTTCCATCCAGGCTACGCTTGATTACTTTAAGCCATTAATAAACCTTACACCCAGTGCAACACACGAAGAAATGCCACTATTCCGTGCGCAGTGCCTGCACCGGGTCCATGCCTGCTGCGCGTCGGGCCGGGTCAACGCCGGCGGCGAGGCCGATCACTACCGCCACCGCTTCGGCGGCAAGCACATAATCCCAGGCGATGCGGACGGGCAGTGCCGGCAGCAGCAGATGTAGCGCCTCGGCCAGGCCCAATCCCAATGCTAACCCTGCCGCTCCGCCCAAGGCCGCCAAGCCCATCGCTTCGACCAAAAACAACGCCATGATCTGGCTGCGGCGCGCGCCCAAGGCATTGAGCAAACCAATTTCGCTCGTGCGCTCGGCAACTGAAATAGTCATCAGGGTAAGGATGCCAACGCCGCCAACCAGCAAGGAAATACTGCCCAGTGCCGCCACCGCGAAAGTGAGTACCGACAATATCGAATCGAGCACCGCCAACTGTTCCTTTTGCGGCGTTACCGTGAAATCTTCGCTGCCGTGGCGGGCAATCAAGTGGCGCTTGAGGCTTGCCGCCACCACGTCAGCATCGGCGGCAGGATCGTGCGCCACCTGAATTTCCATCAGCCCTTCCCGATTGAACAGCTCCAGCGCCCGTGCCGCCGGGATGAAAACCGTATCATCCAGGTCGAAACCCAGCACCTGGCCTTTGGTCGCCATCACGCCGATCACGCGATAGCGTTGGCCGCCGACCCGTATGCGCTGCCCCAACGGACTCGCGCTGCCGAACAACTCGTTGCGCACTTTCGCGCCCAACACCGCATAAGCGCGTGGCGCGGTGGCGTCATCTGGCGGCAAGAAAGTGCCAACGGCGACGCGCATGCTGAACACCCGCGCAAAATCCGGGCCGACACCGTACAAAGTGACCCGCCGGCTGCGGCCTTGACCTTCAATTTCCACGTTACCTTGCAGCGTCGGGTTGCTGGCGATGACTTGCGGCACACGGCGCAGCGCTTCCGCATCGCGCAAACTGAGCGGCCGCACGCTGCCAAACATGCCGACACTGCCGCCATGCGTCTGGGTTTTGCCCGGGCTGATACTGATCAGATTAGTGCCAAACTGTGTGAACTCAGCTAGCACGAATTGATGCAATCCTTCGCCTAGTGCGGTCAGTAATATCACCGCCGCAACACCCACCGCAATGCCCAGCGCCGATAACAAGCTGCGACCGGGATGATGCGTTAGCGCGCTGAACGAGAGGCTGAACAGGTCGGCGGCACGCATCGCAAACTCACCTTCGCGCCAAAGACAGTGCGGCGTCCAGCTTGGCGGCCCGTCGCGCCGGCAACCAGGCGAACAGCAGGCCAGCGAAGAGCGCCGTCGCCACCGCCGCGACAATGGCCCACAGCGGCGGCACGATCGGCAATTGCGGATAAACCTTACCGAGTAGCCAGCTCGCCAACAAGCCAAGCGCCACACCGCCAGCCGCGCCCAGCGAGGCGATCAAGCCGGCTTCAGCAATAAACAGCGCGCGCACATTGCCGGCGGAGGCCCCCAAAGCCTTCAGCAAACCAATTTCGGCGCGCCGTTGCGCCACCGAAACCAGCATCACATTCATGATCAACACGCCGGCCACCCCTAGGCTGATCGCAGCAATACCGCCAACCGCCAAGGTAAGCGCGGTGAGCAGACGGTCGAACGTCGCCAAAATTGCGTCTTGCGAAATCACCGTTACGTCTTCCTCGCCCTCATGGCGGGCCTTGAGCAAGGCCAGGGTGTCGGCTTTCACCTGCGGCACGGCGGCACGTCCGCGCGCTTCGATCAAAATGCGAAATAACGACGGTGTATTGAGCAATTGCTGCGCCGCCGCAACGGGAATCACCACCAACTCATCGGAGTTGAAACCCATCTGCTGACCTTGCGCCGCCAAGGTGCCAATGACGCGAAAGCGACGCTCGCCGATGCGCACCCAACTACCGATCGGATTGGCGCGGCCGAATAGCTCAGTGCGGATTTTGTCGCCCAGCACGCACACCGGCGTGGCAAGGTCGCTGGGGCCTTCCGGCAGAAATTGTCCGCTCGCCAGGCGCATGTGACGAATGCGCAGCAAGGCCGCGCTCGACCCCAGCAACACCGCCTCGCGGCCCAAGCTGGCGCGGGTAATCTGCGCCGTGCCGACATTCAGTGGCGCAACGCCGGAAACCCAACGCAAGCGCGCAACCGCATCAGCATCTTTCAAGGTTAAATCACGCGTGGTCTGGCCGGATAACACGCCGGGCGCAGCGCCGGTCGTTTCCGCACGGCCAGGAAGCACAATGACCAGATTAGCCCCCAGGCCAGCAAATTGATTCAACACATAACCGCGCGCCCCTTCGCCCAGCGCAGTGAGCACGACCACCGCCGCCACGCCAATCGACATCGCCAAACCAATCAATAACGTGCGGCGCGGCTGTGTCGCTAACGTGCCCCATGCCAGGGAAAAGGTATCCAGTAGTCTCATGGTGATCAGCGCCTATCTGTTTACAAAGTATCCGTTTTCAACATATCTGTTTTCAAGGTATCTGTTTTCAACATGCATCCGTAATAATACGGCCATCCAGCATGCTAATGCGCCGCCGTGCCCGTGCGCCGACTTCCTGATCGTGAGTAATTACGATTAACGCTGCGCCTGCCTGATTGAGCGCTTCCAGCACGCCCATCACCTCGCGGCCGGTAGCGCGATCCAGATTGCCGGTGGGTTCATCGGCGAGCAACAAGGCGGGATGCATCGACATGGCGCGCGCAATGGCAACACGCTGCAACTGGCCGCCGGAAAGCTGCGACGGTAAATGCTCGGCGCGCGCGCTCAAGCCCACCTCAGTCAACAATTGCGTCACCCGGCGTTTGCGTTCGGCTGCGGCAATACCCGCCAATAACATCGGCAATGCCACGTTGGCGGCCGCAGTCAGGCGTGGCACCAAGTGAAATGACTGGAACACAAAACCGATCTTTTCACGCCGCACGCGGGCCGACTCCGCCTCATTTAAATCGGTCACATCACGCCCATCTAGGTGATAGCGTCCACTGCTGGGCCGATCCAGCAAGCCGAGCAGATTCAGCAACGTCGATTTGCCTGATCCAGACGGCCCCATGATGGCGATGTATTCCCCCGCACCAACCGAGAGGCTAACCTCGTGCAGGGCCAGCACCTGTTGCTCGCCGACCTGAAACGTGCGGCTGACTTTATCCAACGCAATCATCCGGCCCCCGTGCACAGGGTGGCAGCATCGTTATTGCTACGCTTCATGGTTGTTGTTTCTCCACCGCAAAAACCCCCGCTGCAACGCCTTCGAGCTCCAGCGAAGTCACCACGCGTTCACCCGCCTGCAAGCCTTTGCGCACTTCACTGAACTCCCAATTCGATAAACCGAGTTCCACCTTGCGCTCTACCAACACGCCGCCCTTCAGCACTTCACCGCCAAGCACCAGCACCCGATTGCCCGCAAGCAAAGCCAGCGCCGGCACACGCAACACCTTTTCGCGACTTTCCAGAATGATTTCCGCATCCGCGCTATAGCCCACCAGCAAAGTCTGCGCCGACCGGAGATCAGTAAAAGCCACCTCAACCTCAACGGTGCGCGCCTGTTTTTCTGCCTCTAACACATAAGGCGCGATGCGTCGCACACGGCCAGAAAAATGCTCACCAGGAAAAGCATCGAGCGCGATACGTGCCGGCAGCCCTACCTTGATGCGTGGCGCATCGACCTCATCAATTGGCGCGGTGACATACAGGCACGTATCGTCGATCAAGTCGATCGCCGGCGGCGTGGGAATCCCCGGCGGCGACGGCGTGCTGTATTCGCCCCGCTCGCCGGTCACCTCGGCAACAATGCCGGCAAATGGAGCCCGCAGCACCGTGCGACTGAACGCCGCTCGCGCCGCTGCCACCCGCGCCTCAGCAGCCGCGATTTCAGCCGTTGCCGCCCGACAAGACGCCTCACGCCCATCCGCCTCACTGGCCGCCTTGTCCAGCGCTGCCGTGCTGACAAAGCCCTGCGCAAGCAATTGCTGCTGCCTAAGCGCCTCGCGCCGCGCCGCTTGCGCCGCAGAACACGCTTCTATGCGCCGCGCCTGCGTCGCGCCAAGCTGTTGCTGGCTTAAGTGAATCTGCGTGGCTAAGTCGTCATTCCAGAGCTCCAGTAAAACCTGACCCGCAACCACTCGATCGCCCGCCTTAACCCGCAACTGCGCGATCTGGCCGCCTCCCTGCGGCGCAAGCTTAGCGCGACGACAAGGCTTCACCGAACCGGCGCGCGTATTGGCGACAGTGGCCTCCACCCGCCCCAATGCCACCTCAACCGTATTCACTTGCAACGGCTCAGGTTGACTGTAATAGCGCCAACCCGCATAAAACCCCGCCAATAGGACAACCAGAACTAATACGCGTAGCAAGCCGCGACGGAATGGTAGAGAAGACACAGGAAAAGAAGACATGGCTTTACGACGCAGTGAAGAAAGACAAAAAGAAAGCATGATCTTGATCATCATAGACCGCATCTCTGATTAAATTATCGTGCGTGTCGATCCACTTTCAAGCCGCTGAAGACATTCCCGGCCTTGGGTCTCAGTGAGAAAAGAGGGTCTGCTTGTCCGCGTCGCCCCCAATACAGCCCAATACTTCGGCCCAATACTTCGGCTCAATACTTGCGCCCGTTGAACCGGCCAGGGCTACCAAACTTCAAGCTGCAATCGGCCAGGGAGTTGCGCA
>CAYWXO010000223.1:0-4765 GCA_964462255.1 uncultured Thiobacillus sp. | reverse complement strand
ACACCGAGTTCAGGAAGTGGCGGTCGTGCGAGATGATGATCATCGTGCAGTTGCGATTATTGAGCACGGATTCCAGCCAGCGTATGGTGTTGATATCAAGGTTATTCGTTGGCTCATCCAGCAACATGATGTCGGGATTAGCGAATAACACTTGCGCCAGCAATACGCGCAACTTCCAGCCGGGCGCGACTTCACGCATCAAGCCGTTATGTTTTTCAATGGGAATATCCAAGCCCAGCAGCAATTCACCGGCGCGCGCTTCGGAATCGTAACCGCCCATTTCGCCATACTGACTTTCCAGCTCTGCGGCGTGCAGATAATCGGCTTCGCTTGCCTCCGGATTCATGTAGATCGCGTCTTTTTCCTGCATGACGCGCCACATATCGGCATGGCCCATCATCACCACATCCAGCACGCGCAGGTCTTCAAAACCGAATTGATCTTGACGCAGAAAAGCCATGCGCTCGTGCGGATCGATGGATACATTCCCGGCGCTGGACTCCAGCACGCCAGCCATGATTTTCATTAATGTAGATTTACCGCAGCCATTGGCACCAATGAGGCCGTAGCGGTTGCCTTCGCCAAATTTGACGCTGACATTTTCAAAAAGCGGCTTGGCGCCGAACTGAATAGTGAGATTGTTGACAGTAAGCATGAGTTAACCTTATGAAAGCAGGTGCGATTTTAGCCGCAAGCAAGGCGGGCCGCGCGTTACTTTGCCCAGTAACGCGCGGCCCCAAGTAAATTAACAGCGGTTTAAGCGCATGCCACGCAATGGCGGCAGCCTTTTATGTTGCCAAAGTTGGGGGGCATGCTGCCAGAATTCGCTGATTGAGGTGAATTCATCTGATAAATTGAGGCCAAGAAAGGCGGCTGCGTTTAATAAATCCGGCAGTGGATTGGCGGTATTGAGGGGCGTTGCCAGGGTTTGTTTGCTGAGTTTTTCGCCATTTGAGTTCAACACAACGGGCAGATGCAGATAAGTGGGCGTGGCGTAACCGAGCAGGCGTTGCAAGATGATTTGTCGTGGCGTTGAGGCCAACAGGTCAGCGCCACGCACAACATGCGTCACACCCAATTCGGCATCATCCACCGTGACGGCAAGCTGATAGGTGTAGATGCCATCGGCACGTTGCAACACGAAATCGCCACATTCCTGCGCAATATCACAAGCGACATGGCCGGCAAGCAAGTCGATAAATTGAATGCGCTGCGTGGGAACGCGCACGCGAAGCGCGACGTTATCAGCACGGTTTGGTGGGCTAGTGTTTGGGTGGCTAGCGTTTAGGTGCTTGGCTAGAGCCCGATCGCGGCAAGTGCCGCGATAAATCGGCCCGTCAACGCCAATGCATGCGTTTTCTTTTAACCGCTTGCGTGTGCAATGGCAGCCATAAAGTTGATCTGCATCAAACAGACGCTGTATCGCGCTGGCATAGACTGCGCGGCGTTGGCTTTGATAAACCACCGCGCCATCCCACATAAAGCCAAAGGCTTCTAGTGTGCGCAAAATGTTGTCGATTGAACCTGGCACGACGCGGGGAGGATCGACATCTTCTATGCGCAAATGCCAAAAACCTTGGTGGGCGCGGGCATCCAGATAACTGCCCAGCGCGGCAATCAACGAGCCGAAGTGCAGCGCACCGGAAGGGGTCGGGGCAAAGCGACCGCGATAAGCAATATTTGAAGGAATTGTATTAAGTTGCTGCATTCAATCTAGCTTTGCTACGTTGAGGCGTTAACATGGAGAGCGTAAAAATGGGCAACACGTTGAAATTTTAGGATATTAATGCGAATAATATCGGCTGAGCGCACAGTGTGCAGTGGATTTGAGATATTGAGTATTGATGGTTATTGGCTATGAGCGCAGTTCGTTTACATCATTCGCGCTGGGTACGTTTATTTTGTCTAGGTGCCGGCATTGCGGCTTTGGCGCTGGGGATTTTAGGGATTGCGCTCCCGATATTACCTACGACGCCGTTTATCCTACTGGCAGCGGGGTGTTTTGCGCGCAGCTCGTTACGATTTCACGCTTGGTTGCTGCGGCAACCGTTAGCCGGCCCGATGATTCACGAATGGCAAACCCATCGAAGCATGCCGCGGCGAGCAAAACGGGCCGGTTTTATCTTGATGGCCGTCTCTTTTGGCAGCTCAATTTTGATGATGGATGGACTCTGGCATCGCCTGATGCTGGCAATGGTTGGGCTGATCCTGGCTTATTTTTTATGGAGAATTCCGGTGCGAGAGATTGAAGTTATAGAGCGTATATCAAATGAAAAAGCAGAATAACGTGTTGGAAGACAGCCGCTGGACGGCTCTTTTCTTCGCCTGGTTGATCGCCACCGTTTCGACGTTGACTGCGCTTTTTCTGGGGGAAATTATGGGTTATACGCCCTGTGTATTATGCTGGTATCAACGTATCGCCATGTTTCCGCTGGTGTTGATATTGGCGGCCGGCTTATTCCCATTCGATCCGCGTGTGCTGCGTTATAGTTTGCCGCTCGCGGTGACGGGTTGGCTGTTGGCAATGTTTCACTGGGGAGTTGCGAGTGGGGTCATTGCCGAAAGTATGACTCCTTGCAGTAAAGGCGTGCCTTGTTCAGTGGAACAAATTGTCTGGTTCGGTTTTCTGACCCTGCCCATGCTTTCTGTGTTCGCGTTTTCCGGCATTATTGCGTTGTTGTTATTCATTCACTTCAAGGAAACCTCATGAAAAAAACCGTATTTATTTCAGCCAGTGTTGCACTGTTCTTAATTTTTATCGCCAGTGCATTTTTTTTCAAGGCAGAAAAAGCCGAACAGGCCGAGCTATTGATTGCGCAAAATCAGGCCGGCTTGTCGCGCGACTATTCACCCGCCTTAGGCCCCACCGCGGGCAAAGTGCGCATCACGGAATTTCTTGACCCCGCTTGCGAAACGTGTCGCCGCTTCTATCCCATCGTCAAAGAAATGCTGAATGCTCACCCGGATGACATTCATCTGACCCTGCGCTATGCACCATTCCACGAAAACTCAGACTACGTGGTTGCTCTTTTATACGCCGCCGGCATTCAAGGTAAACACTGGGAAACGTTGGAGGCATTGCTGAATAGTCAAGATGAATGGGTACAAAATCATGCCGTGCAAAAAGAGCGTGTTTGGCAATATATCGCCGGCTTGGACCTTAACCTGGAACAACTCAAGAACGACATGACTTCTCCGGCAATTGCGCAACAAATTGCGCAGGATCTAGCAGATGCCGCTGCGTTGAATGTCAGCAAAACGCCAGATTTCTTTGTTAATGGTAAACCATTGCCGAGTTTTGGTGTTGAACCGTTGAAAAACCTGGTAGATGCAGCCTTGGCAAACGCTGCTCGCTAGTCTAACCAAGCCGCTAACACCGCCCGCAAAGCTTCCCGATTAATGGGTTTGCCTAGATGGGCGTCCATGCCAACCGCACGGCAACGCGCTTCGTCTTCCGGCGTGTCGTCTGCAGTCAAGGCAATAATGGGAATGCGTTGACCTCGGTTTTCTTCGTTGCGTCTAATCGCTGCAGTGGCTTGAAAACCATCCATGCCGGGCATGTGGCAATCCATCAAAATCAAGTCGTACTGGTTGTTTTGCAGGCATGCCAAGGCTTCATGGCCGTCACGCGCCACGTCGGCGCGGTAGCCCAATTTGGCAAGCAAACCCAGCGCGACTTTTTGGTTAATGACATTGTCTTCCACCAATAACAGACGATGCGCAGACGGAACGGCGGTGGCGGCAATCGACGGCACCGTCGTGACCTTATCCGCAAGCGTTAAATTCTGTGACACGGTTTGCAGCACGTTGAATAAATTTTCACGGCGCAAAGGTTTAGCCAAGCGCAGATGGCCGCTTTGGCTGGGTTCGTTGCGATTGCTATTCGCTAGCGGCGTGAGCTCCACCCAAAAAATGTTGTTTTCGGTGATATTGAGTAATTTCGCCAGCCAGAACGCACGCGCTTCACTCAGTTGCGGGTGATCAATGAATACCGCTTTCGGTTGAATACGGTTTTTATCTGCCAGGCGCTGCTGTAATAGCGAGATTGCGGGTTCGAGATCGGCCGCAGCTTGCAGATAATCAATGTTTAACTGCCAGTGGCGTAGCTGCGCTAAAACTGGGTTATTGGCTTCGGTGCCTATCCCTATCATAAGCAGTGGCACGTTGGGCATTGCCATTGTTGGCAATGGCGAAGTGGCCGAATTGAGCGAAGTGAGCATGGCCGGCTGATCAAAGCGGGCAGTAAACCAGAAATTTGAGCCTTGTCCCACTTCGCTGTTAACGCCGACTTCGCCCTGCATCATCGCGACGATTTGGCGTGAGATGGCCAGCCCAAGCCCGGTACCGCCAAAACGGCGGGTAATCGAGCCATCAACCTGACTGAAAGGCTGAAATAATCGGTTAATACGATCAGGTGGTATTCCCATGCCGGTATCCGCTACATTGAAGCGCAAAACGCAGTGGGCCAACTGCTGTTCCAGCAGAGTGACGGTCACGCAGATATGGCCGTGTTCAGTAAATTTAACTGCGTTACCGATCAAATTGGTCAGCACTTGCCGTAAGCGTCCAGCATCACCGTGTAAGCGTATGGGGACTTCTGCGGCTATTTGATAAGTAAGATCCAAGCCTTTGTTCTGGGCGCGTTCAGCTAGAACCAACAGACATTCTTCAATGTTTTGGGTGAGATCAAACTCAATTTCCTCGAATTCGAGTTTGCCTGAAAAAAAAAAAAAAAAATCAAGAATATCGTTGATCAGCGAGAGAA
>CAYWXO010000222.1:0-4815 GCA_964462255.1 uncultured Thiobacillus sp. | reverse complement strand
CCTCTCTCTTCTACTAAAACTAAAGCGCCTTGATTAACACCTTTGAGCGGCGTTGCCAGTTGTAAAGCGCTTTGCGCGGGGCGGGTAAGTCTTCCGGGCCGCCCAGAGTGAAGCCACGTTCAATAAACCAGTGTGTTGTGCGGGTGGTCAGGACAAACAATTGCGTCAGCCCCTTTTCTTGCGCGGCGTCTTCAACCGCGGCAAGCAGGGCGTCGCCGCGGCCGCCCCGTTGAAAATCGTGTGCCACAGCTAAACAGGCCATTTCACCTGTGCCGGCTTCCGGGAAGGGATACAGCGCAACACAACCGACGATGCGCCCATCAATTTCATCGACAAAAAATTGCTCGACTTCTTGCTCCAAGCGCTCGCGCGATCGGCGCACCAAAATGCCATCACTTTCTAACGGCTCAATCACCGAGAGAATGCCCCCCACATCATCAATAGTAGCCGCACGTAAACTTTCCACCGACTGCCGCGTCACCATGGTGCCAACGCCAGCATGGGTAAATAGCTCCATCAGCACCGCGCCATCCACATCCGCACTGATCAAATGGACTTTGCCAACGCCCTTTTTACAGGCATAGGCGGCATGGGGCAGATAAAGCTTCATATCGCCATCCGGCAGATCACGCAGCAAACGCGGCACTTGGGCCGCAGTGAGGCGATTAATGCGATTGCCTTTAGCGTCAATGGTATCGCCATGATCAAGAATGAAGACCAGCTTATCGGCTTGCAAGGCAATAGCGGCCTGCGTCGCCACTTCTTCCAACGTCAAATTAAATACTTCGCCGGTCGGAGAATAGCCCAACGGCGAAAGCAAGACGATTTCGCCCGCGCTTAATCGGTCTCGAATAGGGGCCACCGCAATCTTACGGACTTCACCGGTAAACAGCAGATCAACCCCTTCGACCACACCTGCAGGTTGTGCCGTAACGTAATTGCCGGAGGCCACGCGAATTTCTGCCCCGGCCATGGGGGTATTCGGCAAGCCCACCGATAACAAACTTTCAATATCAACACGGACCGAACCGACCGCATCTTTCACGTGCTCCAAGGCATCCGCATCGGTGACGCGACGCCCTTGCACATAGAGCGCTTCGGCGGATAAACGCTCTTCAACCTGCGGGCGGACGCCATGCACCAACACTAAACGAACACCGAGGGCATTGAGCAAATTAATGTCGTAAATGAGATCAACAAAATCTTCGCGCAGCATGGCCTCGCCGCCAAAGGCCAGCACAAAAGTTTTGCCACGAAAAGCATGGATATAAGGCGCAGCGGCACGAAACCATTGCACAAATGACTTGCCATCCGCTTCAAATAACTTTGCCATTAAAAACTCCTGACAGGACATTGCTGGTTACTGGAAATCACCCCAAAGGGTTTGCATGGCGGCTAGCGCGGCCAAGGCAGCCGTTTCAGTGCGCAAAATTCGCGGCCCTAATCGAACCGGCAGACACCCTGCCGCTAGCGCCGCGTTGCGCTCAACCGGATCAAAGCCCCCCTCCGGCCCAGCCAGCAAAAAAATGGGGCCGCTGGGCGCGGGTAAATCGCGCAAACCCACTTGCGCAGCGGGATCCAGCAAATAACACACGGGTGCAACAGATGAAGCTTGCACTTCTCGTTTAATTTCTCTTAACCACTGCATGAACTCGGCAATCGGCGCAACCGGCGGAATGACATTGCGGCCACATTGCTCACAGGCCGACACAACAACGCCCTGCCAGTGCCGCAAACGACGGTCAGATTTATCACCGCTCAGCTTGACGACGCTGCGCCGCATCATCACCGGCTGAATGGCGGCAATGCCCAATTCCACCGATTTTTGCAGCGTCAAATCCATCCGCTCACCGCTGCTAATGCCCTGCGCCAGCGTGATATGCAAATTTGATTCACGCTGCGGCGCAGTGCATTGCGCCACTAAAACAGCCGCCCCTTTTCCTTGCAAAACGAGGCTACCGTGGTATTCAGCACCGCACCCATTGAACAAGGTGACCGCCGCCCCCTCACGCAAGCGCAGTGCGCCGACGGCATGGCGCGCGGTGTCATCCGGCAAAACAGTCAAACGGCCTATGGCCAAAGGAAAATCACAGTAAAAGCGCGGCATCGAACGAGAGGTCAAGAATGGGTAGAGAACAGAATGATATTATCCCCAGCCTGTGTCAGTTACTGTGTCATTCAGCTTGTGTCATTTAGTCAGATAGGAGTCATTGTTATGGTACGAATGGAAACCCCAATTTGCGATTTTGGCTGGAAAGCCATTGATTTTTCACTGCCAGGTGTCGATGGCAAAACCTATACGCTAAAAGAAGCGGCCGGGCCAAATGGGCTGTTGGTCATGTTCATTTGCAACCATTGTCCTTATGTCAAAGCCGTGCTGGACCGCATTGTGCGCGATGTCGCAGAACTAAAAACACTGGGCATAGGCTCCATTGCAATCATGTCGAATGATCCGACGGAATATCCGGAAGATAGCTTTGAAAACATCCGCTTACTGTCTGAAAAGCTGGCTTTCCCGATGCCGTATGTGCTGGATGCATCGCAAGAAATTGCCAAAGCGTATGGCGCTGTCTGCACGCCGGACTTCTTCGGCTTCAATCGCCAGCTTGAACTGCAGTATCGCGGCCGCTTGGACGAATCTCGCAAAGAAACCGCGCCCGCCGGCGTGCGCCGCGATCTCTTTGCAGCCATGCAGCAAGTCGCCAACACGCAACAAGGCCCCGCCGACCAGATTCCCAGCATGGGATGTTCAATCAAATGGCTAAGCTGAGCCAATGACTGACCTAAACCTGCTGGTTGAGCAAGTCATCGCCGCGTGCCGAGCGGTTGGGCGTGAAGAAGTTATGCCGCGCTATTTGAAAGTTGCGCATGAACGCAAGGTGGACGGCAGTTTGCTCACAGAAGCCGATATTGCCGCGCAGAGCGCCCTCTTTCAGCGATTGCAAGACATTGCGCCGTTTCCAGTGCTCGGCGAAGAAATGACCGATGCCGAGCAACAAGATGTCTGGGGCGTGGGCGATGAGGGTTTCTGGTGTGTCGATCCGATTGATGGCACCAGCAATTTCGTCAACGGCTTACCGTTCTTCGCTATTTCCGTGGCGCTGGTGCGCAATCGCAAAAGCGTGCTGGGCGTGGTGTATGACCCCAGCGCGGACGAAGCTTTTTACGCAGTAGAAGGTCAAGGTGCGTTCATGAACGGTGAGCGCTTGCCGCTGAAAGCGCCGCCGACGGATTTGAATCGCTGCATGGCCGGCATCGAATTAAAACGCATCGACCGCACACTGGCTGGCCGCTTAGCGTTTGAACATCCGTTCAGTTCGCAACGTAATCTGGGCTCCAGCACGCTGGATTGGTGTTACGTTGCCGCTGGACGCATGCATATTTATCTGCATGGCGGCCAAAAACTGTGGGATTACGCGGCCGGCTGTCTGATTTTGAATGAAGCTGGCGGCGCTTCCTGCGCATTGGACGGCTCGCCATTCAATGGTGAAAATCCGTGGTGTCGCTCGGTTCTCGCCGCTCTCACGCCGGATTTACTCCAGCAATGGAAGGATTGGGTCTGCGTTTAGTCGTCAAAGATGTGTGCGAAGTTGTTGAAAAAATCTCAAAAAAGAGGCATCTTACGACCCGATGGCTTTGTGGTTTTTTCAGCGCATGCCGGCTTTTAAAGACACCTTATAAAGCCACCATTTAAGAATATAAGAAAATTTTGATTTTGACCTTCACATGCCTTTCATGCCGCAACAATGCAGGTTTAACGCCTGTTGCGGCTATTCGTGCGTATTTCCTGACGCGTGCGGCACGCTGTTATCCGCTTGCTCATGTTCGACGGCGTGCGACATAATTAAAGGCTTCCGCCCTATAGGGCACAGTTTTCGGTTTTTTCATTGAGGAAACAAAGACATGGCAACACGCAACGACCTCGCTAACGCAATCCGTGCCCTGGCAATGGATGCAGTCGAGAAAGCCAAGTCCGGTCATCCGGGCGCCCCCATGGGGATGGCGGAAATCTCTGAAGTGCTCTGGAATCATCATCTGCGTCACAACCCAAGCAACCCGAACTGGGCTGATCGTGACCGCTTTGTGCTTTCCAATGGCCACGGCTCCATGCTGATCTACGCCCTGCTCCACCTAACTGGCTACGACCTGAGCATTGATGACCTGAAAAGCTTCCGCCAACTCCATTCCAAGACCCCCGGCCACCCTGAATATGGCTATGCCCCTGGGGTAGAAACAACCACCGGTCCGCTTGGCCAAGGCATCACCAACGCAGTCGGTATGGCGCTGGCTGAAAAGCTGATGGCGCATGAATTCAACAAGCCCGGCCACGACATCGTCAACCACAACACCTATGTATTCATGGGTGACGGCTGCATGATGGAAGGCATCTCGCACGAGGCTTGCGCATTGGCCGGCACCTGGAAGCTGAACAAATTAGTCGCTTTCTGGGACGACAACGGCATCTCCATCGACGGTCATACCGATGGCTGGTTTACCGACGACACGCCCAAGCGTTTTGAAGCGTATGGCTGGAATGTCATCGCTGGCGTTGATGGCCATGATGCTGTGGCGATCGAAGCCGCTGTACAAAAAGCCAAGCAATCTGCCGACAAGCCGACGTTGATTTGCTGCAAAACCGTGATTGGCAAAGGTTCGCCCAATAAAGAAGGCACGCATGACGTGCATGGCGCTGCGCTGGGTGCAGCCGAAATTGCCGCCACGCGGGCTAATCTGGGCTGGAACCACGAACCGTTTGTTATTCCGCAAGATGTTTACGAAGGCTGGGATGCCAAGACCAAAGGCGCTGGGCTGGAA
>CAYWXO010000221.1:0-4848 GCA_964462255.1 uncultured Thiobacillus sp. | reverse complement strand
CGGTCCAGCGAGTAGCCGACATCACCACCCACGTCCCATTCCAACCGTTCAAGCAGGGCTTGGACGGATCCCAGAGGTGTACTGCCAACGAGTTGCCAAGCATATTGCCATTGATCCATCTCGATCTGGCTGGAATAGGTCGAACCCGGCCCCCACGGAGAAGGATCGAAATAGCCGTGGGTTTGCACATTTTCATGCGCCATATCGGCACGCAATTCACTTGTCCAGGCTGTAGACAAGGTGCTCTTCAGGCTCACCCCCAGATTGCCGATGCTCGCATCGCTGCGGCTGTCGAAAGCGGCAGAACCATCGTCATATTGGCTTTTACCCTTGCTGGCCATGCCATGAAGTCCCAATTTATGCGCCGAGGTCGCATCGAATTCGAGATTGATTGACAGGCGCTCGTTGCGGTAGCCATCTTTATCCTGGTAGCTGGGTTGTTTCTTGGCGGAAAAGCCCTCTTGGTCACTAATGCCCGCAGCAAGTGCATAACGCCATCCTTCACCTGATCCAGTCAGCGCAATATCTGCATCTTTGCGGCCATACCCCCCCAAACCAACCGCTCCCGAAAGCCGGGGTTTGCCACCGCCTTTGCGAGTGAATATCTGGATCACGCCACCAATCGCATCCGAACCATAGAGGTGGCTCATGGGGCCACGCACAACTTCTATGCGTTCGATCAGCTCCACCGGCAAATGCTCAAGACGGGCAATACCCAGGGTTGCCGATGTCATGCGCACGCCATCCACTAACACTAAGGTGTGCTGGGCATTGGCACCGCGAAGAAAGACAGTGGAGGCCGCGCCAGCACCACCAATCTGGTTGATCTCGATGCCAGCTATGTTGCGTAACAGTTCAACCAGCGTTGCCTGACCGGCGGCTTCGATTTCCTCCCGTCTGAAGACTGTCACATCGCTGGCAATACGATTCAATGACGTCGGCGTCCGCGTCGCGGTCACCACAATCTCATCTAACAGCGGAATGTCTTGCGCCTGAACGGGCAAAGTGAACAGGCCGGCAATCAAGGCGGCCAAGGTGTTGCGTTGCATCGCTAAATTTCCTTTTTCGTTCCCGGCGTCCCCGCGGGGAGAAACATAAAATCACGTAAGAAAATACATACGTAAAAATGCGGGCCGAAAAAGGCGTGTACAAAAAAGTGTTTGCAACCTTGATGGACGATCTGGCAACCGCCCGCCGCGGCCCGCATACCAAGCTTCAGGCCGGTCTCCGGGCTTGCGTTTTGGTTTTTCAACCCGGGTGATTCGCCTTCCCATCTTCAAAGACAGTGGCATGTGAACGACCGTTAAACGCTTACCGTTGCGGGGGCAGCGCAGGCATAGGGAGTGTTAATCCCGCACCTGTTTCCCGTTTCACTCTCTGACGAGAGCACCTAAAGCGGGCGCATTCTAGCCGAACAATGCATGCAAAGGCGCGTTTGTTCCCCCCTTTGTACCAGCGCGCGCAAGTTTTATCGCGTCGGTTTATTGGCGGGCAAGCACGCAGCAATCCCCCTCGCCAACGCCTCTGCCATGAGCGCTTGGCGCTGCGGATTGAGCAATTCCAACTCTTCTTCTCGATGTTTGATGACCCCGGCTTCAAATAACACGGCAGGCAGTGTCGTGCGCTGCAGCACGAACAGGTTATCGAAGAACCAAACGCCATTTTCCGCATCCGCTTCTCGATGTTTTCTGGCATGCCATGGCGTAGGTTGAAATCCTGATTGACGCAGCGCCTTGCCTATACTGCTTGCACATCGAAGACTGGTTTGCAGGTCTGGATTGTTTGATGAAACAAAAATGCCGAAACCACGCTTGGCTTCAGTGTGGCTTTGAATTTCTCCATTCCAAATCCAAGGCTGGAGATAGTCTTCGTTGATGGAGTCGTGATGTAGTGAGATAAAAAAATCATGGCCAACCGCTTGCGCCGGTCGCTCCGCCAAGCGGGTGATTTTTCCGTCGAAATTAATTTCACGTACCTTCAAGTGATGATTTTTTAACGCCGCTGAAACTTGCCCCGCCAAGTTGCGGTTATAGTCAAATTCAGTAAAACCCCGTGCGCTGATCGCCCCGACATTAAGCAAACCATGGCCAACATCCAAGGCGACCGAAGTCGGTTCAGCAACCCCATCATTAGTAATCAACAAGAGCACAATCTTCATTAAGGTGTTCATGCGCTTGTTAGAAAATAGCAACATGGCCTTTACCTCATCAGATCCCGTAGAACAACCCAATGAGACAACCGCATGACAAAGTAGCAAGGGTGCCGGCGATCAAGGTGCGGGGCCCCAGTTCGAGAATTTCTCGACGCCGCTCGGGAACCATCGCAGTCAAACCACCGATCATGATGCCGAGGCTGCCCAAATTGGCAAATCCGCACAGCGCATAGGTCATAATCAGACGACTGCGCGGCGAAAGCGCATCGGCTGGCAGCGCCGCCAGATCAAGATAGGCAATGAACTCATTTAGGATAATCTTGCTACCCAGCAGCGAACCGGCGGTTGCCGCCTCATGCCAGGGGATCCCCGCAAGCCAGGCTAGCGGCATCATCAACACACCAAACAGGTATTGCAGCGACCACGCGCTACCTTGATGCGGCAGCAACGCGAGCATCTGGTTGGCCAATGCCACCAACGCCACCAGCACGATCAACATGGCGATGATGTTTAACAACAAATGCAGCCCTTCGCTGGTGCCGCGGGTAATCGCGCTCATGCTGCTGTCGTCGAGAGCGGATAGGCGCAGGTGGCGGCCGGTGGCAGCGCCTTCGGGTGGAACCATCAAGACTGCGAAGACGATGGCCGCAGGCGCGCTGATGAAGGAAGCCGCCAGAATATGCCCCAACGCACCCGGCACGCTCGGGCCGACAATTCCAGCGTAAAGGGCCATCACGGTGCCAGCGACGCCAGCCATGCCAGCGGAAAGAATGATAAACAATTCCCCGCGCGAAACCTGCGCAAGATACGGTTTCACCAGCAACGGCGCTTCGACCATGCCGACGAAAACATTGGCCGCCGTGGACAAGCCAACTGCCCCGCCTACTCCCAGCGTTTTTTCCAACAGCCAGGACATCATGCGCACCAACAACGGCAGGACGCGCCAATGGAATAACAAGGCGGACAAGGCGCTCATCACCAAAACAATAGGCAACGCCTGAAACGCCAGCACGAAACTGGCTCCAGCAGTGGTTTCCGCGTACGGTAACGGGCCGCCGCCGAGATAGCCAAATACCATGCTGGAGCCGGTTCGGGTCGCTCGCTCCAACGCCAGCAGGCCATCGTTCAAAGCGGCAAACACTGCGTGCGCGCCGGGTAGTTTTAAAATTACCAACGCCAACGTAATTTGCAGCGCGACACCCGCGAATACCGTACGCCAAGGCACGGCTGATTTCTTTTCGGAAAGCAGCCAGGCGAGCGCAATAAAACCGCCATAGCCGAGTAACGATTGCGCAATCAAACTCATGCTGCCGCAGCCTGACTCAGGATGGACAAATTAACGTCAGAATGTAGTCCAAGAATTTTCACGAATTTTCGAATATCGGATGGTAACGACTGATTTTCACACAAAGCCGATGCCTCCTCGGCAGCCAACGAAGGCGAAAATCTATCATGCTGAGAATGAAAATGGACGTATTGCGTTTATTTATGAAGCTTCGCCACTCGATTTATCGGCAAGGGGCATTCAAACTGCCGGCTTTGCGGTTTACTTCGAGGCTTACTCCTCACTTCCTTTAATCCACTTACACTTGATCAACTTCAACATGTCAACCAACACAAATATCACGTCATCAGGGTCTTCATACCGACCTAAAACTGCCCAGGGCATGCTTTTCGCGCTGGCATGCGCCGCCAACTTCTCCAGCTTTTTCATGAGCGCAGCAACGGCGGCTGAGCCAGCACGATATTTCAAAGTCAGTCTCGCTGGCGAGGTCTCGCGGGATACCCGCATCAGCGATCGCGACTGCAACCTGACCAACCCGCCGGCGCTGTTTGGCTGCGGCACCGGCAACGATGGCCAGCCACTCGGCGCGACCGGCGACTTTGGTTCCGGCGTCGCCATTGATACAGCGTTGGGTTACCGCTTTTCAGACACGTTTCGCGCGGAAGTCCTGCTCAGCTATCGCCCCAGCCTCGACTTATCGGCCAAAGCCAATTTTCTCGGTGTCAGCGGTGAACAACCGGTGCAAGCTGAATTGGCATCGCTCGGCATTTTCGCGGTCGGCTATCTCGATTTACCCCGCCTGGGATACTGGCAACCCTATCTGGGCGCTGGACTAGGCCGCGTGCGTAACCGTATCGGGGTGACTCACTACCATTTTCCAAGCCTTGGCCCTAACGCAGAAACCGTGTTACGCGGCGGCAATCACTACGAGTCAGCCTATCTGCTAACGGTGGGCGCGGAAGTCCCGTTATCACCTGCCTGGAAGCTGGATGTTGCCTATCGCTACAGCGACCTCGGCGAAGTGCGCAACGACGATGGCGCAGCAAGCATTATTCGCACCAGCAGAACCCGCGTCCTCGACATCGCCGGAACTCAAGCCCGCTTGAAAACACAAGGCATAATCATCGGCCTACGCTACGCCTTTTGAGCAAGGTGGGGTCAGGTCTCGCATTGTAGCATCGCATTGAAGTATTACATTTAAGCCCAGCGTCGCCGGGCGCATGCCGACGGAAGCGAGCGCGCACCGGCAAATCAACTCGTAACAATATGGAATGTTACAATGCGAGACCTGACCCCTTTGTGCAATTTCATTGTTCATCATTGCTCATAAATGCCACCGGATTTAAGCAGATGTAACAAAGTGGCGACATCGCGCCGTGTATTGACCGTGCAAAAATAATGGAAGAACAGT
>CAYWXO010000220.1:0-4868 GCA_964462255.1 uncultured Thiobacillus sp. | reverse complement strand
TGGGGATGTTCATTATTACCACGTGCTTCTATCGTGCCGCTGTTGATGATGACCGGCGCACTGAGTTGGATGCTGCCAGCCGGACCGCTGTTGTTGTCGGTTGTGTTAGGGGGGCTAGCGCTAGTCGAAGCATTTACGCTGATCTGGCCGCTATTTTCGATCCGGTCCGAGGCTTCCAAGACAATGCGGCCACCACGCCGGCTTAAGCCAGTCGCTTCAATCTTGCCACTGTTGCGAATAACGCCGCCTTGCACACGATCAAGCGCTTGCGCGGACAAAATAATCAAACCGCCGGGGGCGAGTACCGCGTTTTTGTTTTCAATCAGCGCTTGGATAGTGGCGGGTTCAACTTGCAGGCTAGACAGGGTGTTATTGCTATCGAATTGCAGTTGGTAAGCCTCGCCGGCAGCGAGCGCCACCGTGCCCATCTGCGCAACGATGACGCCTTGATTGCGCACTTCAGCCGCCAGAAGTGCAATATAACCACCGAGCGCACTGGTTAATTCGCCTTCATTGATAATATTGCCGCTAGCACCTTGGCGCGTAAATTTGGCCTTGCCCGCCATGAAATCATCTAGGCCAATGCGATGCGTGGTCGCCACCAAACCACCGACATCGACTCGGGCGCCAGGCGCGAAATAAACCCCATTCGGATTACTTAAAAAGACTTGGCCATTCGCATTCAGCTTGCCGTAAATTTGACTCGGGTTGCTATCAAGCACACGGTTAAGGGTGACGCTGCTGGACGAAGGCTGAATAAAATTGACTTGGGCGGCAGTGCCAATATTGAATTTTTGCCAATCAATGGCCGCACGCTGACTACCTTGCGTGATATTCATCACGGCGTTGGATTGGTTTATTTGCGCAGTACCCGCTACAACCTGGCCACCTTGCGGCAGCGCAGAGGGGAGGGGCGGCGCAGCTTGCGCCAGTCCTGGACCTAGACCTAAACCTAGACCCAAGCTGAGCAAAGCGACGCTCAGCGCTGTCAAGTTGAAGGCGCAGGCATTGGCACTTCGCCCTGAGCCGCCACCCGAACTTTTTCCCGCTGTTTTGGCGAGTTCAGAAACGGCGACAAATGCGCCCGTGACTTCGTTCCAGATAACCCGATAGATCTTGTTCACGATAGTGTTTTGCTTTGGTTAGTACGGGGTGCGTGCTGGGTCAGCCAAATAATTAGCCAAATATTCATTCAATATAGCGATTAGAAACGTGTACGAACAGTAGATCGGCGATCACTTTCGCCTGGCGTTAGTGTCAACGGTAAAGAACTGCCGTCGATCGGGGCCAGACTGATGCCTTGTTCAACGAATTTTGCCCGAATATAAGTCCATAACTGTTCACGTGCTGCCCCTTTCTTGGGAATGATCGACACGCGATAGCCCGCTGAATAATGACCGACCCAATAGCCATTGATATTTTCGATACCACGATATCTGACTTGTGGATCGAAAGGCGGTTCATTTTTGAACAAAATGGCTTTGGCTTGTGCGACCGCCTCATTGATGATGGGAATAACGACGGCAGGATCGGCATTATGGTCGGTGTAAAAATGGGTTTCAGCACTGATGCCATGCGGCGTTTGGCTTAGATTTTCCATCAACATTTCCGATACTTTTGAATTGGCCAAACTCACCATCTGACCGTCGTTCGCTTCAATGCGCGTCGTACGCCAAGTAATATCCGTCACTTGGCCGACGATGGAATTGAGTTTGATGTAATCGCCGACTTTAAACGGACGTTCAATATTGAGAATAATGCCGGAAAAGATATTGGCAATATTCGATTGAACGGCAAAACCAATCACCATGGCTAATACACCGGAAGTTGCTAATAAACTGGTTAAAGTTTTATCGAAAACAAAAGCGGTAATGCCGGCAAAAGCAAGAACATAAATCATAAAAGAGGACAACATTTTCATGACATTCGGAATCTTGCGCTGTGCGCGTTCTTCCAGTCGCGTCCAGATAAAACGGTAAATCGCTAGATTAATCAGCCAAGCCGCTAAAATCCACCAAATACTTTCATAAATAATGACCATGGTGCGGGTGACGGGGGGGGCGGCATTGGTAAATGACCAATCCAGAATAAGGTTGCCGAAGGAGACGGTTAGTAATGGCCAGAAAATAACGCGCAATATCCAGGACTGCACCGCCCAATGCTGGCCTAATTGGCGATTGTCCATCATGATAGAAAATATCACGCCAATAATGCCGAATATGCCTAAATAAATAAAATACTCTGCTGGTACCACATCTCTGGCGGTGATAATGGCTGGCTTTAATAGCAAGCCGAGCGTCATGGTTGAATA
This sequence comes from uncultured Thiobacillus sp., assembly GCA_964462255.1. Classification (GTDB taxonomy): domain Bacteria; phylum Pseudomonadota; class Gammaproteobacteria; order Burkholderiales; family Thiobacillaceae; genus PFJX01. The sequence continues at coordinate 2,557 of CAYWXO010000220.1, read as the reverse complement.
AAGGGGCTGTTCGCCAGTCATGCCGACATATTGCGGCGCACCTTCACCATGCTCGCGCACTAATTCCTGCGAAACCCAAGCATTGGCCGCTTGCCAGCCAGTATTATTGTTGATGACTTTACGTTTGCTGATGTCATCCAACAAATCACTGCCGGTGGGCATGCCGAGCACATCGACCACATAAGTCAGGTTATTGCGATTCAACTGGCGGTGACGGAAACTAATACCGGCAATATGCTGGCCAAACGCGCGCGGTGCCTGTGTGAAATTCAAATGGAATTTTGTTTTAAATCGATAACGGCGATATTGAATATCATCGGTTTCGCTGCTTTCTTCCGCTTTATCCAGCGTAAAGGGAACAACGGCATTTTCGATTAATATATCCTGAGGTGAGAAAGTGCCGCGGTAGCGAAACCAGACCGACATATCGATGGTGACAGTTTCTTTTTGAATATCAAAATCAGACACTTCATGCACCGAGGTGCCAACATACACGACGTTGGTTTTATACATGAAGCGATCATTGACATAAAGTACGCGGCCTTGTCTTAATGCTTCGATATAATTGAAGCCAGCGCCTTTGGCGATGGGTAATAATTGCACCGGTGCAGAAATTAAATTGGTGCCATTATAAACGCCCATTTGTATTGGTAATTTAATCGCGCCATCCGTGGCCTGTAAACTGCCGGTTTTACCGTGTACCACTTGATTTTCTTGTTTACCGGCGATTTTGCTGGCCAAAATGAGGTGAACCGCATCGCCGGCAACCGTCGCGACCCAATCCGGTTTAGCGCCATAACTTTGTTGATAAAGATTTTGAAAGCGTTGTGCGTCTTCGTTCGCCGTATCGAATAACACTGGCGTAGCGGTTACCACGCCATGGGTTTGTACGGCGGATTCTTTGCCCTTTAAACGATTAATTTCCTGGATAAATGCGTTGCTGGCCAATTGTGCCGGACCAAAAAATTCGACAGCGTTGCCACTGGCACGAATTTGGGTAATGACTTTTGCGGCCAGTTCAGGCCCGGTGGCGACATAAACCGCACCAATGCCGAGTTCGCTAATGGCCGCGATAGCCTCTTTAATTTGCACGCTGTCATCGGTACCGGGGGTTAGCGTCCAGCTGTTGCGCACCGGCGTATCAAAGCGGGTATAGACATCGACGAAGGGCTCCACCAGCGGGTCGAATTCAGTGCCGCTTTGTCGAATCACATACATCAAGCGCTGTTGCACGATGTTGCGCGCGTAATTGCCGATGAAACGCGCTTGTTCATTCGGATCAATATTGATCGACACCACGCCAGGCAGGGGTTGCGCTAACGCTTGTAAGGTGACCAGCGGGATTTTTTTGCCGGCTAATACCGGGGCCGCGGCAGCCAGTAATTCGGGTTGCATAAACCCGACGACGCCAATTACGCGTGGATCAGCAATAATCGTTTGCGCGGCATTCTTATTTTCTTCGATTTGTAAAACTTCAATGGGACGCCCATTATGGCCGCCGTGTTGATTCAATTCGGAAACATATAATTCAACGCCTTGCTTCATACTTTGCCCGATAAAACCTTTCGGACCAACGACAACAATGCGTGGACGGGATTCTTCGTCATCACTGAGTAACACGGTACGGACGACAAAAGAGAGCGCCGTGCCGAGTAACGTGATCACAATAAGCGTGATGAAGAAAAATCGCCATTTGTGTTCTCCCTTCATCAGGTGGAGAAAATATTGGCGTATATCGTGCATATTGAGTTTGTCGAACAGTTTACTCATGTTGATTACCGCCGTTTTTACCAGAAAAATTGGATGTTAGTTGCATGGGTGTGTGAATATATTAATTAAAATGGGATATTGGCGGATAACCACCAGCGATTTTTTACCAGCGTGCCGTCTTGATCTTTACCACTCTCAGGCAGCGCATTGGGATTATCGCCGGCGCGCTGCGCCCAAACTGCTTTCACGTTGAAACCCGTTGCCGCTTGCCAAGCCAGACTTAAACCGTAGCCTTTCAATTGAAATCGATTGAGTGCGGCACCGCCGATAAAGCCATTATCAATATTTTGCACGATGCGGCCCCAATCGTAAAAGGCCGTAGCTGAAAAACCATTTAGAAATTTAAAGCGCAACTCGATATTAAGCAGATCGCCTTCCGAGCCGCTGCCGTCACTGCCGGGATAAGCGCGGACGCCTTGTGAGCCGCCTAAGCTAAATTTTTCGGAAGAATCAAGATTCTTGTTGGCGCGTTGGCCGGACCAAGCGGCATAGAGGGCGAGATCAGGCGTAATGACTTGTTGGCGGCTCAGGCTGTAACGTAGTTTGCTGTAATGGCCTTGGGTGTTAGTGGTGGCGGCATCACCGGCTTGGTTGGGGGAGCCGTTAAGATTGACCCTGCCACCGGTCAAACCTACGCTGCCATTGTTGAAGCCACCTCCATAAAAATTATCAATGAAATTGCCAGATAAACTCATGCTCATTGATAGTGTGTAGTACTGGGAATTGGTTTTTTCGAAGTCAGCGTTATCGAAGGCTTTATGATCCAGTGTCAGGCTGTAATACAGGT
>CAYWXO010000219.1:0-4894 GCA_964462255.1 uncultured Thiobacillus sp. | reverse complement strand
ACTCCGAATCATGGTTAAGGGGGGCAAGCTGACGCAACTTGCTAATCAGGAACTCCGATGGGATTATCTGGTAACACATAAAAGTGATGTCAATTGGCCGGCATCTGAATCCGACTTGTTGTATCGTTGCTGCCTTTCCGGCCGCCTTTTACTGTGCTGGAGCATTTGTGCTGAAGACAGTTGTCATCGCGGCACGGTGCCAGGTGGACTTTTGAGCTTTGCCAATGGCGTGCCGGCACATTGGCGGAATGCGTTGTATGTGCCGCCGGCCAAGACAATGGACTCATGAACAAGGTGCAAATAATGAACCCGATTCTATACGAATTTACCCTACCTAGCCTGACTGATGGCACGCTGCGTCTGGCGGACTATGCCGGCCAGGTAATGTTGCTGGTCAATACCGCCAGTGAATGCGGTTTTACACCGCAATATGCTGGGCTGGAAGCCTTGTGGCGGGCATACCAGGATCGCGGATTTGTCGTATTGGGTTTTCCCTGTAATCAATTCGGCCATCAGGAGCCGGGCAGCGAAGCCGAGATTGGTCAGTTTTGCAGCAAAAATTATGGCGTCACCTTTCCGATGTCAGCCAAAATCGAGGTCAATGGTGCCAATGCGCACCCGCTCTACTCATACCTGACGCGTGCGGCACCGGGTTTGCTCGGCACTGAAGCGATCAAGTGGAATTTCACCAAGTTTCTAGTTGACCGCAACGGCGTAGTGGTTGCGCGTTATGCGCCCACCACCAAACCGGCTGAGTTGACGGCGGAAATCGAGCGACTTCTGTCGATTCCACCAGTCGAGGGTTGACGGCGCTGAGCCGTAATTTTCTTCGTCAAACGCGAAGCAAGTAAGCACTAGATCAATGCCATCTTATGCAAGTGAGAATACCTTGAGCCATGCAACGATTAATGCAAACGTTGAACCCACCCCGAGCAGCCTGCCGGAAGCCGACCACACGCGCTTGCGACATCTGCTTGCGACACAAAAATATGCAGTGCTGGCGACCGACAACCATGGTCAGCCCTACACCAGCCTGATGGCTTATTCGATTACCCGTGATTTGCGCGCCTTCATCTTGATGACCGAACGCGGCCGCCTGAAATACGAGAACCTGATGTCCAACCCGCGCGTCGCGATTATGATCGACAACCGGGAAAACCTGGGCAGTGATCTGGAGGAAACCCTTGCTGTTACCGCCCAAGGCATGGCGGAAGAAATCAACGGCGATGCGCGCGATGCAGCGCGGACATTCTGTTTGGCGCGGCATCCCGCCTTGCAGTCATTTGCTGAATCGCCCAACTGCGCCTTCATTCGCATCCAGGTCACTTCCTATGTGATGGTGCGCCAGTTTCAGGAGGTGACCGAATGGCGCATCGCACGCTGACACGCTGAAAATTACCCGATAGCCTGGCACTGGGTACGGCGGTGAAAATCCGGCTGGGTTGATGCTTGCTGTGTTATAGCGGGGGTTTTACCTGATTTAATCACGCTCAATCACGCCTGGCACGCCATTCTCCGAGGGCTTCGAGCGCATGATTCATACTAGGTTGCAAGCGCAGCCGTGCCGGCGGTGAATGGAGCCGGGCGCTGCCGGCCCCCCCTGCCCAGATTTCGATGTTTTCGCCTAGGCGCTGGCTGAGTTCGGTCAGGGCGGGCAGGATGCGGCGTTGCGGGTAGGCGATGCTGAAGGACAGCACCACAACATCCGCGTTGTGAGCTGCGGCGGCCTGAGCAATGTCCTGAACTGGCGTCTGCGTGCCGAGAGAAATGCAATAAGCACCGCGCAGAGAAAGCAGTGCCGCCACCATCAGAATCCCTAAACCATGCTGCTCCTCAGGCAGGGTGGTTAGTAGTATGCGCGGGGTTCCACGGACATCCGACAGATTGTCGATTGCATTGCGCAGCAGCCACTGGACGGCTTCGGTATAGACATGTTCTTCGTGGATGCCGAGATCACCGCGGGCCCACGCTTCCCCCACCGCATGATTGAGCGGTGCAAGCGTGTCCAGGACAAAACGCTCAACCCCCAGGCGCAACAATTCCCGATACAAGCGCTGCCGCAGGCCGGCCGGATCCTCCTTGCGCAGCATCTCCAGGCTTACCGCCTCGACATCATTCTGATTGCCCTCCTCAGCGCGTGGCCGCGTGGCATAGCGGGTCTGGGCCAGCGCATTCAGGCTCTCCTCGCTTTCGGCAACGATGCGGGACGGACGCATACCTGCGTCGATCAAGCGTTTAATCAGACGCAGGCGGTTAACCTGCTCTGGCGGATAGGCCCGTTCTCCCACACCATCGCGCAGTGGCACGGGGAAACCATAACGGGTTTCCCATTTGCGTAACACATCCTTGGAGATGCCCGTCTCGCGTTCCACAGCGGCAATCGAGAGATTGGAAGAGAAAGAAGATTGCATAATTTGTCCTGGAAAAAATAGTTTGACAAGGCGTTCTTGTCGAACTATCTTACCGTTGACTATGAATTTGTCCAGGACAGAAAATGAAATTTTTGGATATTCAGTTTGTTGCTGCTGCGGGGTGAGGGGTGCTGGCTGATCTGCGCGTGGTCACGCCGCCAACTGTCCCGAACTTTTGCGCCACAGCTTCACCAGCTTGCAGACTGATAATCCGGAAAATCTCTGTCAATATAACCCACGTAGTCTAACGAAAACCTGACCGTAAGGATAAGAAGACCATGACCGCGCTTCGAACAACGCTTTGGATAAACCGCTTGCCCGCCAGCCTCTTCGTGCTGTTGGCGGCATTGATGTTGACCGGGTGTACTGGCGTTCCCCAGGGCGTGACGCCGGTGAAAGGATTTCAGGCTGACCGCTACCTCGGCACCTGGTACGAGATCGCGCGCCTCGACCACCGCTTCGAGCGCGGCCTCAGCGATGTTTCGGCTACCTATCAACGCCGCGCCGATGGTGGCATTGATGTGCTCAACAAGGGCTACGACCCGGCCAAGAAAAACTGGAGCGAGGCGAAAGGGCGCGCCTACTTCCTTGATTCGCCGGATACCGGCAGCCTGAAGGTGAGCTTCTTTGGGCCGTTTTACGGCGGCTATCACGTCATGGCGCTGGACCCTGACTATCTCTGGGCGATGGTAGCCGGGCCTGACCACGACTATTTCTGGATACTGGCGCGCACCCCCAGCCTGCCCGACACGCTGCTGAACACCCTGTTGCAGACCGCCCGGCAAGCCGGCTTCGATCTGCAAGGCCTCATCCGGGTCAGCCATGGTCATGCTGCAGAAACAGGACATTAAGTAATGGCATGGCAATCGACGCTCGCGCCTGCCTTGTGCCAACGCGGGGCCGACTATTCATCGTGGCGGCCATGTGCTGGATTGATCCACTGATTACCCGTGAACTTTTTACTCCAGGAGAACTGCAATGATCACTTTTACGCGCGACCCGATGACCCTGAACGACGTCACCAACCTCGACGCAGCGCCTTTTGTCATCGAGGGTCAGGGTGCCGGCATGGTCAAGATCTACTTTGAATCAGAGGCCAACAAAGCCGAGTATCTCGAAATCACCCCACACGCCGCCGTCAACTCGTCGGGTCTGAACAAGATTTTCGCAGAAATGGCCGACAACCCGGACACCGGCAGCATCAACTAAGAAGTCACGCTAGCGGTACAACTAGCGGCAATACTTAAGCCTCGCCGCTGAATTCACCCAGCGCGGACCACTTGGCGGTGGGTGCTTCTACATCTACAAAACTGCGGAGGCTTACGCCTTAAGCCTACACTTCTGAACGCACCTACGCTTCTGATTTGCACTGGGCCGGCAGACACGTCCGCGCGGTCATGGGAGGGGCCGGATCCCGTCCTGCATTGAAAAGCATTGTGCGTCGGCGAAGGTGCCGGCAACGCGATGATGGAACCAACGCTGCCGAACAACCCCAATACCACACCAGTCGCCAAACCCGTCAGATTTGCGAAAATATCCATGCGTTGCGCCTGATTTGATATTCAATCGAATGTTTGAACATTCAGTGCAAAGCAGGTTGTCGTCAGCCGAATAAAAGGGGGCGCAGCCAAAGAGGGAATTGGGCGAAGCAGCAAAAAAATCCAATGGTATATTCAAGTCATCGTTTGACTAATTGACTTGTGACTTCATCAGCCCCGTCACCCCATCAAACAACGCACGAATTGGAGAAGAACATGTACCGCATCCTAGTCATCCTGAACGACGTCCCCTACGGCTCCGAGCGCAGTTACAACGGCCTGCGTTTAGCAGATTCCTTAGCCATAATGGATTAAATTAAAATACCCAAGAATACGACAATCGATACAGCATGATCCGTGGTGGCAGCAAATGATGTTTCTCGCCCTATTCATCGTCAACGATGCGCCATCCGAATCGGAGCGCCCCTTACAACGCGTTGCATCTAGCCAGCGCGCTGAGACAGCTACCGGACTGCGCGTAATCGACCACATCCCTGGAGAAATCCATGAACTTTGAACACATGAACTTTGAACAATTCATCCTCGCTAACGAACCCGCCATCCGGCTCGGTTTCTTTTTCGGCATCTTCGCCATCGTCGCGCTGTGGGAACTCGCCGCGCCGCGGCGTGCATTGACCGTCTCGAAAGCGCTGCGTTGGAGCAGCAATCTCGGCCTGGTGGTACTCAATACCGTGCTATTGCGTCTGTTGTTTCCGCTGGCGGCAGTTGGTGTTGCGGCATTCACTGCAGAGCACGGCTGGGGATTACTGAATCATTTCCAGGTGCCCTTCGTGATCGCCGTGCCGCTGGCAGTGATCGCGATGGATTTCGTCATCTGGCTGCAGCACGTCATGGTGCATGCCGTGCCGTTGCTGTGGCGGCTGCATCGGGTGCATCACGCCGATCTGGATTACGACCTGACTACCGGCGCGCGCTTTCATCCGC
>CAYWXO010000218.1:0-4945 GCA_964462255.1 uncultured Thiobacillus sp. | reverse complement strand
TGATTTGGGACTACGAGCACATTAGCGGCCCCGCGCACAAGATTAAGGCCAAACGCATTAATCCTTACTTGGTGGATGCACCGAATGTGACGCTTGAAAGAAAGCGTGGATTATTATGCCCAGATGCACCGGAAATGCTTAATGGAGGAAAACCAACTGACGGCGGGAATTTGTTGCTCGCACAGAAAGATCATGATTTCATCTGCGCAAATGATGCCATTGCCGCAAAATTTTTGCGTCCATTTTTGATGGGAGATGAGTTTATTAACGGACAGCCCCGCTACTGCTTGTGGTTAATTGACAGCTCAGAACACGAGCGAGCCCAATCCCCTGAACTTCAGAAAAGACTGCAAGCAGTGCAAGCGATGCGTTTGGCCAGTACTAAAGTGCCAACACAAAAATTGGCATCAACTCCGCATCTGTTCGGCGAGATCCGAATCTCCTCGTCGCGTTACCTTGCCATTCCCAAAGTGTCCTCCGAGAACCGTCGCTTCATACCGATTGGCTATTTGGAGCCAGAGGTTGTCTGCGGCGATAAGCTGTTTTTTATCCCCAATGCTTCGCTTTATCATTTTGGCGTATTGACCTCAACGATGCACAACGCCTGGATGCGCACCACCTGTGGTCGGCTTAAGAGTGATTACAGCTACTCCAATACCATCGTGTACAACAATTTTCCTTGGCCAATTCCGCCAAAAGCTTCCAAGCCCACTCTGCCTCCATCAACCGCAGACAGTACACAAGCCGCAATTGAATATGCGGCGCAAAATGTGCTAGATGCCCGTGCAGAACACCCCGGCAAAACGCTTGCATGGCTCTACAACCGCGAAACCATGCCTGCCAATCTACAGGCAGCCCACGCCACACTTGATGTTGCAGTGGATACAGCCTATGGATACAAGGGAAATCCTGATGATGCCAGCCGGGTTGCCTTTTTATTTAAGGCCTACCAAAGACTCACCACGCAAGCAACAGAGCAGACCCCCTAATCACAGGCTGCCCCTTGAGAATGACTATGCTCGAAACCCTATAATGCTACAATGCGAGACCTGACCCCCATGAAACGCTTTCAACTACTTGCTTTCAGCCTAGCCATTGCGTTGTTTGGCTTAAATAGCCCAGTGCAGGCCGAGTTTCAGATCAATACGGCAACCCGAGTCAAAGCCGCGTTGAGTTCCGGCCAGCCGGCGCTGATCGAATTCGGTGCCGAAACCTGCAGCCAATGCAAACGCATGAAGGAAGTGCTGGACGGCATTAGTCAGCGCTACCGCGGCCGCGCGCAGGTGGTGCAGGTCAACGTCAACAAGGACAAGGCGATCACCCGGCAATTCAAGATCATGGTAATTCCGACGCTGGTGTTTTTCGATGCCACGGGCAAGGAAGTCGGCCGCACCTACGGTTTTATGGATGAGGTGAAAGTGGCACGCAAGCTGCATGATTTGGGGGCGCGCTGATCATGTTCGAACAAATCCCTGATCTGCTCGCCACCTATCCGCTGATCGCTTTTGGTTTGGTGTTCGCTGCCGGTGTCGTTTCCTCCGCCAGTCCCTGCGCGCTGGCCACGGTGCCGCTGGTGGTCGGCTATGTCGGCGGCCACACCAGCGATATACATACCAACGCGATACCTTACAACAATCAACGGCGGCGCGCTTTTTTCTACTCGCTCGCCTTTGTGCTCGGGCTGGCCAGCACGTTCACCGCACTGGGCGCGGCAGCGGCCTTGCTCGGCCAGTTGATGGGCAATATCGGCGGCCCGTGGTTTATTGCGCTGGGCTTGCTGGCGGCGGCGATGGGCTTGCATCTGATTGGCTGGCTGCCGCTGCGTCTGCCGACCTTGCCGCATTGGCAACCGAAGGTGGCCGGTCCGCTCGGCGCATTGTTGTTGGGCGCGCTTTTCGGCATCGTTTCCAGCCCGTGCGCCACGCCGGTGCTGGTTGCCCTGCTCGGTCTGGTGGCAACGCAAGGTGAAGTGACTTACGGCATTAGCCTGTTGTTTGTCTACGCCCTTGGCCATTGCGTTTTGATGTTGGCCGCCGGCACCTTCGCCGGCCTGGTGTCGGCCTGGGCGAAATCGCGCGGCATGATGGCCTTCTCAGCACGCTTGAAACAAGGGATGGGGCTGCTGCTGGTAGTGGCCGGCGGCTATCTGATCTGGTTGGCTTGAAGTTGGCAGGCTTGAAGCGAGCAGCCTTTCGGACGCGTTCGAGTGCGTAAATTGCAGGTGAAGCGCCTGCGATGCGCTGCTATTCTTTTTCTACCACACACCCAAGGTGCCGCTGTTCATCGGCATCCTGCTGGTAAGCTGCGCATTTAATCTCGTGTGATGAAAGGGTAAGACATGGATATAAAGGTACTCGGCACCGGCTGTGCCAACTGCAAGACCACGCTGGCGCTGATTGAGGACGTTGCCGCCGAAAAGGGCGTGACTGTGCAGGTCGCCAAAGTGGAGGACATCCAGTCCATTTTGAGTTACGGCGTCATGTCAACACCGGGCGTAGTGATCGACGGCAAAGTGGTGCATAGCGGCAGCGTGCCAAGTCGGGACAAGGTCGCCGGCTGGCTGGCTGGGGCGGATGCTGTGCCGGCCAAATCGACGGGAAGCGGTTGTTGCGGCGGCTGCGGCTCGTAGGCAGCAACGCAGCGCGCAGAGACGCTCAGGTCATTCGTCTTCACAAATAGACGCTCCGCACAACGTGAGCGCAACTTCAGCGACGTCAGATTTCTCGGTGAAGTGGTACTTGTGTGGTCCAGCTCGACGATGCGCGTCCACTGGATGTCGTTGTCCGGCCGTTCGTTGCAAGTTTCGACCAAGCAGTCATTCCGGTCAAAGTTCGAGGTGGCAGCACGCCGGGCAAACATTGCCTCGCGAATATTCTCCATGCGGCAGCCGCGGCCGCTGGTCTTATTTGCCAGCAGCCTTATCCAGCAAGGCGAGCCCGCGCTCAGCCTTGCCCATGCCACGTTCAGCCCGCAAACGGAAGCGCGTTTCCGCGTCGAACTCGGCCAGCAAGAGGGTGGTGACTTCATCCAGCAAACGATTCACGCTGGTGCCACGGCTCTGCGCCAGGGCGCGCAAGCGTTCATGTTTATCGTCAGGCAGACGCAGGGTCAATGCGCTCATGATGCGATCTCCTTGAGAAAGTCCTCGGGACTCACAACCCGCAACTCGGGGAACTTGAGTTCCATACGGGCAACATCGCGCAAGTTGCGCGTCACAACGAAACGGGCGTTGCCGGCCACCGCCAGCTCCACCAGATGGTTATCGGCTTCATCCGGCAGATTGGGCCGCCAGGCGAAATAGATGCGAGTCCAGATACACGTGGCGAGAAAAATATCCAGCAACTCATCCCGCTCCACCGGACTCAGGCGGCATGGTTCGAACAGTTCGCTTCGTCCCAGCACATCTTCATATTCTGCAAACAATGCGGCACCCATCAGCGGCTGACATTGCCCGCGCAGGCAGGCTGCCACCACATGGTGGGCCGCACCCTGCCCCAGGCAAGCGCCAAGAAAGATGTTGGTGTCGACGACAATCCGGTGTGTCATGCAAAAAATGGTAGCAGAAATGCCACCAATATAGCGGTGCGGAAGTGCCTGAATGCTCAAGAAATTGAACGGCGAATCTGGATATTCTTTCGAGGCACCCTCCCGCCGCCCCCCGCACAGAAAATCAGTATACCCCCGGCGCTCCAGCCAGGATCGTCGTCTGTACGTTGCGCCAGTTTTTTTTGTCGGCTTTCGGCGCCCCGCTTCTTCTACCACCGACCGGAGTTCTTCCCGTGTAAGCCTCACCTTCGCTGCGAGTCCGCCGCACCTTCTTATTGCTCGCACGAGGCTGCATGTTGATCGGTCACATTCCGTGGTTCCCTAGCTGCAACGAACTTCATGCCTTTTTGTATCCCCGGCCGTGTAGCTGCCCGTATTTTGCTTGGCAAACAACGAAGAAATCCCTACGACAAGATTGGCTCTCCAATATCCGCAACGATCTGCTCGCCGGCCTGGTGGTCGCGCTGACGTTGATCCCCGAGGCGATCGCCTTTTCCATCATCGCCGGGGTCGATCCGAAAGTCGGGCTGTATGCCTCGTTCTGTATCGCCACCGTGATCGCCTTCACCGGCGGGCGGCCGGGCATGATTTCCGCCGCCACCGGGGCGATGGCGCTGGTCATGGTGATGCTGGTTGCCGGACGTGCCGCTGAACTGGGAAACGCTGGCGATCATCTTCCCGGTCTCCGCGACTTTGGCGGTGGTCGGCCTGCTGGAGTCGATGATGACCGCGTCCATCATCGACGATCTGACCGACACCCCCAGCAACAAGAACCGCGAATGCGTCGGCCAGGGCGTCGCCAACATCGCCTCCGGCTGCCTGGGCGGCATGGCCGGTTGCGCGATGATCGGCCAGTCGGTGATCAACGTAAAATCCGGCGGTCGCGGCCGACTTTCCACCCTGGCGGCGGGTGTGTTCCTGCTGCTGATGATCGTGTTCATCGGCGACTGGGTGTCGCAGATTCCCATGGCGGCGCTGGTCGCGGTGATGATCATGATCTCCATCGGCACCTTCAACTGGGCCTCGATCCGCGACCTGAAGAGTCATCCGCTCAGCTACAGCGTGGTGATGCTGGCCACCGTCGCGGTGGTGGTGGTGACGCACGATCTGGCGCAGGGCGTGCTGGTCGGCGTGTTGTTGTCCGGTTTCTTCTTCGCCCACAAGGTCGGCCAGGTGCTGCACATCTCGTCGCGCTCGGTGGACGAAGGCCGGGTGCGGCATTACCACGTGCTCGGCCAGGTATTCTTCGCCTCCGCCGACCGCTTCATCGCCGCCTTCGACTACAAGGAAGTCATCGAGAAAGTCCGCATTGACGTCAGCCGCGCGCATTTCTGGGATGTCACGGCGATCAGCGCATTGGATAAGGTGGTGATCAAGTTCCGCCGCGAAGATACCGAGG
>CAYWXO010000217.1:0-4967 GCA_964462255.1 uncultured Thiobacillus sp. | reverse complement strand
TGCGCACGATGGGTTCGCCCCAAAACAACGCAATCACACCGCCCAAAGCCAGCCAGGGACCAAACGGCATCGGTTGAGCGCGATCACGCCCAGCAAACAGAATGAGCGTAATGCCAATTAACGCGCCGACAAAACTCGCCGACAGCACAATCGGCAAAATCATTTTCCAGCCTAACCAAGCCCCCAGCGCCGCCAGCAATTTGAAATCACCAAAGCCCATGCCTTCCTTGCCGGTCAACATCTTAAACAGATGAAACACCGACCAGAGCGCCAAATAACCGGCTACCGCGCCAATAACCGCTTCTTCCAGCGAGCAGAAAACACCATTCATATTGACCAGCAACCCCGCCCAAGCCAGCGGCAAGGTGATGCTATCCGGCAACATTTGCGTATCAAAATCAATAAAACTCAACGCCACCAAACTGGCCAGCAATCCCCAAACTAAAACCGTTTGCATGCCAACGCCCCAGCGCCAGGCCGCATAGGCAAACAGCACGCCGGTCAACAGCTCAACCAGCGGGTAGCGTTTGGAAATGGGCGTACCGCAATCCGAGCAACGCCCTTTGAGAAACAGCCAACTCAACAGCGGAATATTTTCGTACCAGGTAATGAGATGCTTACAACCTGGGCAGGCTGAGCGAGGCACAAAAATATTGTAGGGCGACGCCGCCTCCAAGGTCTTGCCATCTAGCCAAGCGCACTGTTCGCGCCATTCCTGTCGCATCATCACGGGCAAACGATGGATAACCACATTGAGAAAACTGCCGACCAACAAGCCCAGCCCCCCAGCAACAGCAACAAACAACAGTGGGAAAGTGGAAAACGCGGCCAGCATGGGCGAAAAAAACGAAGCGAGAAAATCGAACATCAAACCACCGAACCCATCTTGAAAATAGGCAAATACATGGCAATCACAATACCGCCAATCAACGTCCCCAAAATGACCATGATGAACGGCTCCATCAAACTGGAAATGCCGGCCACCGCATCATCCACCTCCCGTTCGTAGTAATCCGCCACTTTGGACAGCATCGAATCCAACGCACCCGACTCTTCGCCGATAGACACCATCTGAATCAACATATTAGGAAAAACACCCGCACTCTGCAAACAAACCGCCAAGCTTGTTCCGGTTGAAACCTGAGCTTTAATTTTCAAAGTGGCTTCATAAAAGACATTATTGCCGGCAGCACCCGCAACGGAATCCAACGATTCCACCATCGGCACGCCAGCAGAGAACATGGAAGAAAACGTGCGCGCCCAACGCGAAACGGTAGCTTTCTCAATCAAAGGACCAAACACCGGCGCTTTCAGAATCAAAACATCCATTTTATTGCGGAAGGCAACCGACTGTTTCCACAAGCGCATCAAAGCAAACACCACGCCACCGATACCGCCAAAAATGAGATACCAATGATTAACAAAAGCATCAGAAATATTCATCACCACCAAGGTTAAGCCCGGCAACTCAGCACCTGAGCTTCCATACAATTCCTTAAAGGTTGGAATGACGAACAACATGATGCCAGCGGTAATGATGAAAGCAACCGTCAACACAATCGCCGGATAAAACAGGGCAGATTTGATTTTCCCCTGAATCGCCAACATCTTCTCTTGGTATGAAGCCAGGCGGTCCAACACAATATCGAGAATACCGGCCTGCTCACCCGCATTGACCAAGTTGCAATACAAACCATCAAAATACTTGGGATATTTACTGAATGCCACGCTCATACTGGAACCGGTCTCCACATCCGATTTGATTTCACTCAGCAAACGCTGCAAGGCAGGGTTGGAATGGCTGCGGGCAGAAATATCAAACGCTTGCAACAGCGGCACACCGGCCCGGAGCATGGTAGAAAGTTGGCGGGTAAATAAGGCAATATCCTTGGAAGTAATTGCGCCACCACTACTGCGACCAAACATGCCTTGCTTGCCGACCTTGGTTACATTGATATTTTGTTTTCGCAACGATTGGCGCACAAACGCCTCGCCGGGGGCCATCATTTCGCCCTTCACTTTCTTGCCTATCTTGTCGGTTCCCTCCCAAAGAAAAGCAGTCAGCTTGGTCTTATTCGCAGAAGCTTTAGCGGTAGCCATTATTAATTCCCTTTATTCATTCGTCACCGCCAACACTTCCTCAAGCGAAGTAAAACCTTGCTTTACCTTAAGCAAACCCGCCTCACGCAAATTAGGAACCCCATCGCGCCGCGCCTGCTGCTCAATGTCCACCGCGGTGCCATTCTTCAGAATAATGTGATTGATTTCTTCGCTGATCGGCATGACCTGGTAAAGGCCCACCCGCCCCTTATACCCGGTGTGTTTACATAAATCACAGCCGACTGCACCATAAAGTTGCCAGGAACCATCCAAATCCGCCTCGGTATAACCGGCTGACAGCAAGGCTTCCGGCGGCACATCCAACGGCCGCTTACACGCCGAACACAATCGCCGCCCCAGCCGCTGTGCGGTAATCAACTGCACAGAAGCGGCAACGTTATAACTTGGAATGCCCATATTAATCAGCCGCGTTAAGGTCGCCGGCGCATCATTGGTATGCAAGGTAGAAAGAACCATGTGGCCGGTTTGCGCCGCCTTGATGGCAATGTCGCCGGTTTCGTGGTCGCGAATCTCGCCGACCATGATGATGTCCGGATCTTGCCGCAAAAACGCCTTCATGGCGGCGGAGAAATTCAGCCCCGCCTTTTCATTGACATTGACTTGATTAATACCCGGCAACTGAATTTCGACCGGGTCTTCCACCGTCGCAATATTCACGTCAGGTTTGTTAAGAATATTCAAACAGGCGTACAACGAAACCGTTTTGCCGGAGCCAGTCGGGCCAGTCACCAGCACCATGCCGTAAGGGCGTTGCACGGCATCAAGTAATAATTTAAGTTGCGTCGGTTCATAGCCCAATTTCTCAATTCCCATCGTCGCCGAGGTGGAATCGAGAATCCGCATCACGATTTTTTCGCCATAAATGGTCGGCAAAGTAGAAACCCGAAAATCCACCGACTTGGAACGCGAAAGCACCAATTTCATGCGACCGTCTTGCGGAATGCGTTTTTCCGAAATATCCAGCTTGGAGATCACCTTGATGCGCGAAGCCAGCTTATCTTTGATCGCCACGGGCGGTTGCGCCACCTCATACAAAACGCCGTCCATCCGATAGCGAATGCGATACGTCTTCTCGTAAGGCTCAAAGTGAATATCTGACGCGCCGCCACTGATCGCATCCATCAACATTTTTTGCAGATACTTCACCACCGGCGCATCATCAATTTCCATCGCCGCGGCCGTATCCGCCGCATTCACCGTCTCATCGTCGCTGAATTCCAGATTGAGATCTTCAGTTTCGATCGTCTTGAGTATGCTTTCTTCCGTCGCCTCGCCATGTTTTTCCAGCCACTGACCCAATTTATCGTCTTCAACGACAATCGCCTCAACGACCAGACTGGTTTGAAACTTGATTTCATCCAGCGCTTTCAAGTCACTGGGATCAGAAACGGCAACAAACAGCCGATTGCCGCGCAAAGTAATCGGTAAAACGCGATGTTTAGCCAGCAACTTGCCATCCACCGTGCCTTTGGGAATGACATTCGGATCAAGCGCATCCAGATTCAGCAGCGGCAAACCAAAAGTAACCGACGCAAACGCCGCGATCTGGTCAGCCCGAAAACGGTGCGTTCGCAATAAACTCGCGATAAAAGTCTCGCCAGAACTGCGCGATTGCGTTTGCAAACTTTCACCATCTTCCGACGAAAGTAGCCCTTGTGTCACCATGGCCCGACACAGCCCGGTCAAATTTGCGCCCACGTTTACTGCAGCCATTATCTTTTGCGCTCCTCTTGATCAATCACGAATTGATCCTCCAAATCGGGCGCCGATATTGCCTCCCACCCCTGTAAATGTAAAGGGATTGCAGAGTATGGACAGCCTGTCAATCCGTTCATAAAAAAAGAGTTTTCATCAGACGCTAGGCAAAACGCGCTAGAAATGTATAATCCGCCGCCGAAATGTCGCTGCAGTAGCTCAGTTGGTAGAGCAACTGATTCGTAATCAGTAGGTCGGGGGTTCGATTCCTCTCTGCAGCACCACCTAACTTCTTTATACCGTTAAAGCCACCCTACGTGCCCCAATCGCAGATGTTAACCCTCCTGGAAGCCGACATGGCGGAGGTGGATCGGGTCATTCGAGCGCGTTTGCATTCTGACGTCGCACTGGTCCGGCAAGTATCCGAATACATTATCCACAGCGGCGGCAAGCGCTTACGGCCGGCTTTGGTCGTTCTCGCCGCCAATGCATTGGGATACCAAGGCAACCAGCATCATGAAATGGCTGCGGTTGTCGAATTCATCCACACCGCCACCCTGCTGCACGACGATGTCGTCGATGCCTCCGACTTGCGCCGCGGCAGAGATACCGCCAATGCGCTATTCGGCAATGCCACCAGCGTCCTGGTGGGCGACTTTCTCTATTCACGCGCCTTCCAAATGATGGTATCGGTCAAAAGCATGCGCGTGATGGAAGTGCTCTCCGACGCCACTAACATCATCGCGGAAGGTGAAGTTTTGCAGTTGATGAACTGCAACGATCCGGATATCGACGAAGCGGCCTATTTGCGCGTGATCCGTTACAAAACCGCGCAATTATTCGAGGCCGCCGGCCGCTTGGGTGCCATCGTACAAGGCGCAACGCAAGAAACCGAAAACGCCCTCGGCAACTACGGCATGCATCTGGGCACTGCGTTTCAAATTATTGACGACGTGCTGGATTACTCAGGCGATACAGATTTGATTGGCAAAAATGTTGGCGACGACCTCGCCGAAGGCAAGCCCACCCTGCCCCTCATCTTCGCGATGAAACATGGCAGCGCCGAAGAAAAAGACATTATTCGCAACGCCATCCTGAACGGAGATGCCAGCAATTTCCAAAGCATTCTGACCATTGTTAAGAACACCGGC
>CAYWXO010000216.1:0-4976 GCA_964462255.1 uncultured Thiobacillus sp. | reverse complement strand
ACTTTTGATCCGGCAGGGCAGAATATTCAGCTTACGGTGGTAGATCCTGTTGCGGCTCAAACCTGGACAGCTCCATTAACTTCATTACCTGCAACTATCCAGGAACAACTGAGTTCCACCAACATGGAATTTCACCAGGAAGGTGAATATCTGTATGTTATTGGGGGATATGGATACAGTAAAACAGCGGACGACCATGTAACTTATCCCTATCTCACAGCGGTAAAGGTTCCCGATGTGATTAAAGCGATCGTTCAAGGGGACTCTTTGAAAAGCTGGTTCAGACAAATAAATGACGAACAATTTGCCGTCACAGGTGGATATCTGAACAAAATATACCACATCTGGTATTTAACTGGTGGACAGCGTTTTGATGGGAGGTATAACCCGATGGGACATCCTTCCTACGTCCAGACTTATACCAATTCCATCCGAAAATTTAAGCTGATCGACAATGGAGCTGAAATAAATGTGATCCATCTACCTGGTATAACAGACACTACCAATTTGCATAGGCGGGATTATAATGTCATTCCACAAATATTACCAGGCGGACAGGAAGGCTTGACAGCATTTTCAGGAGTCTTTCAGCAAAATGCCGATTTACCGTTCCTGAACTGTGTGATTATCGACAGCTCAGGGTACTCGGTTAACAACGATTTTGCACAGTATTACAATCAATACCATTGCGCGCACGTTCCTTTGTACAGTGCCCGGGAAAAAGAGATGCACAACCTGTTCTTTGGGGGAATTTCCCAATATACAGATAGTGCCGGGATCAGGATCCAAAACAACAATGTGCCGTTTGTCAAAACAATAGCCCGGGTAACACGAGACAGAAATGGTAAAATGACAGAATATAAGTTGCCGATAGAATTGCCCTCCTTTTTGGGGGCTAGTTCAGAATTTATTCCGGTCAAGAATTTGCCGATTTATGAAAATGAGGTAATTAAATTGGATGATATTCAGCGTGATTCTACCCTAATTGGTTTTATATTTGGCGGCATAAATAGTACTGAAAGTGAGATATTCTGGAGCAATAATGGAACTCAAAGTACGGCAAACAGTGCAATATTTAAGGTCTATCTTATCAAGAACCACGAGTAAAATTTACGAAACCGGTTTTGTATATATTTCAATTCTTTATTTCTAAATTTATTTCATTCCCGGTAAAGTTATAGAATAAAGGCGTTTTGCACTCATTTTTCATCTTAGCATATTTTTCAACTCCGCTACAATGACAAACTCCTATTGATTTTGGTTGTAAATGCCTGAAATACTCCATGGTCCGCTCAAATTGATCATCCGTTGAGTTTTTCAAGTGGAAACCGCCAAGAATTAAACCAACCGGCAGATTAAAATATTCAGTTGCATTACGGCAAATATTGGTTATTCCCCGGTGCGAACAAGCAGTCAGGATATTGATCTGTTCGCTTTGCTTCACTGCCAAAAACAGTTCGTCGTCAAATTCATCTGGGATCAATTCATTGCCAACCTTAATATTGAGTCCAATAAAATGTGTGTCGAATGGATCCGTTATCTTTATTTCAGGCATTATATAGATATTTTGGCCTATTTCAGTGACCTTATCAACAAATTGTATCCTATCCAATAGTAGTTTATCCTGAATCAATGTACCTATGAAACGGTTGTTGCTTCTGTATTTAGGTGTGAATACTCCCCTTTTTGCAAACACTTTTGCTTTCTTGTTTTTTTCGAGGAAGGGATATAAACCTCCCGTATGGTCATAATGCCCATGAGAAAGCACCAATGCATCAACACCTTCCATTTTGATACCCATTTTTAGGGCATTTTGAAGAAAAAAACCACTTTGTCCGGTATCAAAAAGAATCTTGCTATTCTCAGTTTCGATGTAAATGGACAAGCCATGTTCGGCAACCAAACCTTGTTGATAGACAAGGTTTTCAATCAAAGTAACTATTTTCATATCCCAAAAGGTATTTTAAGGGTTAGTGCTAAATTTCTACCGGGGTTGAATAGGTTTACTTCTTTTAGCGTAGAAAGATGGTCTACATACATCTTGTCAAAAATATTGTTGGCACTTAATCCAACAAAAACAATTTGGCTGCTCATTTTAATATTTCCCCCAATGCTCAAATCGAAAAGTGTATAACTGCTTGTGGCAGTTTCATCGGGTGCGGCATTGTTCTGATCAAGGGCAGTATTCGAATTCAATGAGATAAATGTTTTTTGCAAAAACAACAGTTTTTCCTTTTCAGCACGTAGTTCAAATTTCAGTTTACTGGCAGGCACAAATGGTAAATAATTTCCATTTTGTTGTCTGCCAATTACCGTTGAAAAGGTTGTTTCGAAATGCAGCCATGGGATATATTTTGGGTGAATGTGTATTCCAGCTTCTCCACCGACCAAAGTTGAGTTGTTTTGCATGTATTTGTATATACCAATCCCAGAAGAGGTATTATCTCCTGTCGGTGAAATAAAAATATGGTGGTTGATGACATTGTAAAAACCGGCCAGGTCAAAACTAATATTTTCCTTGTGGAGGTGCATGCTTAGGTCTGTTTCATAAGATTTTTCAGGAACCAGGCTTGCATTACCAACTTCGTAGCGGGTTTCATGCTGGCCGTTCGATGTTAGCTCGGCTAAATTGGGCGTTCGGTATGCAGTAGCGAAGTTCGCCCGAAGAAAAAGCACTTCCGAAGCATTATAGGTTGCCCCCATTGAGCCACTAAAACTACCATAACTTTTATCCAATGCCATGCGAAAAGTAGTTGGATCGGTTGGTAAACCTACCACCTGCGAAGTGATGGTTTTGTTATCGTAACGGATGCCTGTCTGCAATTTCAACTTGCTAAAGATTGTTCGTTGCAACAGGCAGAAAACTGAATAATTTGTGATAGTTGCATCTGGCAGTAGGATTGTTTTCCTTTCATTCAGGTTTTCATTGGTTTGATTCATGCCCTGAAAACCGATGATGTATTCAGATTTTGTGTCGGATGGCAAAATCAGTTTTGCCTCGTAGGTCAAGGTTGCCAGTTTCATTTGGAGTTCAAAGACATCAACTTCACCAAAGTGTATGAGTTCCGTGTTTTGAAAAGCCAAATTCAAGTCCAGTTTCATTTTTCCAAAATAAATCTTGTTTTGCGATGACACGAGATCTGTGTTCAACTGTTGGTAGAATATGTCATTTTTACGGCCTCTCCCCAAGATTTCCTCAATTGCCTCGTCCTCAACAAGTCCAAGATTCTGTTGGTTGTGGTCGTAGAATAATTTAAAAGTACCAATATTCCCGGCATATCCCGCGTTGGCTTTCACCGAATATTCGTTAAAACGCGAATTGGGCGCATACGCACCACCACCCTGCAAGAAATCGGCGTTGGTTTTCTGGCCAATCCGCAATCCTCCAAATATGTTTTTTGTAGCTCCTTTTATTCCCAAATTATTCGTCATCCCAAGCGTATTGGAAAACATTTGCAGGTTGTAATCCCCCGCTATAGTGCCAACAGGAGCAGGCTTTTCTTTGATGAAATTGATCACCCCACCAATGGCATCAGAACCATACAACAACGAAGCCGGCCCTTTGATGATCTCCACATCATCTATTCCAAATTCATCAATGCCAAGGGGGTGATGGCTCGAATATTGGTAATTCTCGAAACGGACGCCATTGCTTAAAACCAGAATATCGTTCATGGATAGTCCACGTATAACAGGTTTTGAAACTCCGCTACCCTTCGAGATCATATCAACACCTGGCACCCTGGTTAATACCTCTGCAAAATTCGGCGTTTGCTTATTATTCAATGGGTTAAGTCTGAGAACATCAATTTTCACTGCATTTTCGTGTTGCGACGAAACTGAACCACCTGTAACCACTACTTCCTGCGATTCAATTACAGCCTCTGAAAGTGATATATCTACCGAGTTTGGTCCATTTAGAAGGATGACTGTTTTAATTTCAACGTTATAACCAAGGTAAGAAAATTGAATTTTCACTTTTCCTACGGGAAGGTTTTCCAGACGATATTCTCCATTCTCATTACTGCTAGTGCCTTTGTTTTGCTCGGGTAAGAATACGGAAGCGCCAACCAGCGGATTTCCTTTTAAATCGCTCACGCGACCCCTTATAAATGTTTGGGCATCAGACATATGAAAATTCGCCCCCATCAGGAGTGCTATAAATAATGTTTTCATTTTTGTTGCGTTTTATTACTGTTTTACAATGATTTAAAGAACATACTTTGTCCTAAATCAATGATCCTTGGAGGACCGCGTAACAAAAGTGAGAGGGAAAATGGGTTTTCAACAAAAACAGTTTTATAAGAACATGCAAATCTCCTATAAACCTCTTTTATAGCTATTTTAAAATATTTATTTGTGGATGAGAAGATTGAGAAATGAAACGTGCAGATGGGACATTTTTCATGACTAACCTGAAAATGCTTGTCGCTTTGCGAAGTGCAAACCATGCTATGTTCATGCCTGTGGATTGTCTGTACAACCATTGGGGTAATAAAAATCCACAGAAGGAATAACGGTAATATTAGCTTTATATTTTTCCTCACTTATTATTGATATGCAAAGACAAATATATTTAAAAAGCAATGATCTTTTTAACTTTAACAGATTGCACACCTGGTTGAAATCTACCGATTATCTTTACGAACTTCCACTCACGATAATTCGTTTTGTGCAAATAATTCAGATATTATTGATTTCTTATTTCTATTGCTTGAATTACAACATCCGGAGCAGTACATGGTTTCCAATCCTCAATGCGAACAAATGCCAACTCCGTTTCAGCTTCATTAATCAATTCATTTTGTTCATCGGAAAGAGTCGGTTGGATGCCTCTTCCAGGAACGCAGTTTTCCATGTATTTAGATTACCGTGTGTTAAATAATATTTTTGTGGGATGGGATGAGTTCCCAGAATCACTTCCATTCCAAACTTCTCAGGAATGAATTTTTGGAAATGTTCCATATAAGGACAAG
>CAYWXO010000215.1:1179-5010 GCA_964462255.1 uncultured Thiobacillus sp. | reverse complement strand
CAACGCCGCCGTGCAGTACCTCAAACAGGGCGAGACCAAGCTCGAGACCTGCTCAGTCGAATCGGACGACGGCACCTTCCACACTATTAGCGTCACCATCACCGGCACCAACGACGGCCCAACCGCCGTCGCCGACACGGCCACTGCAGTTGAAGCCGGTGGCGTAGCCAACGGCACATTAGGCACCAACCCAAGCGGCAACGTCCTCACCAACGACACCGACCTAGACACGAATGACAGCAAGACCGTCACCGCCATCAGTGGCGGCAGCTTGGGCGTGGCCAAGGCCGGCAACTACGGCAGCCTCGTGCTTAATGCCGACGGCAGCTACACCTATACAGTGGACAACAGCAATGCCACGCTGCAGGCGCTGCGGACAGCAGACAACACGCTCACCGACACCTTCAGCTACACCCTGCGAGACGCGGCAGGGGCCACCAGCACCGCCAACATCACAATCACCATCCAAGGTGCCAACGACGCGCCGCTCGGCGTCAATGACACGGCGACCGTCAATGAAGACGCCACGGTCACCCGCACCGCAGGCACGGGGGTACTGGCTAACGACACCGACCTCGATAGCGGCGACAGCAAGGTCGTTTCCGCGATTGCCAGCGGCACGCTGGGCAGCGGTAAAGTGGGGACTTACGGTACGCTGACGCTGAACGCCAACGGCAGCTACAGCTATGTGGCGGATCAGGCGGCAGCCGATGCCCTAGCGACCGGTGCCACTGCCAATGACGTATTCACCTATACGGTCCGAGATACGGCAGGGGCCACCAGTACAGCGACATTGACCATCAGCGTGACCGGCACCAACGACGCACCCGTTGGCACCATCGATGCCTATACAGCCGTTGAAGGCGTGCCCGTGGTTCTCGGGTCAGTGCGGATTAACGATACGGACGAGGAAAGCAACGCACTTTCACTGACGGTATTGCAAGTCGCCGCCACGGCCGGTGGTTCTGTTATCCCGGTCAATGGCACCAACGCAGTCGTTACCGCGCTGGGCGGCACCGTGGTAATGAATACCGATGGCACATTTACCTACACACCACCCGCACGCCTGCACAATGACGCCACGGCGGATATCGACAGCTTCGTTTACAAAGTGTCCGACGGCAGCCTGAGTTCGGGTTGGACCACGGTCAACCTGACCATCACCGACAGCGCTCCAACGGCGAACAACGACGTTGACAGCGTCGGTGCTCGCTCCACGGCCAGCGGCAACGTCATCACCGGTGCGGGCGGAGCGGCGGGAGGTGCCGACACCTTAGCGATGGACAGCATCACAGTCAGCAACGTTACCTACACCAACACCTACAGCGGCACCCCAATCTCGACGACCGACAATGGCACGACGATCACCCTTGTCACCGCCGAAGGCACGCTGGCCATAACCAAGGCGACCGGTGCCTATACTTTCACCTCGACAGCGAAGGATATTCAAGTCGCAGCAAGCCCGGGAAATACCGCGGCAACCATTGACAACTGGAAGGCAACAGGCATTGAGCTGTTTGGTTTTGATCCAAATGGTGGTATCAACAACCCATTCTCAACGAGCGGGCTAGCCACCTCTGGCCTCAAAGTAGATGCCGCAACATTAAATGCGACGCAGGCGGTCTTCGTCCGCCGTAGCAACCCCGATTTCGCCAACAATGACGGTCTCGGCGTCGAATCGTCCGGGGGGGACAGCGACAAAAACCGCATCGAAAGTGGCGAGACGCTTGTCGTCGATCTAAACCAGTTGAATCACGCCGCGACGGTGACCCTCACTAACCTTACCGCCACTGAAACCGCAACCTGGTACGCCTACAGCAGCACGGGGGCCTACGTTGCAACCGGCACAATAACCGGCAACTCCACAAACATCGCCACCGGCAGCATCACCGCCACGACCCCCTTCCAGTACATCGCCTTCACCAGTGGCGGCGCTCACTACCGCCTCAACGGCATCAGCGTTCAGGTACAAGACCCTGTGTTTACCTACACGCTGACCGACGCCGACGGAAGTACTTCCTCCGCGACGCTGACCATCGACGTGACCAGCTCGATCGGCGCTGTCAATGATGCAGCAACCGTCAAGGAATCCAGCCTGCCCAACGGCACAGAAGCAGGCGTCGCCAGCAACACGGTGACCGGCAACCTGCTCGACAACGATACTGGCCTGACCGGAACCAGCGCGATCACCCAAGTGGCCGGCACGACACCGATCGCAGGCGTCGTAACAGTCAGCAACGCAATCGGCACTCTGACGGTTTATACAACAACCGGCGGCGGCCACACGGCCGGCGATTACGTCTATACCATCACAGCAAAGACCACTGACGGCGTCAATAACGTGCAGACCTTTGCCTACACGCTCAACGACGGCACACAGAGTTCCACCGCCAACCTGCAGATCACCATCCAGGACGATATCCCGCTCGCCAGCAACGGCATCTCCGAAGTCACCGAAAGCCCGGCAGTCGCCTACAACCTAGTACTGATGTTGGATATTTCCGGCAGCATGCGGGAAAACGACGGTGGTGGCGAGGTACGTCAGATTGACGCCGACGGCAATGCAACGATCACAACGCGCCTTGCCCTAGCCAAAATCGGCCTAGTCGCCCTGGTTGAGGAGTACTTCAGCCAAACGCCGGATATAACGGTGAAGCTGGGCCTGTTCGCCAGCACGGCCCAAATGCAGAACGGCGGCAACGCCTATACCGACAAGACCGCGTTGATTAACGCCATCAACGCCATCACCGGCAACGAAATCACTTCGGGCACCAACTATATTGCCGCGCTGCAGACGATGCGATCTGCATTCGGCACGCCTGATTCGACCAAGCAGCAGGCCAGTTACTTCATTTCGGACGGCGCGCCGAATAACGACCCCTCTGCTCAGGTCACTACGTGGAATAATTTTACGAGTGCCAATAACATCAAGTCCTACGCTGTCGGTATCGGTACCGGCATTGCCGACATCTCCGACCTGAATAACTTGCACAACGTCGATGCTGACAAGAGCGGGGTCAAGGATGCTGCCATCCTAATCACCGACGTGAACAAGCTGGAAGAAGCGCTGGTCGCCACAGTTCCGCGTGCCTTTAGCGGCAGCGTGGCCAGCACCAGTGGTGCCAACAACGTAACCTTCGGCGCGGATGGCGGCTTCATCAGTCACATAAAACTGTTGATCGACAACGATGCAACGGGTAGCGGCACCGTCACTACCGAAGTCACCTTCTCATACAACCCGGTTACTAATCAGATCACGGCCAGTCCGGCACTCGGCGTGCTGAGCGGATTCCCACTCTCCGGCAGCCTGTTGAGCATTAATAGCAGCAAGGGCTTCATGGATGGCGCGCTGGTTTTCGAGTTCACCACCGGTGAGTACACCTACTTCACCAACCCGGCCGCGAACGAGGGCGACTCCTTCAATATCGCCTTCCAGGTCACCGACGGCGATGGCGATACCGCCAGCGCGATCCAGACCATCACCGTAGTCGATGGACGACCGATCGCGCGCGACGATAGCGAAACGCTGCAACCAGGACGCACCTTCTATGAAGGCAACGTGATCAACGCGGTAGGCACCGACGAGGGCGCATCCTTCCTAGTGACCGACATCGGCCAAGCCACAAGCTCCGGTGCCGACAGCATCGTCGATAACGCGATGGTCAAGTTTGTCGAATTCCGTGGCCTCAACATTAATCTTGCAATGAATGCAGGCCCGATCACCGGCACGGACAGCGAAGGCGTCAACTACAGTTATACGGTCAGCAACGGCCGCCTAACTTGGACGAATACCGCCGCGCCGACCAACCAGTTGATTTTCGACAATGACGG
>CAYWXO010000215.1:0-1079 GCA_964462255.1 uncultured Thiobacillus sp. | reverse complement strand
TACGGCTCCGGGGTTGTCTCGTCAGTCAATTATTCAATCTTCGACATCAGTGGCAACCTGATTGGCCAGTTCGCCAGTTTTGCCGAAGGTGCGGTGGCCATCCCGAGTTTCTACAGCAACATCGGCCGCATTGAACTCGAAGCCAGCAGTCCAGCACAGGCGCGCATACAAAGCATGACCTTCAAATCAATCACTGGTAGCGGCAGCAGCAGCGAGATCGCCCCCGAGGAGATCAAATACACCTTGGTCGATGCTGACAATGATTCTTCGCAAGCGACACTGACGCTGAGCGCAATCAGCGATCATCGTGCGGGCACCTCTGCCGCAAACACCCTCACCGGTGCAGCCACCAACGATATGATTTCCGGGCTCGCCGGCAACGACACGCTGGCCGGTGGTGCTGGGCATGACATCATCCTAGGTGGCGATGGCAACGACAACATTGACGGAGGCAGCGGAGACGATCGTTTGTACGGCAATGCCGGTGATGACAGCCTCATCGGTGGCGACGGCCGCGACCGCATCTACGGCGACGACGGCAACGACTCCCTCCTCGGCGGCATCGGCAGCGATGTGCTTTACGGCGGCACAGGCAACGACACGGTCCTGGGTGGCAGCGGAGCCGATACCATCATCGGCGGTGCCGGCAATGACGTGCTAGCCGCCAATGACCTGCTGGGCGGGGATCTTGGTGTGGTAGATATATTTAAGTGGGAGCTGGGTGACCAGGGCAGCAAGGGCGCACCGGCATCTGACGTAATCAAGGACTGGGACAATGCCGCCGCCAATGTCAGCACCGGTGCCGGTGGCGATGTGCTGGATTTGCGCGACCTCTTGAGCGGCGAAAATACAAGCAACCTCGATGATTTCCTGCACTTCGAACTGAGCGGCACCAGCACCATCGTGCATATCAGCGCGACCGGTGAATTTGCCTCCGGCTACAACCCAGCGAAAGAAGTGCAGTCGATCACACTGGAAAACACCGATCTTTTTGCTGCCGGCTCCCTGTTTACCGACCAGCAAATCATTCAAGATTTGCTCAACAAAGGTAAATTGATTACTGATTAACGGGTGAATTT
>CAYWXO010000214.1:1339-5052 GCA_964462255.1 uncultured Thiobacillus sp. | reverse complement strand
ACTAAATGAAAAGTTAAAGAAAAACCGAGGCAGAAACCGGCAATGCTTGATGGGTATGACAACCCTTCGGGCAAACGCGCGCACAGGAGCCACAGCCGATACAGTCGAGCACGTTTTTCAACGACATCACACTCATCTGGTCTTCGTCGAGGTCTTCATCCATTTCGTCTTCGTCACGTTCGACCAGTTCGAACACATCACGCGGGCAGACTTTGTAGCAGCGGCCGCAGCCAATGCACGTCTTCTGGTCAAGAGCAACGACAAAAGTAGGGTTATAAGGCGTGCCGCCTCGGGTTAAAGCAGCATAAGTTTCACTCGCGCTTTCCATTACACGCTCTCCTTCTGCAGCGCCTGTAATCTAGCATTGGCCTCCGCCCACGCCTTACAGGCATCGTAAGTCGATTGCGCAATGTCCGGAATTTCCAAGTAGCCGGCGGGCAGTTTATCTTCCACCAGGTCGTGCAACTGAGCAGCCCATTCGCTGGCAATACGTTTGAGTTTCTTGACCTCACGGTCGAGTGCTTTCAATTCTTCATCGCTCATGTGCAGATCCCTACAATCCAGCCACTTCCGGGTATTTGCCGATAATTTCCAGCGCTACCGAGAGATATTTGTCCGCATCATCCTTCATCTTCGAAAGATTTTCGTAGCCGAAACGATGCACGTCGCGCACGGTGCGATCCATCACCACCAGCTTACCGACAGTGATAAGCGCGCGGCCAAAACCTTCATGTGTAATATTGAGCATCGGCACAGCAATCTGGCCGCATTCTTTTTCAATCAACACGGCAATGGCGTTATAAAAGGCTTTCACCCGCGCCAAAGTTTGCTCGTCCGGGTCGCCAATCACTGGAATCTGACGACGCATTTCCTTAGTGACAATGTACGGCTGCAGAATGCGTTCAACGGTCCAACCGTCATAGGTGCCATAACTGTCAAGGGCGCGCGTCTGCCTAAGCATTTCCTTAATGAAATCAGTTGCCATAATCGGGTCGTGCGGGGTATCAAGCCCAGAATTTATAGTCATGCGTGTTCTCCAGAAATGGATCGATCAATAGGGGAAATTAATAGGTGAGGTGCTGGGGCCAAAAATCGGGCAATCAACAAACCGGTGATCAGTCCAAGCAATGCCGACACGGCGGCAGCCGCGTCGCTAAACGCAAAAACGGCTGCAACGCCGGCGAAAACAACCGCCAGCACGGCGGGCAATAAATAGGCAAACAGACCCGCACGCAGCAATTCCGCTTCATCGACGCAGACCAGCAGTTCGTCGCCAGCTTTGGCGTTAACGTGGCCATCAGCTTGACGAATCGGCAAGTCTGGCCGGCGGTTAGACAGAAAACGGCCTAGACCAGAAATACCACAAGCTGATTTCGATTGGCAGGCGGAGCAGCCCGCCTCATGTTTAGCCGTCACCCAAGCCGTGCCATTAAGGCTAGAGACGACGCGAACGCGAGTTTCGATCATTCTGACCACCCCTCGGCGGCCATCGCGGCAAAGCGATCAGCATCCTTGTGCTGCAAACGCTTGGCCAGCCACGGGGGCGGTGCATGTTGCAGGCTGTGATTGAGGCCGCACAGCAACGCTTCGATTGACGTACCCTCCTCCACCTTCATCGGCTGAAGGCCAGCCGCCAACAACTGTTTGATGGCAGAAGCACCGACCGCATTGCAATACACCGCTGCGCAGCCAACCAGCAATTCAATCTTGCGCGCCAGCTTGCCTTCGTGTCCATCCATAGCGACTTCGCTGTCGTGGAATTCCGCTACCTCAATCAGGCGTGCGCTTTCATTCGCGCTGCTTTCCGATAGCTGATAAATACAGAACGCTTCAGCAGCGCCAAAGTGCTGGTTAACCACGCGGCGATCGGAGCTAGCAAAGGCGATTTTTACGCTGTTTTTGGCAAACATGGTCGCTCCCTTTTTAGTGCAGTGAACAAGTTTCAGGTGTCGCATACACGGCATCCCCTGGGCGGCTGGCATAGATGGAGCGGTAGGTGGCTACGTCGTGCTGGCCATGCTCAACAATTAAGTTGGCAAGATCAAACAGGGTCTGGCGTGTACCGCGATAGCCCACCCACAATTTCTGGTAGCCCCCGATCAAGTCATATTGCGGAAAACCAGCGCGTAGCAAGGGCACGCCGAGGCGTTGCGCAGTCCCGACGGCATGCGAATTACTAATAATTAAATCAACACCTTGCGATCGTGCGGCTTGTTCCAGATCGTCCAGGTCGCCCAGCTTGACCTGCGCAGTGGGGACTTTTTCCAGAATGGGAGCCTTCGCCGGTGCCACGGCGGCAGTGACCTCGCAGCCCATGCTAACGACCAGGTGGGCCAACGCATAGAGTAAATCAGGGTCCGCCGCGATGCCGACACGGGCAAAACCCAGCATGAAATGCGTATCGACCATGGCATCCTGCAACTGTGCGCGCTGGCGTTCGATCTTCTCCGGCACCGGCCGGCCGCTGATTTCGGTCAGGGCAACAATGAAGGCATCAACCGCCTCCAGTCCCATTAAGGTATCAAAGCGGTAATCAACGACGCCGCTGCGGCTCTTGAGCAAATCTGCGGCGGCATTGAGCGATGCGCCAATCACCAGGGTGGCCATGGCCTCACCTAGCGTTTGTATTGCAGCGACTGGTGTACCACCGACGGTCAGTGGGCTGGATTCTTGTTCGCTAAGATGCCCGTCTAGCGAATCTGACAGATCAGGCAGCAGCACTGGGCGTAGGCCGAACAGCTCAATTATTTCTTTGATATGTTCTAAATCGCCCGGCGTCAGCATTGCGCCAGCCAGCACGTTCACTCGATTACTTTGGTTAAGGCACGTTGCGGCCTCCTGCTGAGGAAGCGTCGGTAGCAGAGCATCAATCATCGCCTTCACTGCCAATGCATAGCCGGATTCCAAACACCCGGAGTAATCAGGCGTATTCACCGCAATCACCGGAATCGCATCAAACTCTGGATGCTTGCTGCGGAATTGCCGTACTAAACCATGAATATCCGTACCTTGTGTTTCGGATAATCCGGTCGTTGGCAACCCAATCAAAGCCGGTTTGTTTTTCTCGGCAAGGGTCTGCAAACCTTGTATGACGTTGTCATCAGCGTTCATTACCGTAGAGACCTGATCCATCGCTGTGGTCTGCAACGGTATCGGTTCACGGAAATGCCGCACAAAGAAAACCTTAGCAAATGCGGTGCAGCCCTGCGAACCATGCAGCATCGGCACCGCTTGATTGATACCAAGAAAGGCCAATGATGCACCCACCGGCTGACTCACCTTCAGCGGATTAACGGCTAATGCCTTGCTGCGTTTGATAATCTCGGCCATGAGCATGCGCACAACGATTGAGGAAGATGACTATTCCGTCGCAAGCGTCATGCCACCCATAAAACCCAGTTAATTCAATTGGTTAGCGACATGGATACTTGTCATATAACCGACAAGAGCAGCACAAGATGGCGATGCGTGACAAAGATAACGAAATAAAGTGGACGTTGTCTTTCAACCTTTAACTCGCGCTGCAGGTGAGCTTGCAACCGAATTCCCAGCACACTTGAATGGGAATATCCCTCATGACAAACATACTGAAACTGCGAATAATGCCAATTTTTCGCAAGACTTAAAAAAATCCGCTGATAATGCGTAGTCCAATTTGGACGCCAATGGTAACGGTACGCTCACCCATATTAAGGAGATATTCAATGACACAA
>CAYWXO010000214.1:0-1239 GCA_964462255.1 uncultured Thiobacillus sp. | reverse complement strand
TCCTACAAGAACAAACTGGTTGAATGGGCTGCCAATCCAACCATAGTCAAAGCGGTCAAAGAGGCCAACGCAAAGGGGGGCATGATCCCCGGCATGACTAACGGCAAATGGGACGAGCTGGCGGAAAATCACCCCCAAGTCACCGGCATCATGGCGACCCCAGCCAGCAAACTGATTCTGCAATGGGAGGCCGACAAAGGCATCAACAAGCTCTTTGTCCGCGATGCGAAAGGCAACATGGTCGCCGGCAGTGGAAAGTCGCTCATCTATAACGCAGCGGCGCGGCCTCCCATTAAAGAAGCCATGAAAGGCAAGGCGTGGAATGCGCAAGAGATCAAACCTGACCCCACCACTCAAATCAATAGCGTCCATATTTCTGCACCGATTTTAGATGGCGGCAATGTTATAGGTGTAATCCACTCAGCAGTTACTGCGCAGTAAAATCACGGCCGCGCTCAATGCGCGGCCTCCAAATCCCAACATCATCTCGTAGGAGCTTGGCATGAATAGCCTAAGCCGTATTAAAGTTGGACCGCGCCTAATGCTAGGGTTTGGCATCGTTCTGCTGTTCATGCTGATTATTCTAGGCATTGGCCTAAGCCAAATGGCGATGCTGCAAAGTAATCTGGAGCGCATCGTGGAACGTGATTACGCCAAGATCTCACTCCTAAACACGATGCGAGATGCGGTACGTTTCCGCGGTATTGCCTTACGCGATGTTGTGTTACAAGAAGAGTTCGGTTTCAAGCGCGAAGAATCTAAACGCATGCGTGAAGCACGCAAAACCTATCAAGACGCCGACACCGCACTCGCCAAATTTGACTTCACCGCCGAAGACAAGGCCGCACTAGCCACTATCCGCCAAGCCGAAGCCGCTGCTGCCGAGCAGATTACACTGGTGATGGACGCGGCGCTGTCTGAAGACAACGAAACGGCTCAGGCTGCAATCCGCGATGTGGTTCGCGGCCAATTACAAGGCTTAATTTCTCACTTGGATGCCCTGCTGAATCGGCTGGAAGGCCAAAGCCTAGCCGTTTCTGCACAGGCTAAAAGTGCCTACGATGCAGCCCGCATCATGATGCTTGGCTTAGGCATTCTTGCTTTGGTTATCGGCATTGTGGTGGCGCTATTCATTACACGCAGCATCACCGGCCGATTAGATAAAGCGGTTCATCTAGCCAAAAGCATCACCGAAGGCGACCTGAGTGGCAAAGTCAGCGACACCGGTGCCGATGAAGT
>CAYWXO010000213.1:0-5121 GCA_964462255.1 uncultured Thiobacillus sp. | reverse complement strand
ACCATCATTACCCGCGCGGAGCGCAGTGATATTGAATTGCTGAAAGATATACGCGGCAAATCTATTGCCACGCCCAGCACGCAGCACATGGGCGGTTTTCGCGCCCAAGCCTATGAATTGCATTTGGCCGGCGTTTTTTTGCCGAACGACGCCAAACAGATTATTGAGCTAGAAACACATCAAAATGTGGTGATGGCGGTGCTTGATGGCCGTGCCGAAGTCGGACTGATTCGCGATGGCATTCTGGAGCGCA
Source organism: uncultured Thiobacillus sp. (assembly GCA_964462255.1). GTDB lineage: Bacteria > Pseudomonadota > Gammaproteobacteria > Burkholderiales > Thiobacillaceae > PFJX01. Next base: position 4,868 of record CAYWXO010000213.1, on the reverse strand, counting down.
TGCAACGTCGGGGCGAAATCCTGCCCAATCAACTGAAGGTCGTTAACGCGCAGTATCACCCCAATTTTCCACATGTTGTGTCAACGCGGTTATACCCAGAGTGGCCTGTTTTTGCCTTGCCGCATGTACCGGAGAAATCAGTGCGGCACGTCGCTGCGGCTTTATTCAATCTGGAACCCGACCACCCGGCAGCACAAGCCGCCGGAATTTACGGCTACACCGTACCCAGTGACTACCTCATCGTGGAAGAGTTAGCGCGCACCTTGCGCCTGCCACCTTTTGATCAAAGCCCGGATTTCACTTGGGTAGATATATGGAAAAAGTGGCAACAAGGGTTCCTTATCGCAGCTATTGCGCTGGTGGTGATTCTGACTTTGGCCACCAAACTGGTGCTGCTGGCCAGAAAAGAGCGGCGAAATCATGGCCGCATGGAATTACTGTTGGAAGCGCTGGGCGAAGGCGTTTACGGCACCAATAAGCAAGGCCAATGTACCTTCATCAATCGTGCCGCACTCGATATGCTGGGATTAACCGAGCAAGAAGTACTCGGTCGCAATCAGCACAGCCTGTTTCATTATCAGCACGAAGATGGCCGCCCATACCCGCAGCACGATTGTCCGATTCATCGCACTTGCCAGGATGGCATTGTGCGCCGCACGGAAGAATGGTTTACCCGCCGTAATGGGGTGGGCTTCCAAGTCGAGCAAGTGGTCACCCCCGTTCGAGTGAATGACCAAATTGAAGGCACGGTCGTCGCCTTTCTCGATATCAGTGTGCGCCAAGCTGCGCTGCGTGAAGGTGCCCGCCTGATGCAACGCAACGCCTTGTTACTGGACTCCGCCGGCGATGGCATTTTTGGCAGTGATATGCAAGGCCGCTGCATCTTCGTCAACCCCGCCGCACTCACCTTGCTGGGCTACCGTGAAGACGAGGTACTAGGCCAGAATCTACATCTTTTGCTGCATTTCAAAGATGTTCATGGCCATAGTTATCCTGATACACAATGCCCAATTCAACAAACTTTGCTTGATGGCGTGGCCCGCGAAGTCGAAGAGCACTTTATCCATAAAAGTGGACTCGCCATTCCTGTTCACGTCAAAGTGACTTCCATGGTTGAACTAGGCCAGCGCGTAGGCGTAGAAGTGGTGTTTCAGGACATTACGGAACGCAAGGCCATGGAAGCACGCTTAATTGAATTGGCTACCACCGATAGCTTGACCGGCCTGCCCAATCGACGTCATTTCATCGAACGCATCACGCAGGAACTCAATCGCATCCACCGCTTTGGCAAATCGGCCTGCCTGCTCATGCTTGATCTGGATCACTTCAAGTTGGTCAACGACCGTTATGGCCACGCTTCCGGCGATTTTGTACTCAAGTCTTTTGCTAAAATGATGCGCGCACAGCTTCGGCAAACCGATATGGCCGGCCGCTTAGGCGGCGAAGAATTTGCCATTCTGCTGCCCGAAACTGAACTGGATTCGGCCGGTATTTTTGCCGATCGGCTGCGGCAACGACTGGCCTCCCTGCCACAAAATACCGGCGATATCGAATTTTGGGTCACCGTCAGCATCGGTTACACAAGCTTGTCCGCATCCGATAAACACGTTGACGAAGCATTGGCTCGAGCCGACCAAGCGCTCTACCGCGCCAAGGAAAATGGGCGCAATCGCATTGAGGTTTCGCACATTGAGGTTTCGCTATGAGTCAAAAGCCATGATCCCCCAAACGCACAGCGCCGCCATCAGCCTGCTGCTCGCCCTTTTGTTGATTTTCTTCTCCCCACAAAATTTTGCCGAGCCAACGCAGAGGGTGCAGGAGGTGCAGAAGGCAAACGCTACGGCGGGCAAGGCGGCGGGCAAAACCAAAACCGTCCGCGTCGGCATCTTGGCATTTCGGCCCAAACCGGAGACCCAAGCACGCTGGCAACCCCTGATCGCCTACCTTAACCACAGCTTGCCCGACGTTAACTTTGATTTGCATGTTTATCACCTAAGCGAGTTAGAGGACGATGCCATCCAGCGCAAGGTAGATTTTATTTTTACCCAGCCCTCGCACTATGTATTGCTGACCTACAAGAACGGACTGACCTCGCCGCTGGCATCGCTGGTCAACAAGGAAGGGAAGTTTGGCGTCAGCGAATTCGGCGGCGTCATCATCACCCGTTCCGATCGAGATGACATCACCAGCCTCGCCGACTTGCGTGGCAAAAAACTCGCCGCCGCCGCGAAGAATTCACTGGGCGCTTATCAGATGCAAGCCTTCGAATTGTTGAAGGCCGGGGTCAAATTGCCGCAAGACGCACAAATCATTGAAACCGGGCAACCGCAGGACAAAGCCATTGAAGCCGTATTGAAGGGTCACGCCGATGCCGGTTTTGTCCGCACCGGCCTCATTGAAAGCATGATTAACCAAGGCAAGTTGGATGCCAGCCAATTCAAATTGGTCGGCGCGCAGTGGAACCCCACCTTCCCATTTCTGACCAGTACACGCTTATATCCCGAGTGGCCGTTCGCCGCGATGCCACATGTAGAGGCGGATCTGGCTCGGCGGGTGGCAACCGCATTGCTGGTCTTACCGCACGATGGCGAATTGGCCCAACGCATGAAAATCGTCGGCTTTACTATCCCCGGTGATTACCGCAGCATCGACGAATTATTACGCAGCCTACGCCTTCCCCCTTTTGACCATGCACCGCAATTCACCTTCGATGATGTCTTGCAAAGATTTCAATCCCGTATTGCGGCAGGTAGCCTAATTGTCTTCCTGTTGTTGTCATTGGGTGTTGTCGCGCTCACCTTGCTCAACCGGCGTTTACGACAAGAACGTAACCGCGTCGCCAGTAATGAAGCCCGTCAGCGTGCGCTGTTTCGCGCACTGGGTGAAGGCGTGCTGGGATGCGACCTCAATGCGCGCTGCACTTTCGTGAATCCCGCCGCACTGTCCCTGCTTGGCCACGATGAAGCCGCCTGTTTGGGGCAGGATATGTATCTGTTATTGCACGGCGACCATCCTAATGCCAACCATCATGAAAATACATCAGGTGGAACACTGCAATCTGCCTTGCTCGGCCATGGCACCTTAAAAGGCGAAGCGGTTTTTTATCGTCGTGATGGCACGCAATTTCCGGCGGCTTTTATCGTCACGCCCATGCGAGAAAAGGAAGTGGTCACCGGTAGCGTGCTGGTTTTCAGCGATATCAGCGCTCGCAAAGCGGCGGAGTCGCGCATTCAACGCCTGGCTTTTTACGATGAGTTGACCAACCTGCCCAACCGCAGCCTGATGATGGAACGATTAGGACAAGCCCTGGAAAGTGCTGCGCCAAATAGCCACCAACATGCGCTGATCCTGCTGAATATCGACCGTTTTAAAGTGATCAACAACGCCCGCGGCAGCGATACCGGCGACGCACTGTTGGCCGCCATGGGTGACCGCCTGGCCCACCAATTGCGCGAAACCGATTGCGTCGCGCGTTTTGCGGCCGATGAATTCGCCATTTTGATTGCGCGCACCGGCGACAACAGCGCCGGTGGCACCGAAAATGCCGAAGCCTGGGTGCATCAATTTATCAACAAATTGCACGCCAGCATGGCACCGCCTTTCAATTTATTGGGTGAGTCCGTCCCAATACACTCCAGCATAGGGGCTACGCTTTTCCCTGCCATGGAAGCCGAAACACCCGACGCCATCTTGCTGCGCGCAGAAACCGCCTTGCGCCGCACCAAAGCAGCTGGCGGCAATCAAGCCACCCTTTTCAAAGTGGATATGGCAGAAACCGCGGCGCAAGGCTATCGCTTGGAGCGGGAATTGCGGCACGCCGTCAATCGGTCTGAATTGCGCGTGTTCTTGCAACCGCAAGTCCACGCCGATGGGCGCTTGGCCGGCGCGGAAGTGTTATTGCGTTGGCAGCATCCAAGCCGCGGTTTGCTGCCGCCGGGGTTGTTCATCCCCATCGCAGAAGAATCAGATTTGATTGTGGAATTAGGCAGTTGGGTGCTGGCCGAAGCCAGTCACCTATTGGCCAACGCCGAAATGAGCGGCCTGCCGTTGCGCTTGGCGGTCAACATTAGCCCGCGCCATTTCCGGCAAAGTGGATTCGTCCCTTGGGTGCGCGATCTCTTAGCCGCCAGCGGGGCCAATCCCCACCTGCTGACACTTGAAATTACCGAAGGATTGGTGATTGATAATCTGAATGATGTGGTCGCCAAAATGAGCGAGCTAGCCACCTTGGGCGTGCGCTTATCGATTGATGATTTTGGTACCGGCTATTCATCATTAGCCTATCTCAAACGTTTGCCGTTGCACGAACTGAAGATTGATCGCGCTTTTGTTAGCGATATCGCCACCGATCCCGACGACGCCGCGCTGGTAGAAACCTTCCTGGCCATTGCCGCCCACATGAATTTGGAAGTGGTTGCTGAAGGCATTGAAACCGCCACGCAAGCGTCTTTCTTCAATGCACATGCCGACTTGCTGCAACAAGGCTATTTTTACGGCCGCCCAGAAGCCGCCGAAGCGTGGCTCGCCCGCTGGCGCATTTCAACCTTGGCCAGTGATTGGCAATGATTTGTTGCGCCACAACGTGCGATTTTTGAGTAATTTTTGTGCAGTTTTTGTGCGATTTTTACGATTTTTACGATTTTTATTAAGTGCCTTCAAAAGTCTTCAAAAACCCGCTTGCCAAACAGCTCAAACTGCTTATAATTCGCCTCTCTTTCAGCGCCCGTAGCTCAGTTGGATAGAGTATCTGGCTACGAACCAGAGGGTCGTGGGTTCGAATCCTGCCGGGCGCACCAAGTAAATCAAGGGCTTACAGCGATGTAAGCCCTTGTCGTTTCTGCCTTCCAATCGTAATCACTGTTCTGGTA
>CAYWXO010000212.1:0-5157 GCA_964462255.1 uncultured Thiobacillus sp. | reverse complement strand
AACAATGCGTCAAGCATAATCGAATTTATTTGTTGAAAGTGAGCGCATAAGCTAGACGTGTTACTTTGTTTGCTGATGGCAAGGATGTTGCTTTGAAATCACTGGAGAAATCATGAAACGTATCGTTCTATTCCTGGCCACTAACATGGCTATTGTGTTGGTGCTTTCGCTGACTATGCGTTTGTTGGGCGTGGAGCCCTACTTAAATGAAAGTGGCCTCAACCTGGGGTCATTGTTGATTTTTGCAGCGGTCATGGGTTTTGGTGGTTCGTTGATTTCGCTAGCCCTGTCGAAATGGATGGCGAAGCGATCGGTTGGTGCTCAAGTGATTACCGATCCGCGCACGCAGGAAGAGCTTTGGTTGATGCAAGTGGTGGCACGGCAAGCGCAAGCGGCGGGTATTAAAATGCCGGAAGTGGCCATTTGGGATTCGCCGGAAGTGAATGCTTTTGCCACCGGCATGAACAAAAACGCGGCCTTGGTTGCGGTTTCAACCGGCTTGTTGCGCGGCATGACCAAACAAGAAGCCGAAGCGGTGATGGCGCATGAAATTTCTCACGTGGCCAATGGCGATATGGTGACGTTGGCTTTGATTCAGGGCGTGGTGAATACCTTTGTGATGTTCTTCTCGCGCGTGATTGGTCATTTGGTTGACAAGTTGGTCTTTAAAACTGAGCGGGGGCAAGGCCCAGCGTTTTACGTCACCATGATTGCCGCGGAATTGATTTTGGGCGTGCTTGCTTCGATCATCGTGATGTGGTTTTCGCGTCAACGTGAATTTCGGGCGGATGCGGGCGGTGCAACTTTGGCCGGCCGACAGAACATGATTGCGGCGCTGGAACGTTTGAAGCAGGCGCATACCGCACCGTTGCCCGAAAAAATGGCCGCTTTCGGTATCAGTGGTGGCGATAACGGTGGTTTTAGTTTTAAGCGTTTGTTCATGACGCATCCGCCGCTTGAGGAGCGTATTGAGGCATTGAAGCGCTTTCAATAATTCTCTTTTAAAATGGTTTTGTAGTGAAAGTCAGGTCGGACTTCGGTCCGACCTTTTGCATAATTCAAACAAGGTAACTAAATGAACAATATTGGCGAACCCTGGATGTGGGGTGCTTTTATCGCTTTTGTGCTGGTGATGCTGGCGTTGGATCTATTTGTTTTTGGTGGAAGCAAAGCTCATAAAGTGGGGGTTAAGGAAGCGGCGACGTGGTCATTGGTCTGGGTGTCATTGGCGTTGGTGTTTAATGGTTTGTTGTGGTGGCATCTGAATGACACTGTCGGGCCTGAAATTGCTGCTGCCAAGTCGATTGAGTTTTTAACCGGCTATGTGATTGAAAAGTCGCTCTCGGTCGATAACGTGTTTGTTTTCTTACTGATATTTACCGCTTTTCATGTGCCACCCGAATACCAACGGCGCGTGTTGATTTATGGGGTGCTGGGCGCGATTGTTCTGCGTGCCATCATGATTCTGGCGGGGGCCTGGATCGTCAGTGAATTCAATTGGGTGTTGTATTTCTTCGGTGCATTCCTGGTGATTACCGGTATGCGCATGTTGGTCATGGCAGAGAAAGAGCCCGACTTGGAGAACAATCCGGTGCTGAAATTTGCGCGCCGGCATTTGCGTATCTCAGAGGGGCATCAGGGCGAGCAATTTGTGGTGATGAAAGATGGGGTACGTTATTTCACGCCGCTGTTTTTGGTGCTGATCTTGATTGAAGTTTCGGATGTGGTGTTTGCGGTGGATTCTATCCCCGCCATTTTTGCTATCACGACAGACCCATTCATTGTGTTTACCTCCAATATTTTCGCTATCTTGGGCTTGCGTGCCTTGTACTTCTTGCTGGCTGACATGGCAGATCGTTTCCATCTGCTGAAATATGGTTTGGCGATGGTGCTGACGTTCATTGGCGCAAAGATGTTGATCATGCCGTGGTATCACGTGCCGACGCCGGCTTCGCTGATCATTGTGGCAGTGCTTATTTCTGCATCGGTGGCGGCCAGTTTGATCGCGACCCGACCCCGTCATTGATTGATTGATTGCCATGCAAGCCAAAACAAATAATTCGCTGGTTGAACTGTTGATCACGTTGATTATTCCCTCGCTCATTCTGATGAAATGGAGTGACGAGGCGAATTTGGGCGCGGTGCGGGCGCTGTTACTGGCGCTTGCTTTTCCGCTCGCTTGGGGCGCTTATGATTTGGTGCGTCGGCGTAAATTGAATCTGTTTGCCGCACTCGGGCTGGTCAGCATATTGTTGACTGGCGGCATCGGCTTGTTAGAGCTGGATAAGCATTGGTTGGCGGTGAAAGAAGCTGCCATCCCGGCTTTGCTGGGTATTGGCGTCATTATTTCCGGTTATACCCGTTATCCTTTGGTGCGTTCGCTGCTGTATAGTCCTAAGTTGATTAACGTTGGTTTGGTGCAACAAAATCTGGAAATGCGCGGCAATGTGCAGGCGTTTGAAGCGCGTTTACAGGCGGCGAACTGGCAGATTGGCGGTACCTTTTTCTTCTCCGCGACGATGAATTATTTCCTGGCGACCTGGATTGTTGTTAGCCCAGCCGGCAGCGCGGCATTCAACGAAGAACTTGGCCGCCTGACGCTGATGAGCTATCCGATGATTGCGATACCGTCAATGTTGATGATGGTCGCGGTGTTTTATGGTTTGTCCCGCGCGATTAAAAATCTCGCCGGGCTCAAATTAATGGAAATATTGCATCAGGCCGGCGAGTAGGTTGTTACTTCGATTTACAAGACCGGTACCGTTTCCTTGAAGGTTGGCCGCAGCATGATGCGGTCAAACAATTCCGATAAGTTTGGATGTTGGCGACGCCAGTCGATCTCCGGGAAACGGAAGCTCAAGTAGCCTAGCGTGCAGCCGAGGGCAATGTCTGCCAACGAAAAAAAGTCGCCGGTACACCAGTTTTGTTGCGCAAGGTCATCGCTCATCATTTGCAAGCCAGCGTCGATTTTGCTTTGCTGACGGCTGATCCAAGCCGGGTCTTGTTGCGCGGGCGCACGTTTTTTCTCCAGGAAAATGAGCGCGGCGGCATCGCAAACGCCATCTGCGAGTGCTTCCCAGCGTTTCACAGCGATGCGGGGGCGGGCTTCTTTCGGTAATAGGTGGCCAACCGGACTGACGCTGTCAAGATATTCGACAATCACGCGGGAGTCGAAAAGGGTTTTGCCATCATCAAGCACCCAAACGGGTACTTTGCCGAGGGGGTTATAGCTGGGAACTTGCGTACCCTCGTTCCACGGAACATCAACAATAAATTCATATTCGACGAATTTTTCCGCCGCGACGATACGTACTTTGCGGACAAAAGGGCTAGTAAGTGAACCGATAAGTTTCATCTTGTGGTGCATTGAATTGAGAAGTAAAAAGTGTTGAACAGGTTATTGATCTTAGTTGATTGCTGCCAATGTGTGTGCCCAAGCATTCTCTAAACGACGCAGGGTTTCTTCGCGGCCGAGCAAGGCAAGGACTTGATCAATAGCGGGCGTTTGTGCCGTGCCGAACAAGATCAGACGCAGCGGCAGGCCGATTTGCCCCATTTTGAGGTCGTAAGCCTTAGCGGTATCTTTCAGTAATTGGCTCAGCGCTGGCGCTTCCCAACTGACATTGGCGAAGTCAAGTTTAAGTTGCTCAAAAGCGGGCAGGGCGGCTTTCGGCAATTTGCTGCGTAAATCTTCGCTTGAGGCAAGGCTTTGCCGGTAATAAATGTGTAGGCCATCCGCCAGTTCTTCGATGGTATTGACGCGTTCTTTTACTAAGGCGATCAAGCCGGTTAGTGCGCTGCTGGCACCGGTATCAATCCCTTGAATTTTAAGAAAAGGCTGCACCAGATCAGCGAGACGCGTGTTGTCGGCCTCTTTCAAGTATTGCTGATTGAGCCAGGCCAATTTGCTGCCGTCGAAACGCGCCGCGGAATGGCTGACATGACCCAGATCAAACCATTCGACAAACTGGGCCAAGCTGAATTTTTCTTCGTCACCGTGGCTCCAGCCCAGGCGCGCTAAATAATTGAGTAAGGCTTCCGGCAAAAACCCTTCTTCACGATATTGCAGAACCGAAACTGCGCCGTGTCGTTTGGAAAGGCGCTCGCCATCGTGGCCGAGGATCATGGGGACGTGGGCATAGGTGGGAATCGGTGCGCCCAATGCCTTCAGAATGTTGATTTGTCGCGGCGTATTGTTGACATGATCGTCACCGCGAATCACGTGGTTGATGCGCATATCCCAATCGTCAACCACAACGCCGAAGTTGTAAGTGGGCACGCCATCGCCGCGCACGATGACCAGGTCATCAAGTTCGGCATTGGCGACGCTAATGGGGCCTTTGATCATGTCGTTGAAGGTGACCACGCCGGTTTGTGGTGTTTTGAAACGGATAACCGGCTTGCGCTGTCCGTCCAGGTTGCTGGGGGGATGCGGCAAGATTTTGCCGACTTCAGGTCGCCAACGTCCGTCATAACGCGGTTTTTCACCGCGCGCTTTTTGTGCTTCGCGCATGACATCAAGCTCTTCTTTGCTGGCGTAGCAATAATAGGCGTGGCCTTCTTCCAGCAATTGGTCAACCACTTCTTTGTAGCGCTCCATGCGTTGCATCTGATAAAACGGGCCTTCATCCCAGTCGATGCCCAGCCAGGCCATGCCATCAAGAATGGCTTGCACGGAGGCTTGCGTTGAACGTTCCTGGTCGGTGTCTTCAATGCGCAGGATGAATTCACCGCCCATTTTGCGCGCGTAAGCCCATGAAAACAGCGCGGTGCGTGCGCCGCCAATGTGCAGGTAACCAGTCGGGGAGGGAGCGAAACGAGTGCGGACCATGTCGGGATTCTGCAAAGCGAAAAGGTCAATTTTACTGGAATGTGGCATTGCATAGTCTTCACTTCTTGATTTTGGTCTTGTTGTTTGATGTTGTTTGTTAATCAATGCAAAAAGCCTTTGACCGTGCCGGCTTTCGTTTATTAGAATGCGCCCCTCTCTGAAATACCGCATTCAGGGCAGTTAGCTCAGTGGTAGAGCACCGCCTTCACACGGCGGGGGTCACAGGTTCGAACCCCGTACTGCCCACCAGTAAATAGCAGCAAAATCAGTAAGTTACGGCGACTTTCAAGGTCGCCGTTTTTACGTCTGAATGTTCGGGGAAGCGC
>CAYWXO010000211.1:0-5446 GCA_964462255.1 uncultured Thiobacillus sp. | reverse complement strand
GGCATAGCCACAGCCGTCAAATCAGACACCACCCGCAAGCCTAAGGCACGTTCAATCCGCAGCGCAGCGTTAATGCCAAAGCGCGGATGCACCAACAATAAACGGCTTTCGCCGGGGGGCATCGGCTCGGCCAATTTAAGAAAGGCGGCCAGATCAGTACAGCCATACAACAAACCACGCACACTAGCCACACCAACAAACCAGTCTTGCACCCATGGCGCAGCGGTTAACTCAGGCACGGTAATCACTTCATTCACTTGATCCAGATTGACCAGCCAATAATGCCCGCCCGCCACAAACCCCAGCTTGGCGGCCGAAACGTCCGCGCCCTGCGCCCGTTCCAGCTTTTCCGCCAACTGCGCTTTAAAGTTTTGCAAACGTTGCGGCTCGGCCATCAATGCAACGCCTTCACCTTGGCCAGCAAATCTGCCGGCTGCACCGGTTTCACCAAATAATCAATTGCGCCCTGCCGCATGCCCCAAACCCGGTCGGTTTCCTGGCCTTTAGTCGTACAAAGAATCACTGGAATAGCGCTGGTTTCCGCCGCCCGCGACAGTTGGCGCGTCGCCTGAAAACCATTCAAACCGGGCATGACCACATCCATCAGGATCAAATCAGGACGCGCTTGCTTGGCCAATTCAACGCCTTCCTCACCGCTATTCGCCGTCACGACCTCATAGCCTTCCTTGCGTAAAACATCGGAGAGAAAGAAACGCTCGGTCGGCGAATCATCCACGATCAACACTTTTTTTATCGGCACGATAGAGTCCAGCGCAATTGAGTCCAAAGTTGAGTCAAATTTTGATAGTTCACGACGGGTGTCGATGGCGGCGCACCACTTCCAGCAGCATTTCCTTGCTGAACGGCTTGGTCAGATATTCATCCGAGCCGACCAAACGGCCGCGCGCGCGATCAAACAAGCCATCCTTGCTCGACAGCATAATGACCGGAATATCGCGCAAGCGCGGATTCTTCTTGATCAAAGCGCACGTCTGATAGCCATCCAAACGCGGCATCATAATGTCGACAAAGATAACTTCCGGCTGATGATCGGCAATCTTGGCCAGCGCATCGAAGCCATCTTCCGCCAGAATCACTTCACAGCCCGCCTTCAAAAGATAGATTTCCGCGCTACGCCGTATGGTGTTGCTATCGTCGATCACCATCACCCTGACGCCAGCCAAATCGTTGACAGTATTCAAAGCAGGCCCCTTTTCATGTTGTGATCAAAAATAGTCAAATCAGATCGTCAGCAGCTCGAAATCATCTTTACGCGCACCGCATTCCGGGCACGTCCAATTGACCGGCACGTCTTCCCAGCGGGTTCCGGGCGGAATCCCTTCTTCCGGCAGACCGTGCGCTTCTTCATAGATGAAACCACAGACCAGACACATCCAACGTCTAAATTCCGTATGCATTCCGGGCGAGTCCAAGTGAGTTATGTGAGAATTCGATTCTGCCCGATTCTGCCAACTCTTACCGCTCACGCCAAGGTTTTCCCATGTCAAATGCGCCCATGCCCGCCGTTCTGGTCTTCGCCGGCACCGACCCCACCGGGGGTGCCGGCCTGCAAGCCGATATTCTCACTTTAGCCAGTCTGGGCTGTCATCCGCTTTCCGTTGTGACGGCAATCACCGTGCAAGATACCGTTGGCGTTGAAGATTATTTGCCCATGGATGCCGACTGGATCAACGACCAAGCGCGCAGTGTGCTGGAAGATATGCCGGTTGCCGCCATCAAAATCGGCATGATTGGCAGCGTCGAAGGCGTTGCGGTCATTGCCGAAATCATCGCGGACTATCCTGATATTCCAGTGGTGCTCGACCCCGTACTCACTTCCGGCCGCGGCGACCCTTTCGCCAATGAAGAATTAATCGATGCCCTGCGCGATTTGTTGTTGCCGCAGGTCAAAATCATCACGCCGAACAGCCTGGAAGCCCGCCGCTTGGTCGAAAACTCAGCCGATGATGACGCAGATGAGGAGGAGGGCGACGGTGAGCGCAACACGCCTGCCACTGAAAACGCTTTTGACGACCCGCCAGAAGCGCTGGATCTTGACCAATGCGCCAGCAGCTTGATCGATATGGGCTGCGAATATGTGCTGATTACCGGCGCACACGAACAAACTGTCCATGTCTCCAACACGCTGTACAACATGCGCGGCATCTTGCGGCGCATGAATTGGGAACGCTTGCCGGCTTCCTACCATGGCTCCGGCTGCACGCTGGCTTCGGCCATTGCGGCCTTTCTCGCCCAAGGGCAGGACGTTTCCGCCGCGGTAAAAGAAGCACAGGAATATACCTACCAAAGTTTGAAAAATGCCTATCGCCCCGGCATGGGTCAATTCATTCCAGATCGCCTCTATTGGGTGCGCGGTGATGACGATGAACCGAGCGCAGCCAGTGAACAATAAAACCGCCTGCACGCTGCGCGGGCTCTACGCCATTACGCCCGATTGGGCCGATACGCCGCGCTTGCTGACGGTAACCGAAGCCCTCCTGCAAGCGGGTTGCCGCATCGTGCAATACCGCAATAAAACCGCCGACGCCACGCTGCAGCGGCTGCAAGCGCTGGCGTTACGGCAGCTCACACAGCACTACCACGCCTGCTTGATCATCAATGACGATATTGAACTGGCCCTGTTCAGCGCCGCCGATGGCGTGCATCTCGGTGAAGATGACGGCCAATTGCAAGCCGCCCGCGCCCAGCTTGCGGCAGCAAATGGCCCCTGCCAAATCATCGGCGCTTCTTGCTATCAAAGTCTGCCGCTAGCTTTGGCGGCCGCGCGCGCCGGGGCCGACTATCTCGCCTTTGGCAGCTTTTTCGCCTCACCAACCAAACCGCATGCCCAGCGCGCCGACCCTCATTTGATTACCGCCGCACAACAACAAACTGGCCTGCCGGTCTGCGCCATTGGCGGCATTACCCCTGATAACGCAGCCTCTTTATTAACCGCCGGCGCAGATATGCTGGCGGTAATCAGCGCGGTTTACGCGGTGGTTGACCCTTATCAAGCGGGACTGATTTTTCAAGAAATGTTTAAACCATCCTGCTAATAATCACGTTATAACCACGCTATAACCACGTTATAAAACGCCCCTTTCTCTTCAATGCCACACAAGGAATCCGCATGACTTCGCGTAACGACGAACTGTTCGAACAATCCCAGAAATTTATTCCCGGTGGCGTCAACTCACCGGTGCGTGCCTTCCGCTCGGTTGGCGGCACGCCGCGCTTCTTTGCCAAAGGCGCGGGCAGCCGCGTTTGGGATGCAGACGGCAAGTCTTATCTTGATTACGTTGGCTCCTGGGGACCGCTGATTCTCGGCCACGCCGACGCCGACGTCGTGCGCGCCGTGTGCGACACCGCCGCGCTCGGCCTCAGCTTTGGCGCGCCGACTGAAATGGAATTGCGCATGGCCGAAAAGCTGGTCGAAATGCTGCCCAGCCTGGAAAAATTACGCCTGGTGTCCTCCGGCACCGAAGCCACCATGAGCGCGATTCGGGTGGCGCGCGGCTTCACCGGCCGCTCCACGCTGGTGAAATTTGAAGGCTGCTATCACGGTCATGCCGACAGCTTGCTGGTGAAAGCCGGTTCCGGCCTGCTCACCTTCGGCCAGCCGAGCTCGGCGGGCGTGCCGGCCGATTGTTCCAGCCATACCGTGGTGCTGGATTACAACAATAGCGAACAGGTTAACCAGTTGTTTGCCGCGAAAGGCAACGAAATCGCCTGCATCATTGTTGAAGCGGTGGCCGGTAACATGAATTTGATCAAACCCGCGCCCGGCTTTCTGCAATGCCTGCGCGACAACTGCAGCCAATACGGTGCCGTGCTGATTTTTGATGAGGTGATGACCGGCTTCCGTGTCGGTGCCGGCTCGGTGCAAGGCTTGTATGGCATCACACCAGACTTGACGACCTTGGGCAAAGTGATCGGCGGCGGCTTGCCGGTGGGCGCTTTTGGTGGCCGCGCCGACATCATGGACAAATTGGCCCCGCTCGGGCCGGTGTATCAAGCCGGCACGTTGTCCGGCAACCCGGTGGCGGTGGCTGCCGGCTTGAAAACGCTGGAGAAAATCTCCGCCCCCGGTTTTTATGAAGCGTTGAGCGCGAAAACGCAGCGCCTGTGTGCCGGCATCAACGCCGCCGCACATGACGCCGACATTCTGGCTTGCGCCGATTCGATCGGCGGCATGTTCGGCATTTATTTCCGTGCCACGCCGCCCACTTCTTACGCCGAAGTGATGCAGAGCGATAAAGACAGCTTCAATCGTTTCTATCATTTGATGCTGCACGAAGGCATTTACCTGGCACCGTCTGCCTTTGAAGCCGGCTTCGTTTCCGCCGCCCACAGCGACGCCGATATCGACGCCACCTTGGCCGCCGCCGCACGCTGTTTTGCCAAATTGGCGGACTAATTGGTACCACGAATGGAACCACGATTGGCACCACCGTTGAAACCACTATTAGCCCCACGATTGGAACCATGAGCAACGAACTTTCTGCCGAAGATAGCTTCCGCCTCCAGGTTTTGCTCGCGCAAGACTTGAAGGCGGTGCGCATCGACGAAGCCACCCTGACCCTGCACGCGCTGACCCCGCAAGGCGAAGCCAGCATTCCGCTCAGCCCGAATTGTCGCGCCGATAAATATCTGCGTCTGATCCGCGAAATGCTGTCTGGACATGCATTGGGCTCGCCCGGCGGCTATCCGGTTTACCTGACGCGCTGGACGCGACACGGCCAAATGGAGGGCGTGAATCTCGGCAAACTATTGCTCACCGGCGAGCCGGAAGCGGTCGTTGCCGTGGTGCATTCACCCGGCCTCTCTGACGAGTTGGCACGTTATGCGTGGTGGACGCAGCCAACGATAGAAAACGCCCGCTTGATGTTGAGCCGTGCAGCGGTGGCGCGCGGGGCGATGGGACCTGTTTTGGCCAGCTTTCTGGTTGAACATCTGCCGTTTCTGCAAGATGACCATCTCGGCATCATCGACACCGTGGGCGTTTTGATCTACTCACAAGCCGTCACCCCCGCCGGCCTGGAAAGCATGTGGAAATGGGGCCGCCGCAGCAATACGCATTTCGTCGCTTTTCTCAGCATGGCCGCCGCGGATTTAGTCAACGCTTCGGTCAATGCTTCGGTCAATGCTTCGGTCAATGCCTCTGCCAATGCTTTTGCCAACGAATCGGAGCAACCGTTTCAACTACCGCTGGCGCTGGCCGCCCATGCCCAACAGGTCGCGGTTGCCGCTGCCCTCAGCCAGCACGCCCTGCCCGCTGGCAGCGTGCTAGCGCGTGCTTATAGCAGTCAAGGGCAAACCTTTCTTGATGCCGCCAGCGAAATACTCGAACGGCCAGAAACGCAGGAAGTGGTCAGTTATACCCTTAATGCGATTGGGCGCTATTTTTCGGCCGGTGTTGCGTGCGATCAGTTCAACCAGCCTGGCC
>CAYWXO010000210.1:0-5471 GCA_964462255.1 uncultured Thiobacillus sp. | reverse complement strand
GCCGAGATGATTTCCACGCCGTTGCGTCCATCGCGGGTAATTTCTTCAAATTGCCGTGTTTCATCCAGCAGGCTGCATAGTTTGGTGTCTTCATAAATGGGCTCATGGTGAAACATGGCAAGGCGTTTTACTTGTGCTTCTTGGCAAAGCTCGACAGCAATGATGTTGCTGGAATGGCCCCAGTCGGCTTTTACGGTGATGGCATCGGCCAGGCTGTACATGGTGTCGAAGATGACCAGATCTGCGCCGCGAAAAAAATCTACGAAAGTTTGCTGTTCGGCGCGATTGTCGATTTTATGTTCTGAATCGGTCGAGTAAACGACTGATTTGCCGTTACGCTCAAAACGATAGCCATAAGAATCGCCGGCATGCAGTTGCAGTTTGGCGCGCACGCTGTAGCCAGCGATTTCGTAATCGTGCCCCGGCTGCAAAATATCGAATTCAACGCTGGCACCAATTTGGCTGAAATCGACCGGGAAGCAGGGCGCAGACATTTGTAATCGAATCGCTGCTTCCAGGTGGGCATGGCAACCATGCATGACAATTCGGTTGCCGGGCAGGTAAATCGGCACAAAAAACGGCAGACCCATTAAATGATCCCAGTGCAGATGCGAGATGAAAAAATGGTAAACCTGCGGTTTGGCCGGACCGAAAGTTGCCAATTTGCTGTGTCCTAGCGGACGCGCGCCGCTGCCAATATCACAAATGACATGCTGGTCAGTCTCGCTGTCATCTGCACTGATGATCTCAACACAAGCGGAATTGCCGCCAAAACTGCCGGCGACGGCAAAAGGCAGTGTGTCGGTGAAAGCTTTGATTTCTTCCGTTGAATTGAAATGGCGGCCATTGGCGGCTTCCAAGGCGGCAATGATCTTTTTCTTGACCTCGCCGCTGGTGGTGGCCACGGGTAATGATCCGCGCGTTCCCCAAAATTTAACGTGCATACAGACAGCTCCTCGACCGCCAAATTGACGTTGCTGAAATTGATTATTTGATTCGCATACCCGGCTGGGCACCACTGTCCGGCGCGAGCAGGAAAGGGCCGCCACGTTCATCGCTGGCAGCCAGCACCATACCTTCACTAAGACCGAATTTCATTTTGCGTGGCGTCAGATTGGCCACCATGACGGTAAGACGGCCAATCAGCGTTTCCGGTGCATAGGCCGCTTTGATGCCGGCAAAAACGGTGCGGGTTTCGCTGCCTAAATCCAGCGTCAATTTAAGCAGTTTGTTGGCACCTTCGACATGCTCAGCGTTGGCGATGCGCGCAATACGTAGATCAATTTTAGTGAAATCGTCAATGTTAATGAACGGTTCCCACGACGCAGCAGCGACTTCAGCTTTTGCCTCGTTTTGTTGGTGCTCAGCATGTTTGAAGGGCGGCGGGAGTGTGGGTTGCCCGGAAGTTTCGCTTGTTGGCGCGAGGCTTTCTTTGTTTTCTGCCACCAGGGTGTCAATTTTCTTCGGGTCGATGCGCGTCATTAAATGTTGATAGTCGTTAATGATGTGGCCGGCGGGCAGCGGACTCCAAGCCTCAGTCCACTGCAGCGGCGCGAGGTTGAGGAAAGCTTCAACTTGTTCGGCCAGCTTGGGTAATACGGGTTTCAGATACAAGGTTAAATCGCGGAACAAAGTGATGGCGGTGGAACAAATTTCGTGCAATTGCTGCAATTGCTGCAATTGCTGAAACTCCGCGCTGGGGTCAGCTTGGGCTGGAGCGTCATCGCTGTTTAGTTTGGCAATGTGTTTAGCAACCTCCCACGGTTTCTTTTCGGCGATATATTGATTGGCCAGATCAGCCAAGCGCATGACTTCACGCAGCGCTCGGCCGTAGTCGCGCTGTTCGTAGCTGCTCGCGATGCCGTCTTCAGCAAAAGCGGCGGAGAATTCAGCGGTGGCTTGCAAGTCAACAGCGCCCAATTTGCCGCCAAAATGCTTGCTGATGAAGCCGGCGCACCGACTGGCGATGTTGACGTATTTGCCGATCAGGTCGCTATTGACGCGGGCAGCAAAATCTTCCAGATTGAGGTCGATATCTTCCATGGAGCCGTTCAATTTGGCGGCATAGTAATAGCGCAGATATTCCGGATTGAGGTGGTTGAGGTAGCTGGCCGCCGTGATGAAAGTGCCACGCGATTTCGACATTTTCAAACCATTGACGGTGAGGAAGCCGTGGCAGAAGACGCCGGTTGGCGTGCGGAATCCGGCATGCGCCAATTCAGCCGGCCAGAACAGGGCGTGGAAATAGAGAATATCTTTGCCGATGAAGTGATATAGCTCAGTCGTTGAATCCGGGCCCCAGTATTCGTCGAAACTCAGCCCGGTTTTGTCACACAAGTTTTGAAAACTGCCCATGTAGCCAATCGGCGCATCCAGCCAAACGTAGTAAAACTTGCCGGTGCTGTTGCCTAATTCATCGGGTATTTCGAAGCCGAAATAGGGCGCATCGCGTGAAATATCCCAATCGGAAAGACCGGCGTGCAGCCATTCGTCCAGCTTATTGGCGGCTTCGGCTTGCACATGCGCGGGATCAGCGATCCAGTTCTTGAGGAAATTGGCGCAGCTCGGGTCAGAGAGCTTGAAAAAATGATGGTCGGATTCTTTGCGCACCGGTTTGGCGCCAGAAATCGCTGAGTAAGGCTCGATCAAGTCGGTGGGTTGGTAAGCGGCACCGCAGGCTTCACAGTTGTCGCCGTATTGCTCTTTGGCGTGACATTTCGGGCATTCACCTTTGATGAAACGATCTGGCAAAAACATTTCTTTCACCGGGTCGTAGAACTGCTCAATGGCGCGGACTTCAATCAGGCCGGCCTGGCGCAGGCGGTGATAAATGGTGTCTGCGTAATGGCGTGTTTCCGGCGTGTTGGTGGAATAGTAATTGTCGAATTCAACATGAAAGCCATCGAAATCGCGCTTGTGCTCGTGCCAGGTGCGGTCGATCAGCTGCTCCGGGGTGATGCCTTCTTTCTCGGCACGCAACATGATGGGGGTGCCATGGGTATCGTCCGCGCAAACGTAATGGCAGCGATGGCCGCGCATTTTTTGAAAGCGCACCCAAATGTCGGTTTGAATATATTCGACCAAATGGCCAAGATGGATGCTGCCATTGGCATAAGGCAGGGCTGAAGTGACAAGTATCTTGCGAGACATGAGCAGGGTGCAGGTTAATAAGAGTGGGTTGATTTTAGCCGGCGCGACGCGCGCTGCGTGCGGAATGCTTGCAGAGCGTCGGTCAATTTACCGTTTTTTTGCTGAGAATTTTTTGCTGAGAATCGAAATAATGGCTTGTAATTATCAGCTGCTCTGCCTATAATCTTTTCCGACCTTAGGCGCGTAGCTCAGCTGGTTAGAGCACCACCTTGACATGGTGGGGGTCGTTGGTTCGAGTCCAATCGCGCCTACCAACACACAGAAAGCCGGAACCCAGGTTCCGGCTTTTTCATTTCCGAAGGCGTTATTCCGAAGGTGTTACGCATGCCAGTCATTCGACTTCCAGATGGTTCTGAACGAGTTTTTGCTGCGCCGGTGACGGTTGCAGAAATCGCTGCCAGCATTGGCGCTGGTTTGGCGCGTGCGGCTTTAGCCGGCAAAGTGGATGGTCAGCTTGTTGATACGTCGTTTCGTATTGAACACGATGCGCACCTCGCCATCGTGACCGATAAAGATGCGGATGGTGTTGATCTCATTCGTCATTCCACCGCGCATTTGCTTGCCTTTGCCGTAAAAGAGTTGTTCCCTGATGCGCAAGTGACCATTGGCCCGGTCATTGACGATGGTTTCTATTATGATTTTTCCTACAAACGCCCGTTCACGCCAGAAGATTTGGCGGCGATTGAGAAGCGTATGGCGGAGATTGCCAAGAAAGATTTGCCGATTACGCGTGAAGAATGGGATCGCGATGCGGCCATCGAATTTTTCAAGTCGATTGGCGAACATTACAAGGCTGAGATCATTGCTTCGATTCCGGCCGGCCAAACTATTTCCTTGTATCGCGAAGGCAATTTCATCGATTTGTGTCGGGGGCCGCATGTACCCTCTACCGGCAAACTGAAAGTCTTCAAATTAATGAAATTGGCCGGCGCTTATTGGCGTGGCAATTCCAAAAATGAGATGTTGCAGCGCATTTATGGCACCGCTTGGGCGAACAAAGACGATTTAGCCGCCCATTTGCATCGTTTGGAAGAAGCGGAAAAACGCGATCATCGCAAATTGGGCCAGCAGCTTGATTTATTTCATTTCCAGGACAACGCTCCCGGCGCGGTTTTTTGGCATGCCAAAGGCTGGAGTTTGTTTCAGGATTTGATCAACTACATGCGGCAGCGTCAAAACGAAGCCGGATATGAAGAAGTCAATACGCCGGATGTCATGGATCGTGGGTTGTGGGAATTATCGGGTCATTGGTTTAATTACCGCGAACACATGTTCACCACGCAGACCGAAGATGAACGCGTGTTTGCGCTCAAGCCGATGAATTGTCCTGGCGCGGTTTCCATGTATGCGCAAGGCATCAAGAGTTACCGCGATTTGCCGATTCGCATGGCTGAATTCGGCAAGGTGCATCGTTATGAGCCGTCCGGCGCATTGCATGGTTTGTTGCGCGTGCGCCACTTCACGCAGGACGACGCGCATATCTTCTGCACCGAAGCGCAGATGGAGCAGGAATGCAAGGACGTGGTCGCCTTGATCCTCGATATCTACAAAGATTTTGGCTTTTCCGATGTGCGCATCAAGTTGTCAACGCGGCCGGATAACCGCATTGGTTCCGATGAAGTCTGGGACAAGCTTGAGGGCGCGCTCTCGAACGCGCTTGATCATATGGCGATGCCCTATACCTTGTTTCCGGGCGAAGGCGCGTTCTATGGCCCCAAGCTGGAATTTGTGCTGCGCGATGCCATTGGCCGCGATTGGCAGTGTGGTACCTTGCAAGTCGACATGAATTTGCCGGAACGTTTTGATATTCATTACATCGCCGAAGACAATTCACGCCATCGGCCGGTGATGTTGCATCGTGCTTTGTTTGGTTCACTGGAGCGTTTTGTTGGCATACTCATTGAGCATTACGCTGGCAATTTCCCGGTTTGGTTAGCGCCTTTGCAGGTTGTGGTCATGAATATCACCGATGCACAAGCCGACTACGCCCGTGAGGTGACGCAAAAGCTTAAAAAACAAGGCATTCGTGTCGTTTCAGACTTGAGAAACGAGAAGATCACCTATAAAATCCGCGAGCACTCAATGCAGCGAGTTCCGTTTCAAATCATCGTAGGCGAAAAAGAACGCCAAGATGGCAAAGTGGCGGTTCGTCAACGCGGTGGCGAGGATCTAGGCCAGATGGATCTAGAGACTTTCATCGTAAAACTGCGTGAAGTTTAATGTTTACTGTAATTAAATCACTTGAGGAGTCGAGTCAACGAATCGACTCCTCGTTTTTTTCAAGGGGCTTGAGATAGCACAGGAAAAGGAACCCCGGATCA
>CAYWXO010000209.1:0-5522 GCA_964462255.1 uncultured Thiobacillus sp. | reverse complement strand
TGTGGCAATTCTCGCTGGAGTCAGACAACCGCATTTTTGCTAGAGCGTCGAAAAGTTTTGCTGTAGAGAATATATTTGCATGGGTAGAGATAAACCAAGCGTTTGGGTGCGTAGGCCACGAGCCTGTCGAATTTTTTTGATTGAAGATTTAGTGATGGAGTTACTCAATGCGGTTGATTGTTGTCTTGGCCAGCGTGCTGATTTTGACGATGCTCAGCACGGTGGCTCGGGCAGAAACGGTGGCGCTGGAAACACGCACGGAGCGGATCGATCTGTCAAACAATATGATGTTGCTGCACGATACAAGCGCTAATTTACATTACAAAGAAGTTTTGGATATGGAGAATGCGTTTCGTAAAGTGCAGCGGCAAGATTTAATTAAGGGATTTAACGCCGGTGTATTTTGGTTGCGCTTTTCGTTGGTGCATGCTGGCGCGCAGCCGGTGACGCGTTGGCTGGTGGTGGGGACGGCGAAGATCAATCTCGTTACGGTGTTTGTTCAAAATCAGCAAGAATGGCAGGTTATGCGCTCAGGCCGCAGCGTGCCACTGGCGGAAAAGCCTATCGTCTCAGCTGATGCAGTATTTCCCATTATGTTAAATCCGGGGCAAAATCTTGAGGTGTTGATACGCGTTGTAGTGCGCGGTGCAACTGACATGTCAACGGCGTTGTGGGAGCCGCAGGCTTATCGCTTCGATTCGGGCGAGCGGAAGCTGCTGACCGTTGCCATGTTGGCCGGCGTGTTGGTGAGCAGTGTGCTGGCACTTATTGTCTATGTACGCTTGCGAGAAGCCCCGTACCTGTGGTTAAGCCTGTTGTTGTTCGCTATCGCTGCAGTTGAATCCGCGCGGGAAAACCTGATTAGCTTCTATCTCTGGCCGGAGGATCAACTTGTCCCGCTGCAGGTGCTTTCGGTATTTGCCGGATTGGCGATATTCTCTTTGTCTAAAGTGGTGGCGGCTACCCTGGAGTTGCAGCGACAGCTTCCCGTTGCAGATCGGCTTTTCTTTGTACTGCGTTGGGTTGGGGTAGCAGCTATTCCCCTTAGTTTTATGAGCTATGGCATTGGCGTTCGCATATTGGCGTTTAATGTGGTGATCTTGCACTTGGCTAGCCTGGTTTTGCCCATCGTATTGTGGCAGCGGGGTTTTCGGCCGGCACTCTGGTTTGCTGCCGTATTTTCCTTGGGTTTGCTGGTTGAGACAGCGCGACAGTTGGCTAATTTGGGCATTTTGCCTTGGGCAGAAGCAATGAATTTTAGCTTGGCTGGCTATCTGCTGGCCTCGCCACTCATCTTGTTTGGCATGATAGAGAAAACGCGCAAATTGTCAGAACAATTAGCAATGGCCGAGCAATTGCAGCAGGCAAAATCAGCGTTTCTCGCCCGTGTTAGCCATGAGCTACGGTCACCACTCAATACGATTCTGGGCTTTGCGCGCATGTTGCGGCGCGGCTCTGAGCGCTTGCCCCTTTCTGATGGCACTGAGGGTATCGAGAAGAGCGCACTGCGCTTACTGAGTTTGATTGAAGAATTGCTGGATGAGACGCGCGTGGCGGCCGGTACGCTCTCGGTCTCGCCGGTGCCGACTTTGATTGTTCCTTGGCTGAATGAACTGTGTGCAGCAACCGAGATTATCGTTGAGGCGAAAGGGAACCGTTTTGTTAGTCAATGTGCTGAAGTATTACCATTGATGATTGAATTTGACGGCAAACGCGTGCGGCAAGTGCTGGAAAACCTGTTGAACAATGCCAATCGGCATACGCGTCAGGGGGAAATTCGGCTTGTGTGCAAAATGCAGGTTGAAGGGCAAGTGGCGCTGCTGTACTTTTCTGTCCAAGATACCGGTGAGGGAATTGCGCCAAAATATATTAAGGATATTTTTGAGCCATTTACCCGTGGAAAACAGGCAGATGGGAGCGAGCGCGGTGGCCGTTCTGGTTTTGGTCTTGGCTTGTCGATCAGCCGTGAATTGATCCGCCAGATGGGCAGCGATATCGTCGTCAGCAGCGAATTGAATAAGGGAAGCTGCTTCAGTTTTACGCTTCAATGCCCGCTCCAGAATGCCGCACAAGACGCGCAAGCCACCGCGGAAGACTTTGCTACAGAAGTGAGCGCGCCAGAGTTCGAGGTCAACGAGCAGGTGATTAACGCAGCGCAGTGGCAAGAACTGGCGGCGCTGGCTGAGGATGGTGATGTAAGTGGTGTTGAGGATTGGATTGATGCGCTCGATGCGCTCAACCCGAAAACCGCCCCGGTTGAAAGCTGGGCACGCACTGCAATTTATCGCCTTGATTTTGACGTACTACACCGTACCGCTATCCATGTTTTAAACAAAAAAAATGCCCAATAAAATAAGACGTCTTCTACCGTATTTATCTGTGCTGGTAATCAGTGTAATGATGCCATCTCAGCCGGTTCTTGCCACGCTGCCAAATATCAACCTTACCCCGCAGGAGAAAGCTTATATTGAGCAGGTGGGTAGCATCAAAATGTGCGTTGACCCAGATTGGGTGCCCTTTGAACATATCAACAAGCAAGGGCAGCACGAAGGGATCGCCGCTGATCTGGTGCAATTGGCGACCCAGCGTGTGGGTCTCAAAATTGAGTTATATCCAACTAAGAATTGGGATGAATCACTGGCTGCCGCCAAGCGTGGCCGCTGTCAGATCATGAGTTTTTTGAATAAAACACCTGCGCGTGAAGTGTGGTTAATCTTTACCGAGCCCCTCTTTTACGACCAGAACATCATTATCACCCGTGAAGAGCACCCCTATATTGGTGATCCTATAGGCTTGGATGGGCATATTGTGGTGCTACCCCGTGGCACAATGGTGGAAGAGCGCATCCGGCGTGATTATCCGAATTTAAAAGTGATCACGACTGGTAGTGAAGCTGAGGCTATTGCTTATGTTTCAGAACGTAAGGCCGACATGACGGTGCGTTCGTTGATCGTGGCCGCTTATGCGATCAAGAAAGAGGGATTTTTCAATCTGAAAATTTCGGGACAAATTCCCGCCTATACCAATGCGCTGCGTATTGGTGTGCTGAAAGATCAGCTTATTTTGCGCGATATTCTCGATAAAGGGATCAGCACAATCACTGCGCAAGAGCGAGAAGCCATTGCGAATAAACATGTGCCAATTACCATTCAGCGTGGCATGGATTACACCTTAATCTGGCAGATTATTACAGCTGCTGTCATTATTATGCTGTTAGTACTAGCTTGGAGCTTTAAGCTTAAAACCCTCAATAATAAGTTGGCACAGCTTGCCGTGAGGGACCCATTGACCGACCTATTCAATCGTCAGAAGATCAATCAAGTGCTGGCAAGTGAACTCAAGCGTTCTCTCCGCTACGGCCCTCCCTTTAGTGTCATTTTGCTCGATATTAATTTCTTCAGGCCTGCCAATGACCGCTTTGCCCGTCAGGTAATGGATCAGATACTGCGCGCAGTGGCTCGGGTTTTGCAAGTAAATACGCGCGAAGTCGATGCACTGGGTCGCTGGGAAGACGAGACTTTTATTATTGTTTGTATCAATACCGACCAGAACGGTGCAGCGATAATAAAGGATAATTTGCTCGAATTAATTAAGGGTATAGATGTGTTAGTGATGCATCATTTAACGGCCAGGGTGGGCGTTGCAACCTTCCAAACGGGCGATGTGCTGCAAGATATTCTTAACCGGGCTGATACATCGTTGCGCGCTTGACTTTTGCTGCAGCGGCCAAAACTTTTGTCTTAGGGAATATTTTTTCTTCGCGCTGATCATACTAAGCGTTTCATTGGGTAGGCTGTACCCCTTTTCTATTTTGTCATGGCATGGTGCCTGAATGAATGCTGCGAAACCTGCTGCCCCAACTTTGCTGCTGATTGACGATTCCGCTGCAGAACTCCGTGTTTTGATTGATATGCTGGCGGCGCGAAAGTGGCGCACGTTTGTGTGTTTTGATGGCCCAGCTGGTTTTCAGAAGGCCGTGTTGAAACAGCCCGATTTGATTCTGCTCGATGTGCGCATGCCGAATATGGATGGTTTCAGCACCTTGCGTCGCCTGAAGGCCGATCGGCTTACTGAGCATATTCCGGTGATTTTCCTTTCTTCGGCAGAGGCCAAGGAAGACCGTTTAACCGGCTTTTCCCTTGGTGCGGTTGATTACATTATTAAGCCTTACGTCAGTGAGGAAGAAGTCATGGCGCGGCTGAGCATTCATCTCGACATTTCGCGCAGATTGAGCGATTACGCGCGCAGGAATGCGAGCGAAGCTGACAGTAATACCACGGCGTATTTGTCGTTAGTGAAGGTGGCAACAGGTTTGTTGCTGGATAACCTGGTTAATCCGCCCTCGACAGCGGCGTTAGCGGCTCAACTGGGCACCAATGAGAAGCGGCTTAATGAGCTTTTCAATGCGGAATTTTCACTCCCGGTATTTGCTTGGGTGCGAGAACAGCGCTTACAGCAGGCGCGCCAGTTGCTCAGTCAAACCGAATCGCCCATCGCAGATATTGCAGAACACTGCGGTTATGCGTCGCCGGCGAATTTTTCCACCGCTTTTAGGGAGAGGTTTGACTGTACGCCGCGTGATTTTCGGCGTGGTTTAGCGCAAAGCAAAGCGGAGCAGGGCGGGGAAGGGCATGATGACACGACTGAATAAAATGCTGGATTGGCTTGGTAATAATAATCGGGTATCGGCCAGCCCCTCGGTTAGTCCTGTGATCAGCCCTGCCATGAGAGCGGAAAAATGTTCCTTGTTAATGGCAGGCTTTCAGCCCGATAAAGTGTGGAGCTTACGCACGGTCTTAATGGGTTCTTTTGTGTTGCTATTGCTGTTGACAATAGGGATAACCAGCTGGGTTTCTTACCGCTCGGCGATGGATGCAGCCGAGCAAATTGAACAACAACAAGCCGCTGAAATAAGTAAGCAAATTCGTGAACGTGTGACCTCATTTTTTGAGATTCCACGCCGGGTTGCGGCCTTTAATGCGGCGCAATTTAGTAGTGGCTTGCTAAATCCCAAAGACCATGATCGATTTGTACAAAGTTTTTTGCTTCAGTTAGAACAGCAGCCTTTACTCACTTTTTTGTCAATGGGCACGGCGGAGGGTGAATATTTTTCCGCAAGCCGACCGCCGTTAGGTGAAGATAAGCAGTTACGTGTTTTAAAGGCGACCATTGCTGATAAGCGGGTGATGCATGTTTACCGGGTGGATGCTTTAAATAAAATCAGCAGCAGTCAATCGGTGGGCAACAATCATTTTGATGCGCGAACCCGCCCGTGGTTTAAGGCTGCGGCGGACTCTGACCGTATTCAATGGGTTCCAGCCTATCGCTATGCTGTGCAAGATGAGCTAGGGGTTTACGATGCACTTGGCATGGGGATGTCGGCCCCCCTTTACGACGCAAACAAGCAATTTGTTGGTGTCGTGACGGCAGATGTTGCCTTGTCACAATTCAGTCATTTTCTTAAATATCAGTCATCTGATTTGGGCGGGGTGGCCTTTGTTGCCGAACAAAGTGGTGAACTG
>CAYWXO010000208.1:0-5658 GCA_964462255.1 uncultured Thiobacillus sp. | reverse complement strand
AACCGAAGCGTTCAAGTTTGAGGACGGCCGCTCGGTGAGCTAACGCACTTTTGTCGGCTTCCGGTTGCGTATAAAATGCGCAACCTTCCCGTTTGATCTCCCTTTTTATCATGCAAATCGGCCCCTATCGGCTCAAAAATAATTTGATTGTCGCGCCCATGGCGGGGGTGACCGACCGGCCGTTCCGACAGCTATGCAAGAAAATGGGGGCGGGCATGGCGGTGAGCGAGATGGTGACTTCCAATTCGTTGCTGTATGGCTCGGCCAAAACGAAGCGGCGTGCTAATCATGATGGCGAAGTGGAGCCGGTTTCGGTGCAAATTGCCGGCGCGGACCCGTCGATGATGGCGCAAGCCGCGTTTTACAACGCCGATCAAGGGGCGGCGATCATTGATATCAACATGGGCTGTCCGGCGAAAAAGGTTTGCAATGTCATGGCCGGCTCCGCTTTGCTGCAAGATGAAGCCTTGGTGGCGCGAATTTTGGAGCGGGTGGTGCAAGCGGTGCCTAACACGCCGGTGACCCTGAAAATTCGCACGGGTTGGGATAAATCGCATCGCAACGCCCTGCAGATTTTGCATATTGCGCAGGAGTCTGGCATTCAGGCGCTGGCCATTCATGGTCGCACGCGGGCGTGTGGATATTCGGGCGATGCCGAGTATGAAACCATTGCTGCCGTTAAGGCGGTAGCGCGCATTCCCATCATTGCCAATGGCGATATCACCACGCCGGAAAAAGCGCAGCAGGTGCTAGCGGTAACCGGGGCCGATGCCATCATGATTGGTCGAGCTGCGCAAGGTCGGCCGTGGTTATTTCGCGAAATCAGTCATTTTTTGTTGCAGGGAGAACGCATGCCCGCACCCGATGTGGAGGAAATTCACGCGGTTTTGTTGGGGCATTTGTATGATCTCTACCATTTTTATGGGGAACTGTCTGGCAGCAGAATGGCGCGTAAGCATATTGCTTGGTACACACGCGGCTTGGCCGATTCCGCCAGTTTTCGTCACGCCATGAACCAACTCGAAGGCACGCAAGCGCAATTGGAAGCGGTGAATGATTTTTTCTGGCGTGCGCGTGAACGCTCTAACCGATTAATTTACCTCGACGCCGCGCCAGAAGCTTGCGCGGCGGCTTGAATGACAGTCTGTCGCATAAATAAATATGGAATCCAATCTGGACGAAAACGAACTGGCCGCCTGCGTGCGGCGCGAGTTGACACTTTATTTCAAGGATCTGGATGGCGAAGTGCCGGCGGGAATTTATGAAATGGTGGTCAACTGCGTCGAAAAGCCGATGATTGAGCTGGTGCTGGAACGCGCCGGCAGCAATCAGACCCGCGCGGCTGACTGGCTCAGTATCAACCGCAACACCTTGCGCAAGAAAATGCTGCAACATGGCATTCAGTAGGCTGCTGGCTTATTTATTATTAACCTTACTTACTTTACTCACATGATCAAACGCGCCCTGCTTTCCGTCTCCGATAAAACCGGCCTCATCGACTTTGCCCGCGCATTGGCCGCTGCCGGCGTTGAACTGCTTTCCACCGGCGGCACCGCCAAAGCGATTCGCGACGCCGGTTTGCCGGTGATGGACGTTTCCGAATACACCGGTTTTCCTGAGATGTTGGATGGTCGGGTGAAAACCCTGCATCCGAAAGTTCATGCTGGCATTCTGGCGGTGCGGGCCAATGAGTCGCACGTGGCCACCATGGCTGCGCACGGCCTTGGCTATATTGATCTGGTTTGCGTCAATCTTTACCCGTTCGTACAGACGGTCAGCCAGCCGCATACGCTGGACGAAGCGATCGAAAATATCGACATTGGCGGGCCGGCCATGGTGCGTTCTTCGGCGAAAAACTACAAACATGTTGCTATCGTCACCGATCCGGCCGATTACGCTGGCCTGGTTAGCGAGATGCAGGCCAACGCCGGCGCATTGAGTGATCGCACCCGTTTTAACCTAGCGAAGAAAGCCTTTACGCACACGGCACAATACGACGGCCATATCAGTAATTATCTGACCGCCTTGAACGAAGACGGTAGCCACGCCGAGTTGGGTGAAACGCAGTTGGGTGAAACGCAGTTTGGTGAAAGCTTGACATTGCAATTTAGCCGCGCGCAAACCTGCCGCTATGGCGAAAATCCGCATCAAAGAGGCGCTTTTTACGTCGAAGCCGATTCCCCGGCTGGCTGCATCGCCGGTGCGAAACAGTTGCAAGGTAAGGAGTTGTCTTACAACAACATTGCCGATACCGATGCCGCGTTGGAATGCGTCAAAACGTTCACTGCTGCGCCGGCTTGCGTCATCGTCAAACATGCTAATCCCTGTGGTGTTGCTTACGGCGAAAACTTACTTGACGCGTATAACCGTGCTTACCAAACCGACCCGGAATCGGCGTTTGGCGGCATCATCGCCTTCAACGGCCGTCTGGATGGCGCAACCGCGCAGGCCATTGTTGAGCGTCAATTTGTTGAAGTGATCATCGCGCCGGAAGTCAGCCCGGAAGCCTCGGCAGCGGTGGCGGCGAAGAAAAATGTGCGCTTGCTGGAATCGGGTGCGTGGTTGGATGCGTCAAACACAACGAGCAGCGCAGCAAGTCCCATCGCGCCGCGTTTGGATATGAAACGGGTGGCCGGCGGTTTGTTGGTGCAAGACGCTGACTTATTGCTGCACAACGAATTGAAAGTGGTGACGCAACGCGCACCGACGCCGAAAGAAATGGAAGACTTATTGTTTGCCTGGCGCATCGCCAAATTCGTCAAATCGAACGCCATTGTTTACGTGAAAGACCGTATGACAATTGGCGTTGGTGCTGGCCAAATGTCGCGCGTCAATTCAGCGCGTATCGCTGCAATTAAAGCGGAACACGCCGGTCTTGTTGTGCCCGGTTCAGTCATGGCCAGCGATGCGTTTTTCCCGTTCCGTGATGGTCTGGATAATGCCGCCGCGGCAGGTATCGTCGCGGTAATTCAGCCGGGCGGCTCCATGCGCGACGAAGAAGTGATCGCCGCTGCGAATGAACACGGCATTGCCATGGTCTTTACCGGAGTGAGGCATTTCCGGCACTGATCTTCACAAACCCCTTACGCCTTAATCGGATATTCCTATGAAACTGCTCGTTATCGGCTCCGGTGGACGCGAACATGCGTTAGCTTGGCGGCTTAAGCAATCGCCCCGAATTCAAAAAGTGTATGTCGCGCCCGGTAATGGCGGCACAGCGCGCGAAGAAGGTCTGGAAAACGTCGCCATTAGCGCGATTCCCGATTTGTTGGCCTTTGCACTGCAAGAAAACATTCAGCTGACCGTGGTTGGGCCAGAGGCACCGTTGGCGGCCGGTGTGGTTGATGCGTTTCGCGCGGCTGGCTTGAAGATTTTTGGCCCCACGCAAGCGGCGGCCCAGTTGGAAAGCTCGAAGGATTTCGCTAAGGAATTCATGCGGCGGCACCATATTCCAACCGCAGAATTTGCGACTTTCACCGACGTCGCTGCCGCGCATGCTTATCTAGAGGAAAAGGGTGCGCCGATTGTTATCAAGGCGGATGGGCTGGCGGCAGGCAAAGGCGTGGTGGTGGCGAGCACTTTAGCAGAAGCGCATAGCGCGGTGGAGATGATGCTGGCCGGCAATGCCTTTGGCGATGCCGGCGCGCGGGTGGTGATTGAGGAATGTCTGTTTGGCGAAGAAGCCAGCTTTATCGTCATGGTGGATGGCGAAAATGTCTTGCCACTGGCCAGCAGCCAGGACCATAAACGGTTGCTGGATGGCGATTTGGGGCCGAATACCGGCGGTATGGGCGCTTACTCGCCAGCTCCGGTTGTAACCCCAGAAGTTCATGCCAAGACCTTGCGGGAAGTCATTCGTCCAGTAGTGAATGGCATGAAGGCGGAAGGGATGCCGTACACCGGTTTTCTCTATGCCGGTTTGATGGTTGACGAGGAAGGCCAGATTAAGGTGTTGGAATTCAACTGCCGCATGGGCGATCCGGAAACTCAGCCGATTATGATGCGGCTTAAATCGGATATGTTGACGTTGATTGACGCTGCGGTAGAGGGCCGTCTGGATCAAGTTGAAGTGGAATGGGATCGTCGATTTGCGCTGGGCGTGGTTTTTGCGGCAGCCGGTTATCCGGATAATCCACGCAAAGGCGATGCGATCACCGGCTTGCGCTTAAGTAAAGACGATGATGAATTCCATGTTTTCCACGCTGGAACCGCGCTGCAAGACGATCAGATTGTCACCGCTGGCGGCCGTGTGCTCTGCGTTACCGCCTTGGGGGATTCCATCAAGATGGCGCAAACGCGGGCTTATCAAGCCGCCGATGAAATTGATTTTGCCGGCCGCCAGATGCGGCGCGATATCGGTTGGCGTGCGATTGGGCGCAAGAAAAAATAACGCTTTGCTTCGTTCATTGCCCCATCGGTTACCCCACACCCGTCACTTACGCGCATATCTGCGGCGGGGTGGGGTTATTGCTTATGCGACAGAGTCTTGTTTTGGTTTGGGTTGCGATCCGTCTAATCGCGTCGCGGTGCAGCGGATTTTGCAATTGAAGCGCCGCCCGCAACGCAAAGGCTTGATTCTAGTGGGGTCTGAGGTGCAACAATTTCGCCGCTATCTTGCACCGATTAGCAATGCGCTGCGTCAGCAGTTGCCAACATGGTGGCCGGGACCAACTACCTTGTTACTGCCTGCGTCAAAACACTGTTCACATGGTTTGCGCGGCCGTCATGATAATTTGGCGGTGCGGGTGAGTGCGCATGCCGACACCTATCAGCTTTGTCATGCCTTACGGATGGCGTTGGTTTCTACCAGCGCAAATCAAGCGGGCAAGCGTTCGATTAAAACGGCACGCGCTTGTCAGCGACAATTCGGTCAGCAAGTGCGGGTTTTAGCGGGGCGAATTGGCCGACGTAAAACGCCTTCCCGCATCATTGATCCGTTGAGTGGAAAAACCTTCCGGGGTTAATTTTTTTAGCATTTTGAGAGCGTTGAGATTAATGAAGACAAAATCGTT
Source organism: uncultured Thiobacillus sp. (assembly GCA_964462255.1). Classification (GTDB taxonomy): domain Bacteria; phylum Pseudomonadota; class Gammaproteobacteria; order Burkholderiales; family Thiobacillaceae; genus PFJX01. The sequence goes on along the minus strand of CAYWXO010000208.1, from coordinate 646 downwards.
AGGGTTGTATGGGGTGTGCCTTGTGGGATCAATGGCGTTAATAGGCTGTAGTGCGGCGGTGGAAGATACGCGCCCAGGCCAGCCGGTAAAGACGCGGCAAGCGGCATTTCAGGAAATTCTCAAGGCCTTTGAGCCGATGGGCGTGATGTTGCGCACGGACAGTTATCAACCGGAATTATTTGCCAGGCTGGCGACAGAGTTGGTGAGCAAGCGTGCGGCACCGTGGTCGCTGTTTGCCGCCGATACCCACTACCCGCCGACCAAGGCCAAGGCTGAAGTCTGGAGTCAGGCTGCCCAATTTGAGCAAGCACGCCTCGCCTTTTTTGCCGCCACCGACGCGCTGAAAATAGCCGCCGATAGTCAAGAAATCGAGTCGGCTACCGTGGCTTACAACAAGGTTTACGACACCTGTAAAGCGTGCCACGAACAGTTTAAGGGTCGGTGAGTTTTTTCTCTCTCGAAACCTATTTAAAGAGATGGCTATGCGTGCATTTTTGTTGATTATTGCTGCGTTACCTCGCAACATCTCGCTTCCGAGCAGCGGCAACTATTGGCAACCGGCCATTTTTATCAAGACAAAGAGCAGGAAGTAATGCAGTTGCTGCAGGATTGGTTACAGAAAATCCTTTAAAACCCGGTGGTTTTA
>CAYWXO010000207.1:0-5680 GCA_964462255.1 uncultured Thiobacillus sp. | reverse complement strand
GATAAAACCAGCCCGTAGCAAACGGGCAACACTGCCACGGGTCACCGACTACGCCTTGACAGCTGAAGCTTTACCCTTCTCCCCCTCTGTGCCTCCCCTCCCCCCCTCACTCCGCCATCCGTATCGCGTCTTCCACATCCACCGCCACCGGTCGGGAAACACCCGGTTCCGGCATGGTGACGCCGACCAAGTTATGTGCCATTTCCATAGTAATGCGGTTATGGGTGATAAAGATAAATTGGGTTTCGGCCGACATTTTGCTGACTAACGCGCAATAGCGTTCGGTATTACTGTCATCCAGCGGCGCATCCACTTCATCTAGTAAGCAGAACGGTGCCGGATTCAGGCGGAAAAAGGCAAACACCAGCGATAACGCGGTCAGTGTTTTTTCGCCGCCAGAGAGTAAATGAATTGAGCTGTTTTTCTTGCCAGGCGGCTGCGCCAACACGGTTAAACCCGCGTCGAGAATTTCCTCACCGGTGAGGGTTAACTGGGCTTCACCACCGCCAAATAATTCAGTAAACAAAACCTTGAATTCGCGACTCACGCGCTCAAAAGTATCTTTCAAACGACTGCGTGTTTCCGCGTCAATGCGTCGAATCGCTTCTTCCAGCGTCGCAGCGGCGGTTTCCAGGTCTAGCGATTGATCATCCAGATATTGCTTACGCTCTTGCGCGCTATTCAATTCATCCAGCGCGGTCATGTTAACCGGGCCTAGTGCGGTGATATTCGCTTCCAGCCGACTCAATTCGCTTTTCAGCCAACTTTCTGCGCGGCCGCTTAATTGAGCGGCTTGCGCGCGTGCTTCCAACGCGGATTCATCGACGGCCTCCAATTCTTCTGTGTAGCGTGCTTCATTGATCTGCGCTTCTTGCAACTTTAACTCGTAAGCCACGGCGCGATCTTTTAACGGTGCCAACGCCTGTTCGCAGCTTTGCCGCTGGCTATCCAGTTGACGCAGCGCCACGTTGGCCCCTTCCAGCGCTTCCCGTACGGTAGTTAATTTAATTTCAGCCGCTTGACGTTTCGCTAACGCGGCATCCAAAGCCGCAAGCGACGTGCTTTCATGCGCCTGATCCAGCTCTGTTTGCAGCCGTTGCTGATTCGCCTGTAAGTCGGCGAGGACGATTTCGGCGCGTTGACCGCGGCCCGCCAGCTCTTGCAAACGCGTCGCCAAGGTGCGCGCCTGAAACGCGGCTTCTTGCGCTTCACGTTCCACTCGGCGATGCAATTCGCGCAGGGTTTGCAGTTTCAAGTCGGTTTCACGCCGCATGTCACGCGCCGCCTCAAAGCGTTCGCGCGCCATTTCTTGCTGCAAAAGGGCGGCATTATTGCGCTCACTGGCGGTGTTCCAACTGGCCTCTTCCACGCCGAGTTGATCGTAAATTTCATTCAATTCACGTTCGATTTGCGTACGTCGATCCGCTACCCGGCGCGATGCTTCTTGCACCCGCACCAAATTTACCTGCAATTGATGAATTTGCGCCTGCGCCTGACTCACCTGACTTTGCAGCGCCTCACTTTGCCGACGTGATGTTTGCAGCGCGCCTTCTGCTTGTTGCACCGCTTCACTTTGTTCATCCACGCTGGCCTGCGCGAATTCACTTTCTTCTTGCAGACGTTCAATTTCCCGCGCCCGCACCAGCAGCCCTTGATGACCTTTTTCCGGCGCATTAAAAATCAGGCTAGCGCGGCTGACACGGTGACCATCGCGCGTGGCGATGAACGCGCCGGGCGGCAATTGCGCGCGATATTGCAGCGCTGTCGCCAAATTCTCCGTGGCATACGCCAGCGCCAAACGGTCAGCCAGAAAACGGGCAATCAGCGGATTTTCAGTTTGAATGCACTGCAACAGCGGCGGTAACGCACCCCAATTACCCGAAACATATTCGCAAGGCGAATCTGTAGGTAACAGTAATTCGAAGCGCGCTTCTGGCGGCGTTTCTATCCAATCGGCCTCGGCTTCAACCGCCAAGGCCGCCATCGCCTCACCGAGCGCAGCTTCTACTGCCGTTTCCCAGCCTGGTTCAACCCGAATTTCTTGCCATAGTCGCGCCACGGAATCCAAACCGCAACGCGCCAACCAAGCCGCACCTTGATGCTCGGCTTTTTGGCCGCCCGCTTGCAATTTCACTAGCGCGGCACTTTCTGCTTCCAGCCGATGCAATGCGCGTTTGGCTTCATCCAAGGCATGGCGTGCTTGACGTAAACGGTTTTCTTGCTGCGGGGTTTCTGCGCGCGCCGCCTCCAGATATTCACTTAGCCGTTCGCTTCGTTCTTGTTCCGTTTCTAAGGCAATTTGTTGCCGCTCCAGTGCCGATTCATCGTTTTCACTGAGCTTTTTTTGTTCATCCAATAAGCGGAGTTCGCGTACTTTAAGTTGATCGATCAGTTTTTCCGCATGAACGCGATTCGTCTCTTCCAATTGCGCGGCTTGCTCAAACTGGCTCATTTCACGCTGCTGCGCGGCCACGGCCGCTTGTGCCTCGCGCATGGCGGCTTCGGCTTCCGGCATCGCCTCACCGGCTTGCGCGGCACGTTCAGCCAGGATTTCCGCCTGCTCTTCCGCCCGTTCTAACTCAATTTGACTTTGTTCCGCCGAGCTGTGCGCCGCGTGTTGCTCGCTCTGCGTTTGCAATTGTCGTTCCTGGTTTAAGCGTATTTCATGCGCCAGACGTTCGCGCGTGGCATGCAAGTGGCGTAATTCCTGCTCCACGCGCGCAACTTCGCCGCTCTCAGCATAAAAATGCGCTTGCGCCTGATTCAAGTTTTCCGTGGCTTCAAACTGCGCCAATCGCTGCGCTTCCAGTTCAGCTTCCAGATGACGTAATTCTGCGGTCTTCGCTTCGATTTCATTGCGCGCCGCCTCCATCTGACGGGTTAATTCCGCCTGTCGCGCCTGCGCTTCACGCTTACGTGTCAACGATAGCCATTGCGTTTTCAGCGTACGTTCTTCATCCAGTAAGAAAAAGCGCCGCGCCACCTCGGCTTGCACGCCAAGCTTTTCCAATTGCCGCGCGAGTTCTTCCCGAATATCGAATACACGCTCCAGATTCTCACGCGTATCGCGCAGACGACTTTCAGTTTCCTTACGACGTTCTTTGTATTTGGAAACACCGGCTGCTTCTTCGAGAAAACCGCGTAATTCATCCGGTTTTGCTTCGATAATGCGCGAAATCATGCCCTGTTCGATGATCGCGTAAGCGTCGCCGCCTAAGCCGGTGCCTAGGAATAAATCCGCCATATCGCGCTTGCGCACTTGCACATTATTAATGTGATAGCTGGAATCGCCGGCGCGCGTCAGCACGCGTTTGACAGCGATTTCGGCATATTGCGACCATTGCCCGGCGGCCTTGCCGTCGCAGTTATCAAACAACAACTCCACCGAAGCACGCGAGGCCGGCTTGCGGCCAATAGAGCCATTAAAGATGACATCTTGCATGCTGGCACCGCGCAATTCGCGCGCTTTCGATTCGCCCAACACCCAGCGCACCGCATCGATGACGTTCGATTTGCCGCAACCGTTCGGCCCGACGATACCGGTCAATTGCGCGCTGGTCGGCAAAGTGACCGGGTCAACGAAGGATTTGAAACCAGCGATATGGATATGTTTGAGGCGCAAGGAGACGGAAAAATGGCGATTAAAAGCGGCCGCGATTTTACGGCCCTAAGTGACCTTTCGCCCGCCTTTCGTCCGCCTTATTTGCACAAGCTATAATGCGCGCCTCTTTCACTTTTTTAGCGCCTTGTTACGCGCGCCCCTTTCATGCCCAGCCAACCGACTAAAACGCTTGAAACCTTCGATAATCCGCAGCCGTTACGCGACTATCACATTCACATGGAAATTCCCGAATTCACCTGTTTATGCCCCAAGACAGGACAACCTGATTTTGCGACATTATACTTAGATTACATCGCTGACAAACAGTGCGTTGAATTGAAAAGTCTCAAGTTGTATATGTGGTCGTTTCGTGAAGAAGGCCATTTTCATGAAGACGTCACCAACCGCATTCTGGATGACTTGGTGCGCGCAACAGCGCCGCGTTTCATGCGTGTGACAGCCAAATTTTATGTGCGCGGCGGCATTTTTACTAACGTGGTGGCAGAACACCGCCAAGCGGGCTGGGAGCCGGCTCCACGCGTAGAATTAACCGCTTTTGCCGGCAATTCAAATACGCGCGGTTAAAGCTACATTTCTAAGCTCGGCCCCAGACTTTTTGCCATTTCCGGCAAGGGCGGTAGTTCGGCCAAAGTGCGTAAGCCGAGGTCGGATAAAAACTGTTTAGTCGTGCTGAACAGTGCCGGCCGCCCTGGCACTTCCTTATGCCCCACCACTTCGATCCAGCCGCGTTCTTCCAACGTGCGGACAATTTGTGTATTGACCGCAACGCCGCGAATTTCCTCCACATCGCCGCGGGTCACTGGTTGACGGTAGGCGATAACCGCAAGTGTTTCCAGCGTAGCGCGTGAATAGCGCGGTGGTTTTTCCGGGTTTAAACGGTCAAGATAAGGCTGATATTCTGGCTTGGTTTGAAAGCGCCAGCCCTCAGCCAATTGCACCAGCTCCACCCCTCTGCCGCGCCAATCTTTTTGCAGATCAGTCAACGCACGCGCAATAAAATCGCCGGATAACTCCATTTCAAAAATGCGCCGCAGTTCAGGCAAGGTCATCGGGCTGCCACTGGCCAGCAACACGGTCTCCAGAATACGTTTTACTTTCGGTAATACGGATTTTTCCGTGGGCATACGCGCTTTGACTCCATTTATCTTAAGCAATTATTAAACCAAAAACCTCGATTGACCACAATTTCTTCCTTTGAGAAACCGCGTGGATGCAGACATGTGCGGCTCCGATGCGGTTCAACTGTGGTTTCCAGGTCAAAACAAATTGGCCACTGGACAGATTGATCACTGAATGTTTGCAAATTATCAGTTACCAGTTATTATCACTTTATGCCATTTAACTGAGCGTGGATGATACTTTATGAACACCCTGACCCCCAAAGATAATTCTCATGTAAAAACCGTACTTATTGTTGAAGGTAGCACGGCGCAGGCGGCGTTACTGCGCCGTGCTTTGGAAGAAAATTGCTATCGTACCGTGTTGGCGTCTGATTACTTTGCAGCGCTGGCGCTAGCAGAGGTGCATTCTCCTGCAGCCATCATCAGTGATGTTAACTTGCCGTCCATGGATGCTTATGCATTTTGTAGCAGCATTCGCAACAATAATAAATTAAGTGAAACACCTGTTATCTTGGTAACGTCGCTAGCCAACCCGATGGATGTCATGTTGGCGTTACGCGCGGGGTCGGATGCTTATTTAACCAAACCCTATCATGTTTCTTCACTACTTGGTTGGCTAGACACTCTGATTAATAGACCGCCTTCTCAAAATTTGGCCGCCAGGATGGATGAGGTTGAATTGAATATATTGGGTGAAAAATTTCAAATTAGATCTTGTACGTCACGCACATTAACTCTACTTATTTCAACTTATGAAAGTGCTGTCTTACAAAATAAAGAGCTGCAACAGGCGCAACTCGCGCTGGAAACCTTAAACGCCAACCTGGAGCAGCGGGTTCATGAACAAACCGTCGCCGTGCGTGAGAGCGAACGGCGTTTTCGCGCACTAATTGAAAACGCTTCCGATGTCGTGTTGGTAGTCAATAGCGAAAATAAA
>CAYWXO010000206.1:0-5715 GCA_964462255.1 uncultured Thiobacillus sp. | reverse complement strand
GGCGGGAAAAGTAGTAACTACCTGCCACTAAAACACCAACTCAATCCCGCGTTATTAGATGCCAATCAGAAACGTGAGGCCAACAGCCGTTCTTCTGTCGAGCAATGTGCCGATTACCTGAAACACGCCCGCGATGAGCATGACCGCTACGGCAACAGCAAAATCAAGCCAACCTGGGGCATCGTCAGCGACATGCAAGAGTTTCGCCTTTATTGGCAAGCGCAGATGCCACGGCAGTACGAACGCTTTGTCATCCTTTATGATTAACCCGACTTTTGATCAATCGAGTCTGACCCCATTGGTATGTCTACCATTGGTCGCCGGCAACAAAGAAAGTGAGCGTACAGAATGACAAATGCGGCTTCGGAAGCGCTTGCCGCGCTTCGAGATCAGTTTCAAGGCCAACTGGAAGAGCGGGTCGCCGCCATACGGAAAGTGTTTGATCTTCTCGGCCCGGCCGCCTGGCAAGCAAACGAAGCGGAGGGTCTGCATCGTCTGCTCCACAGCTTGACCGGTTCGGCCGGTACCTTCGGCATGAACTCGGTGTCCGACGTTTCGCGGCAGTTGGAAAACGCGCTTGCGGCAGTCATCAAGACCGGGCAGCCGCCCGGTGCCGCGAGCTGGCAAGCCCTGGCGCATGATCTGGACCGTCTTGAGCGGGTCGCGCACATCCGGCTGAGGAGCAACGCCCCTTCGTTGGCACCGCAACCACCGCCACACGCCCGGCCGGAACGTGCGCCGCTGATTCATCTGGTTGAAGATGATCTGGCCCAGGCCAATTTTCTGCGTCAGGTTCTGCTCGAACATGGCTTCCGGGTTCAGCATTTTGCGGATCCCGCCGATTTCAGTGCCGTCATCACCGCCCGGGCCGACGAGCAGCCCGCCGCAGTCGTGATGGACATGATGTTTCCCGAAGGCGGCGCGGCCGGTGCCAATACCATCGCCCAACTCGGTCTGGGTGCCAAAGCCGGCATCCCCGTCGTCTTCGTTTCGATTCGCGACGAGTTGGCTGCACGCCTGGCCGCCTACCGCGCCGGTGCCAGCCGTTATCTGGCCAAGCCGGTGGATGCGGCCCAGCTTTGCGACCTTCTGGACGACCTCACTGGCCGCATGCCAGGCAAGCCATTCCGGGTGCTGATGGTCGATGACGACAAGGCGGTGCTGGCCTTCCAGGCCGCCGTGTTGCAGGCGGCCGGGCTCGACGTGCTTGCCGTGTCGCAGCCGCTGGAAACCCTGGCAGCGTTGCAGCAGTTCGCGCCGGACGTCGTGCTACTCGACGTCTACATGCCCGATGCCAACGGCCCTGAACTGGCCGCGGTGATACGCGAGCAGGGCCGCTACATGAACCTGCCGATCCTGTTTCTGTCCGCCGAAACGGACATGACCCGGCAACTGCTGGCGCTGAACCTCGGCGGTGATGATTTTCTGGTCAAGCCGGTGGCACCCGAGCACCTCGTTGCGGCGGTGACGGCCCGCGCCCGGCGGGCACGGCAGAACAGCGAAACCATGGAGCGCCTGCGCATCACGCTGTACGAGCGCGAGCGCGAACACCTGGCGCTGGATCAGCACGCCCTGGTCAGCATTGCCGATGCCGCCGGCCTGATCACCTACGCCAACGCGGCTTTTTGCACGGTCAGCGGCTACCGCGTCGAGGAGATGCTTGGCCACAACCACAATCTTCTCAAGTCCGGGCGGCACCCGGCGAGCTTCTACCGCGATATGTGGACCACGCTCAATAGCGGCAACATCTGGCGCGGCGAAATCTGCAACCGCCGCAAGGACGGCACCTTCTACTGGGTGAGCGCTACCATCACGCCTTTTCTCGACAACGAGGGCAAGGTCTATCAATACGTCTCCATCCGCAGCGACATCACCGCCCTCAAGGAGAGCCAGGACACCCTGCGCACCAGCAAGGAACGCCTGCGGCGCGGCCAGGAATTCGCCAACATCGGCACCTGGGACTGGAACATTGGCACCGGGGAATTGTTCTGGTCGGAGCGGATTGCCGCGCTTTTTGGCTACGCTGAAGGCGAACTGTCGACCACCTACGAGAATTTTCTCGCCGCGGTACACCCGGATGACAGCCAGGCGGTCATTGATGCCGTGAATGCCAGCATCGAAAACGACACCCCCTATGACATCGAGCACCGCGTGGTCTGGCCTGACGGTACCGTGCGCTGGCTGTTGGAGAGCGGCGCGGTGAGCCGCGACGCGCATGGCAAGCCGCTGCAGATGATCGGGGTAGTGCAGGATATCGATGTCCGCAAATGCGCCGAGCTGGCGCTGGCCGATCGCGAACGCTTTCTGAAAACCCTCATCGATGGCATTCCCGGCATGGTCGGTTACTGGGACCGCGATTTGCGCTGCAGCTTCAGTAACAGCGGCTATCTGGAATGGTTTGGCAAGACTAAGGAAGAGATGCGCGGCATCGCCATGCCGGAGTTGCTGGGCGAGGAACTGTTCCGCAAAAACCTGCCCCACATCCGCGCGGCGCTGAGCGGAGATGCGCAACATTTTGAGCGCGTCCTGACCAAGGCCGACGGGCGCATGGCTTATTCCTGGGCGAATTACATTCCGGACATCACTGACGGTCAGGTGCGCGGGTTTTTTGTATTGATCACCGATATCTCGGAAATCAAGTTGGCACAAGTGCAACTGGAAGAACTTAACGCATCGTTGGGGGCCGCGCGCGCGGAGGCCGAACGTGCCAACCTGGCCAAGTCCGAATTCCTGTCGAGTATGAGCCACGAACTGCGCACACCGATGAATGCCATCCTCGGTTTCGGCCAGCTGATGGAATACGATGACACCCTGCCCGCCGAGCACCAGGACAATGTGAAGGAGATCCTCAAGGCCGGTAGCCACCTGCTTGACCTTATCAACGAAGTACTCGACCTGGCCAAGATCGAGTCGGGTCGCATCGAGCTGTCGATGGAGGGCGTGGGCCTGCAAGCGCTTGCCGAGGATTGCCGCCACCTGATCCAGCCCATTGCCGATAAGGCCGGCATCGGTTTGAGCTTTGATCTGCCGGCCGAGTGTGCCGTGTTTGCCGACCGCGTGCGGCTCAAGCAGGTGCTGCTTAACCTGCTGTCGAATGCCATCAAGTACAACCGGCCTGACGGCTCGGTGCGGTTGACCGCCACCGCCGGCCAGCCCGGCCAGTTGCGCATTGCCGTGACCGACACCGGCCACGGCATTCCGCCCGAGCGTATCGGCGACCTGTTTCAGCCCTTCAACCGTCTCGGTGCCGAAGCCGGCGAGATCGAGGGCACTGGCATCGGCCTTACCATTACCCGTCGTCTGGTCGATCTGATGGGTGGTGAAATGGGCGTGGACAGCACGCACGGCGTCGGCTCCACCTTCTGGCTGGAATTGGCGGTGGGCCAGACGGCAAATGTCGGCGCTGGCCAGACGGCGGTCGAGAACATCAACGCAAGCGGCTCATGGCAACGCGAGGCGAGGGTGCTGGCCATCGACGACAATCCGGCCAACCTCAAGTTGATTGCTCAGGTCATGGGCATGCGTGAGCATGTCCACCTGCTCACGGCCCACACGCCTGAGCTCGGCATTGAACTGGCGCTGGCGCATCGGCCCGACCTGATCCTGCTCGACATCAACATGCCGGGTATGGACGGCTATCAGGTCCTTAAAGTATTCCAGGCGAGTGCTGAACTGCGCCACATTCCCGTGGTGGCCATCACCGCCAATGCCATGCCGCGCGACATCGAGCGTGGCAAGGCGGCCGGCTTCACCGACTACCTGACCAAGCCGCTGGACATCGGCCATTTTCTGCAAGTAGCCGATGCCCTGCTGGATGTCGCCACCACTTTGCCACCGGGTTAAGCATGATGCGTCTGCCGCTACTGGCCTTGTTCGTCCTGATCCTCGCTGGCTGTGGTCAGAAAACCGAGGACAAGCCGCTGCAATACAGCGACATGCCGGCCGGAAATTCGGCAGCGATCTATCGCCTGGCCATTCCGCCGCTGCACACCCCCGAGAAGCTGGGCCGGCTCTACCAACCCCTGATTGATCATCTCAACCAGACGCTACCCGGTTTGCAACTCGAACTGGAAACCGCCCGCGACTTTGCGCACTACGAACAGAAATTCCGCGACCGCCAGCCGGCGCTCCTGTTGCTGAATCCCTGGCAGGCGCTGCAGGCCATGAAAGTTGGTTACCACGTCATCGCCATGGCCGGCGATGCGGAAGACTTCAAGGGCATCTTCATCGTGCGCAAGGATGGCGGCATCCGCCAGCCTGCCGATCTCAAGGGCAAGGTCGTCAGCTACCCCTCACCGACGGCGTTGGCGGCAGCGATCATGCCGCAGTATTTCCTGCACGCCCACGGCATTGACGTCAATCGCGACATTGAGAACCGCTACGTCGGTGCCCACGAGTCATCGATCATGAACGTGTATTTGCGCAGCTCCGCCGTGGCCGCCACCTGGCCCCCTCCCTGGCGCCTGTTCCAGAAGGAGCGCCCCGCTGAGGCCGCCCAGCTCAAGGTCGTCTGGGAAACGCCTCCCCTGATGAACAATGCCGTGATGGTCCGGGACGACGTACCGGCCGTCTTGCGTGACCGACTGAAGCAAACCTTGCTCGAACTGGCGCAGGCACCCGCAGGCGTCGCCATGCTGGCGCGCATGGAAACCGCACGCTTCCATGACGCCAACGACGCCAGCTACGATCGCGTACGTGACTATATCGCCCGCTTTGAAAAAGAAGTGCGCCCTGTGGAGAAACCCTGATGTTAGAAAGACTAAGCTGTTTCGTCTGCCTCAAACGCTGGTTGCTCGGCAGCCTGCGCCGCCAACTGGTGGCGGGCCTGCTGCTGACCATTGCCGGCATGCTGATCCCCTTTGTTCTGTGGGTAGCCGCCAACCAGGCCGCTGAGGCGCGGCATGAGCAGGTCAAGGAAGCAGAAGTCTTTGCCGCCAACCTGGCCGCCTCGTCGGCGGTCTGGGTCAGCGCGCGCGACGTCAGCGGCCTGCGCGACATCGTCGGCAGTTTTGCCCGCCATCCCTCGTTGCGGCACGCCCTGGTGGTTGACCGACAAGGCCATGTGCTGGCCCACAACGACGCCAGCCGCGTCGGGAAATATCTCTCTGACTTCCCGGCTACCGCCGAGCCAAGCCTCCTGCGGCAGGACGAATGGCTGATCGATGCCGTCGCGCCGATCATGCTCGGCGGCAGCCATATCGGCTGGGCGCGCATCGGGCTGGATCAAGCCAAGACCAACGAGCGCATCGACAGGATTCGCCGCACTGGCTTACTGTTTTCACTCGTGGCACTGGTGTTGGGCGCATTGGCCTCCACCTTTGTCTCACGGCGATTGTCGAGGCGGCTGACGGCCATCGAAGAAGTTGCTCAAGTCCAGCAAAGCGGGCAAATGGCATTACGCGCCCAGTTGGAGGGTGAAGACGAGGCCGCGCGTCTGGCACGCCAGTTCAATGCCATGCTCGATGTGCTTAACCGCCGTGAAGCCGAACTCTCGCATTCCCACGCCGAACTGGAGCAGCGCGTTAGCGAACGTACATCCGAACTGGTGGTTACCCGCGACGCGGCCGAAGCGGCGCGCCAAACGGCCGAAGTCGCCAACGCCGCCAAGAGCGATTTCCTCTCGCGCATGAGCCACGAGCTGCGCACACCGCTCAATGCCATCATCGGCTTTGCTCAGATGCTCGTCCTGCCGGGCAAGTCGCCGCTGACGGAACA
>CAYWXO010000205.1:0-5754 GCA_964462255.1 uncultured Thiobacillus sp. | reverse complement strand
TGCGCCGCACGCCCTTGAATTGAATGTTTGCCGTGCAGGCAGCCAAAAAACCCGTGTCATCGGCTTTTTTGCTATATTCCCTACCACCCAAGAATGAGCAAGAGGAATCAAAGTGTCGGATGCTAAATATAGGCTTATCACCCGTAGCGACATGGACGGCTTGGTCTGTGCAGTTCTCCTGAAAGACCTTGATCTGATCGACGATATCAAGTTTGTCCATCCGAAAGACATGCATGATGGCAAGATTGAAGTCACCGCGCGCGACATCACCACCAACCTGCCGTATGTTCCAGGCGTGTATCTGGCGTTCGACCATCATCTTTCTGAAACCATCCGTAACGTAAAGCACGATAACCACATTATTCATCCGGAAGCGCCTTCGGCCGCGCGCGTCGTTTACGATTATTACGGCGGCAAAGCCCGTTTCCCGAATATCACCGATGCGATGATGGAAGCAGTCGATAAGGCCGACGCAGCGCAGTTTTCCAAAGATGACATTCTTGAACCGAAAGATTGGGATTTGCTGTCATTCCTGATGGATGCGCGCACCGGTTTGGGCCGTTTCCGTGAATTCCGCGTGTCGAATTATCAATTGATGATGGATCTGATCGACTATTGCCGCGACCACGGCATCGCCGATATTTTGCAATTGGCCGATGTTAAAGAACGGGTTGATCTCTATCTAGACCACGCCGAAAAAGCCAAAGAACAAATTTTGCGTTGCGCTACGGTGCATAACAATTTGGTCGTGCTGGATTTGCGGCAAGAAGAAACCATCTGGGCCACCAACCGCTTCACGATTTATGCGTTGTTCCCACAATGCAATATCTCCATCCACGTGATGTGGGGCGTGCAAAAGCAGAACACCGTGTTTGCCACCGGCAAATCGATTCTTGATCGCTCAGCAAAAACCAACGTCGGCGAATTGATGTTGCAATACGGCGGCGGCGGCCACCACGCCGCCGGCACCTGCCAAATCGCCAACGATCAAGCAGAAGCCACGCTGAAAGTCATCATTGCCGCAATTAATGCGGATGGGTGAAAGAGGGTTCTAAACCACTTCGCCGTGCCAGCCTTGCGCCATTAAGCCGTGCGCGGTGGCGCGGCTGTGTAATGCGTCAAGAAACTCGACTGGGCCGGCGGCGTAAATATCGGTGTGCGATAAATCCGGGTGATGCGCCAGAATAAATTCAGCGAGGGCGACCGGGCCGGAACCAATATCAAGCGGTTGATAAACAAAATTATCTAATGCATCTGTCCAGGTGCGGCAAAGGTTATCCTGATAATGGCCGCCGCTGCTAGCGGCCCAATACAGATAAGTCGCCTCGGCAATTTCCAAAGACATGGCATGTTGCACCAGGCTCTTGATAGGCGCAAAGCCCTCCTCCCAAGCGATAAACAGAATCGGGCGGCGAGAATCCAGCTTCATCACAAATTTGCCATGTGGCCCAGACAAAACGACCGGCTGCTCTTTGTGCAAACTACCGAATACCTTACGAGAAAAACCGCGGTTATCGCGCCGGACATGCACTTCAATATGCCGATCTTCGCACGGACAACTCGCCACATAATATTCACCCTCAGTATTATCAACTGAGAGCGTAACATGCTGCCCGGCCAGAAAACGCAAACGATTACTGCGCGGTGCCATCAAATGCAAAACCGCTAAAGAATCGTTCAGCACCTCAACCGCTTTCACCTTAGTCGTAATTTCCTGCTCGGGAATATCATCAGCACCAGAGACTTTAGCTTCAATAACGACATCGGTGATAGCGGTGTTCGAACACAACAAAAAAGCACCATTAATCTTATCCGCTTCCCTGATAGTGAAATCGTGCGGATGCACCTTTTTAACTTGACCCGAAACCAGCCGCGCCTGGCATTTACCACAATTACCATTACTACAACCGTAGTTAAGCGGAATCCCCGCGCGCAACGCCGCTTCTAAAATCGTATCGTTGCCTTCGATATAAAAATCATGGCCAGAAGGCAGAACCGTCACTTGTGCCGACATAATGCGCATCACACTCTCCTGCGCAATTAACGCTTCCGCTCGCGCCGCTTCGCCAGGCACCGCGACCAATTCTCGTTTGAGCCATTGTTTACAGGCAGCAACCGCATTCACCGTTTCCGCGCCGCCGCTTTCGGCCACATCCGTCAACTTATCGCCGACAAAACAAAGCAATTCATGGTAATGCAGTAGCAAGGTTTTTACTGCCGCAAATTCCTTGCCTAATTCGTATAACCGCTCAGCCAGAACTTCTTTATCTGGCAGAGCACGTTCATAAACCCGCTTACCGAAGGCTTTATCCTTGATTTCTTGCACGCGGCGGAATTCGCCGTCGTCTTCCCAACTGACAGTGGGAAAAACGCGCAGCAATTCATTCATATCGACCATGCCGTCGAAAGTGGATAACTCGCCATGATGAACCATGCGTTGAATTTCAGAACGCGGCTGGCCAACCAGACGGGCAACACGAGAGAGAGGTAAATAATGTGACATGGGCGCGATTTTAACCGGCAAAATTCTCAACTCAAAACAGCAACTTGTAATATTCGGACATGCTAAACCTCCAACAACGCCTCCCCCCCGCCGCCGCACAGCACACTTTACAAACCGCTGGCACTCCGCCCCTGCTCGCCCGGCTCTACGCTGCGCGCGGCATTAGCCAGCCGGAACAATTGAAAAGCAAACTGGCGGAACTGCTGCCATTCACCAGCATGAAAAATGTCGAAGCGGCCGCGATTCGTCTCGCTGACGGCATTGCACGCGGCGAAAAAATGCTCATCGTCGGCGATTATGATGCCGATGGTGCCACCGCCAGCGCCGTCGCCATGACCGGCCTCGCCACGTTGGGTGCCAAAGTCAGCTATCTGGTGCCGAATCGCTTCGAATATGGTTACGGCCTCTCACCCGAAATCGTCCAACTCGCCGCCGAACAACAGCCAGATTTGCTGATTACCGTCGATAACGGCATTGCCGCGCATAGCGGCGTTGATGCTGCGCTGGCAATGGGAATTGACGTACTGGTTACCGATCATCACTCACCCGGCGACACCTTGCCGAATGCGCTGATCGTCAACCCGAATCAACCCGGCTGCGCGTTTCCCAGCAAACATCTGGCCGGCGTCGGCGTCATGTTTTACGTTTTGCTCGCCTTGCGGGCGGAATTACGCAAACGCGGCGCATTCAGCGGATGCAACGAACCCAATCTGGCCGAATTACTTGATCTGGTCGCGCTTGGCACGGTGGCCGACGTAGTCAAACTGGATGACAACAACCGATTATTGGTGGCGCAAGGCATCAAACGAATGCGCGCAGGCCGCGCCCGCCCCGGCATTCAAGCGCTATTTACTGCCGCCGGCCGCAAAGCGGAAATGGCCCGCGCCGATGATCTAGGCTTCGTCGTCGGCCCGCGTTTGAATGCGGCCGGCCGTCTAGCCGATATGACCGTCGGTATCGAATGTTTACTAGCCAAGGATTTAACGCAAGCACTCACCCTGGCGCGCGAACTCGATCAACTTAACCGCGCCCGGCGCGAAATTGAAGCCGACATGCAAGACCAAGCATTAGCCTTGCTAGATGGCATTCAAGTCAACGACGGCTTCAGCCTAACTTTGTTTGATCAGGCCTGGCATCAGGGCGTAGTGGGTTTACTGGCTTCGCGCCTGAAAGATCGCCACCACCGCCCTACCCTCATCTTTGCCGATGGCGGTGAAGGCGTGCTGAAAGGTTCCGGTCGTTCGATTCCTGGCTTGCATCTGCGCGACGCCATTGATGCGGTCGATCGACGCGCGCCTGGGCTGATTCTGAAATTTGGTGGCCATGCTGCCGCTGCCGGTTTAACGATTCAGCGCGCGCGTCTGGATGAATTCAGCCGCTTATTCGAAGCGGTCGCGCAGGCCAGTTTGACCGCCGCCGATCTAACACGAATCATTGAAACCGATGGCGAACTCAGCGCCAGCGATTTCAATGTGGAAAATGCGCAAATGCTGGCTGATACGGTGTGGGGACAAGGCTTTCCAACACCCTTATTTCAAGCTGAATTCAACGTGCAAAGTCAGCGTTTGGTCGGTGAAAAACACTTGAAACTGCATCTGGCCGGTAATGGCATTCATGCCGATGCCATTTTGTTTTTTCAGGAAACACCATTACCCGCTCGTATTCAGGCGGTGTATCGCCTGGAAGTGAATGAATGGAAGGGTAAACGGGATTTGCAACTAAATTTAGCGCATTGGTGTGGGGTGGAGTGAGGGGGGTTAATGACAAAATTACCTAATTTATTTCCGGGTATGTTGGATACAACTTCGTCTTGCTGCGCCCGCCCTCCACCACCACTTTACCGCGCACTTTACCTGCTTGTATAAGATTGACTGCGTGCTCATGGGCACGGCGATATTGCATGCCGAGCGATTTGGCAAGTTCGTAGATGCTGTTTCCTGGCATGCTGGCAACAGCCAGCAAGAACTGGCGGCGGGGTTCCGGCATAGTGTTGAAATCAATAAAAGGACGTAAGTTCCATCCACCGCCAGCAAGCCGACTCCAGGCCAAATCGTAAATGCTCGCCTTCTTTGCGACGTTTTCTGGCAAAAGAGAACGAAGGTACGGCCAATCCCTGACGAAATTTTTAACCCCGTAGAAATGAACAAACTCCGATACCGTCATACCCACCACCGCGTCCGGCAGATAAGAGCGATGCCCCGTAGAAACTCTATCCCTCCATTTTTCCAAAGGGACATCCCGATCCCAGTACGCCTTCTTGCTGACGGATTCCCAAGTCTCCTCTTTCGCCATTGCTTTCATTGAATTGAATCTCCTCGTCCCGCTTCCTGTGCGACTTCTTGTGTTAGGTCATCAAGCACGAATGTTGCCCCTATTTGCATAAAAAGCGCGTTTTGCAAGAAATTCACGTCTTTCGCTTGCTCCCATTGGGTAGCACATAAAATCTCTTCAAGTTCATCCATCAAGTCAAACCATGGCATACTTACCAAGCCATTGTCAAACGCATCAGACGGGAACGAATACGGCAAAGTGACCATGAATTCCCTTATTGGCATAAAGGATGATGAGAGAACATAAAGGTCAAACAAATCACGCGCCTTCTGTCTCCCCCCTTCAAATGAATCTCCCTCTGCCCCGCCCCCGGCCACAGTGCGAAGTTTTCTGTGATACAGCCCTGACCTATCCTCTGTACGGACAATCAAATCACCAAATGGCCTTTCCACCACTGGAAAAGTATCGAAATAGGCATCCTCGACGAACGACACTTTCAGTTTCTGCCCATTGTGATAAAAATATCCGTGCAGTTGATTCGCCACCCTCGGATCATCAACTATATCCTTAGTCTCATAGACTATTCCTGATTTTTTAATGTCAGTTGCTATAGCGGAAGCACTGAATCCATAAGGCAGAAAGAAATCAAGATCGTAGGACACCCTGTGATCAAGCCAGCATCGCGAAAGCGCTGTTCCGCCGCACAACTTCGCCCTATTAAACTGGGTGTCCTCCATGGCCTGCAACTTGGCCAACACAGCTTCTTGTAGCGAATAGAGTCTCTCTTTATTCTTGTCTTCAAACATGGCAGCCCCCCTGATAACATATATGTCACTGTCAGCAATAAAATTCAGCGTGTCAAGATGACATCCGCCCACCTTGCGGTCCGAATTAGCACCGATTTACATTCGATGCTTAAACGTGCTGCTGAACTTTGCGCTAAAGCAAAAATGCGACTGCTCGCAAGTAAGCTGATATTT
>CAYWXO010000204.1:4226-5790 GCA_964462255.1 uncultured Thiobacillus sp. | reverse complement strand
TTGAAGAGCAGGCCGAGATGGGCGACTGGGTCAAGATGTGCATGCAGTGCGGCCTGTGCTCTGGCTCTTGCCCGACGAATTTTCATGCCGGTTGGGATCATCCGCCGCAGGAAATCTTCATGCTGATTCGCGCCGGTAAGCGCGAAGAGGTATTGAATGCGCAAGGTATGTATATGTGTACCTCGTGTTACAACTGTTATGTGCGTTGTCCGCGCAAAGTGCCGGTAACGCATGTTATGCACGGTATCGCTGAATACGCTTATCGCATTGGTCGGGCACCGAAGAATCAGCCGACGCTGCATTTGTCGAAGACTTTCTGGGACAACGCCACCAAATATGGCCGCGTTAATGAAGTCAAACTCACGCAATCCTTGTATTTCAAGGACGGCATTAGTTCGGGTATCAAGAAGGCGATGGAAATGCAGACGGTGGCGCTCGGGCTGGTTAAGGCGGGTCGCTTGAATCCGTTGGAAGCGGTTGGCATTGGCCATAAGTGCAAAGATCTAAAGGGCATTCATGCCATGCTGGCTAAGGCTACCGAGCTGGAAGCCCAGCGCAAGTCGGCCAAGGGCTAAGGAGAGATAAAAGATGGCACGTAAGGAATATGCTTTCTACCCCGGCTGTTCGTCGCAAAAAGGCGCGTCGGCCTCTAACTACCTCACTTCGGTTGAATCCATGTGCAAAACACTGGATATCAAGATGACCGAGATTCCAGACTGGAATTGTTGTGGCGCTTCGGTCAGTTATGCCGAATCGGGTGAGTTGCCGCGTGTGGTGATGAACGCGCGTAATTTTGCCTTGGCCGAAAGCAATCTGCCCGGGCAGGATATCGTCGCAACCTGTGCCGCTTGTTGGCTCGGCTCGCGCGAGTCGAAGGAGCGGCTGGAGCACAGTTCCAGTTTGATGGCCGATACACAAACCGCTTTGAAAGAAGCCGGTTTGCAAATCAAGGTCATCCCGGAAGTTCGCCACATGGTTGAGGTGTTGATTGAAGATTTGGGTTATGACGAGCTGAAGAAGCCAGTCAAGAAGCCGTTGGATGGCATGAAATTCGCCGGTTATGTCGGCTGTCAGACCAATCGTCCGTTCGGTATTTCAGGTGAGTCGTTTGAAAACCCGTTATATCTTGATCGTTTGATTGAAACGGTCGGCGGTGAAGCGGTGCGTTATGACCAGAAAGTGACCTGTTGTGGCGGCGCGTTGGCATTCTCTGAGCCGGAAAAAGCACAGGGTCAGATCAAAGACATCATCGAAGCGGCTTACGATGGCGGCGCTGAAATGATCGTGACGCCATGCCCGTTGTGCCAGGCTAACGTCGAAGTCTATCAAGGTCAGATCAATAAGAAGTACGGCACTAAATTTGATATTCCGGTGCTGTATTACTCGCAATTGATGACATTGGCCTACGGTGGCAGCGCGAAAGAGGCGGGTTTGAATGGCAATGTGGTGCGGGCGCGTAAGTTGGAAGAGTTTGCCGCTAAATAGGATTTAGTTTTGTGGGTGGCAACTGACTATTAACAGACGCGGCCTTGGGCCGCGTCTGTTTTTGCGTCACGCTTTTGCG
>CAYWXO010000204.1:0-4126 GCA_964462255.1 uncultured Thiobacillus sp. | reverse complement strand
CACTCATTCGAAGTGCGCAGCGTTAAAGGCAGAATGAAGATGAAAGGAAAGTTATGAAAGGCCCAAGAACCTACGATGAATACGTTGACCTGGTCCATCAAGCGGTTTACGAAGTTGATGAGATGCGTGCCGGCATAGATTACGACCCGGAAAATGCCGAGCGCTGGTCTGGCATGTTGGATCAACTTGATGGTGTTTTGCGCAAACTTTATGACGATATGATTTCGGATAAATATGAATTTCCGACTGACAAGGACTTGCCTTTCATGCAATTCCTGAATCGTTGGGGGCGCGAAATTCCTTTCAAGCAGTTGTTAGTGGTCATTAACCAAGCGCATAAGCACGGGCTCTCGCGTGAGTAAAATCATTACGCTTATTCTGGTCACCTTGCTGGTGGTTTACCTGTTTCGGCGTATGGCGGCTAATCGGGTCAAACCGCCCTCAACCGAAAAAAGCGTCACGGTAGAGGACATGGTGCGCTGCAAAACCTGTGGCGTGAACTTGCCGCGTTCGGAAGCGTTGATGAGTCGCGGACAGTTTTATTGTTGTGATGAGCACCGAAATTCGGACACTTGATCCCGGTATTAAAGAACCTACTCATGCACCTACCAATGCACAGTGGGTGGTGCCGGTCAGTTTCTGGCGTTCGCTTGAACATCTCAATCACTTCCGACTTTTCCTGGCGGGTTTTTTATGTGTAGCCGGCTTTTTATCTGAGCAGTTATTGCAACAGCGGCTTGATCACCCGGTTCTGTTTGTGCTCACCGGTTTAATTTATTTTGTCTCCGCGTTGCTCTTTGGGCGACCTAATTATGGGCAGCAGAATGAAGTCAGCCGGGGCAATTCGTTTGTTCAACCTAGCCAGACCTTCCATCGTTTGGTGGTGAGTCAGTCGATTGTCGATATTTTGTGTTTAGGCGTGCTGATGTATTTAGCCGGCGGCAATGGTTCTGGCTTGGGGTTGTTGTTGATGTTGACCTTGGCTGCCGTAGGGATGTTGCCGGACAGGCGCACGGTTTTATTGTGGGCTTCAGTGGCGACCTTGGTCATTTTATCTGAGCAAGTTTTGCAGGCTTTCAATGGCCAGGCGCATGCCGGCCATTTTGTGCTGTCGGGTTTGTTGTCGGTGGGGCTTTTTGCCGTCGCGTTATTGTCGAATTTGTTGGCAAAAGGGACACTGGCGGCGGCCGCTTTGGCGGTTGAGAAATCCAGTCAGGCCGAAAGCTTTGAGCGGATTAATGAACGCATGATTCAAGAGTTGCCTTATGCCGTGATGGCGGTCGGTAAGTCCGGTGAAGTGCTGCAATATAACGCGCGGGCTGAGGCGATGCTGGGGGCACATTTCTTTAATGGCTGTACGCTGGAGCATTGCGCACCCCAGTTGGTGCCGTTATGGCAGCACTGGCGTCAGAACGAGACGCTGACTTTGCCGGCCTTAATTAATAGTGTTGACGGTCACCGCCTGCGAACGCGCTTTATGGAATTGGAGCCAAGCCGCAATGAAGGTGCGGTTGTCGTGTTGGAAGATCTCACCGAGCTTGAGGCACAAGCGCAAAAATTGAAGTTGGCATCGCTCGGCTTGCTCACCGCAAATTTGGCGCATGAAATTCGCAATCCCCTATCGGCCATTCGTCATGCGGCGGGTTTGCTGAAAGAGGATGCACACGATGCAATCACCTGCAAATTAACGCGCATCATTGAAGACAATGCCGTGCGTTTAAATGGTTTGGTGGAAGATGTGTTGTCGCTTAATCGGCGCGATCGCTTGAATCGGTGTGACATTAAATTGGTCAGTTTTCTCTCTGATTTCGTCGAGGATTTTGCACAACGGGAAAATTTACCGGCCGGTGTGATGAGTCTGCAACTGGGACCCGAGCTGACGGTGTGTTTTGATGCCGGCCATCTTGAGCAAATACTGTGGAATCTGTTGCGCAATGCCTGGCGTTATTGTTCGCGCTCACCCAGCAGCATTCGGCTGGTTTTGCAGGCAAATGCGCAGGTGGTCAACATAGATATCAGCAATGATGGCCCCTTGATTAAACCTGAAGTGCAGGTCCATTTATTTGAGCCTTTTTATACGACGGATAGTCAGGGTACGGGTTTGGGGTTATATATTGCGCGTGAGTTGGCAGAAGCCAACTCCGCCGGTTTGAGTTATTTGGAAACGGCGGATGGCGTTTTATTCCGTTTGCGTTGTTCTCGTTTTTCTTTATCTCCCTGCTGATGAGCCATTTAAGTCTATGAAAACACCGCGCGTCTTATTGGTTGATGATGAGCCGGACCTGCTTGATTTGCTTGAAATGGATATGGTTCGCATGGGGTTGGACAGTGCGCGCGCCTCGACTGTCGCCCAGGCGCAGCTTCAATTGCAGCAAGAAGATTTCCAGCTTTGTTTGACTGACATGCGTTTACCGGATGGCAATGGTCTCGATATCGTGCAATTCATTGCCGACCATTCCCCCCAAACACCGGTGGCGGTGATTACCGCTTTTGGCTCGGCTGAAAATGCGGTGGCTGCGCTAAAAGCGGGTGCTTTTGATTACGTTGAAAAGCCGGTAACGCCGGATAAAGTTCGCACCTTGGTGCGTGCGGCGTTGAAATCTCCAGCAGTAAAAGTAGAAGAAGGGGGCGCTAAACGTCCGCTGGTGGGCGATTCATTGCCGATGCGGCAAGTGCGAGCGTTGATTGAAAAAGTGGCGCATAGCCAAGCCCCGGTCTTTATTACGGGTGAAACCGGCACCGGCAAGGAGGTGGCGGCGCGCTCAATTCATGCGCACAGTGCGCGTGCTGCTTCGCCTTTTATTGCGGTCAATTGTGGTGCCATTCCCGAGAACTTGATGGAAAGTGAGTTCTTTGGTTATCGCAAAGGTGCTTTTACCGGCGCGGAAGCGGATCGCGAAGGATTTTTTCAAGCCGCGCGTGGCGGCACCCTATTCCTGGATGAAGTAGCGGATTTGCCGCTCGGTATGCAAGTTAAGTTGCTGCGTGCCATTCAAGAGAAAAGTGTGCGCCGCGTCGGGCAAGTGAACGAAGAATTGGTGGATGTGCGTCTGATCAGCGCATCGCACCAGGATTTGCAAGCCGCGGTTGCTGCCGGGCGCTTTCGTCACGATCTGTTTTACCGGCTAAACGTCATTGAGATTCGGATGCCGGCCCTGCGCGAACGGCGGGAAGATTTACCGGCATTGGTGGCTTTTATCCTGAGCCGGTTAGCCCAGCACAATGCCGTTGCCGCTTCAACCTTGCACGAGTCTGCGTTGGCGGCGCTGCAGCGCTACGACTTTCCCGGCAACGTGCGCGAGCTGGAAAATATTCTGGAACGGGGCGTGGCCTTAGCGGATGGCTTGACGATTGCTGAGACGGATTTGAATCTGCTTGGGCAGGCCGCGGAAGTGCCGATCAGTTCGCCGGCTGGCGGGAGTTTGCAGACGCATCTCGACGCGTTGGAAAAGCAAGTCATTCTGGAGGTGTTGGCCAGGTCGCACCATGATGAGGCGGCGGCAGCCCTCGCGCTGAACATTTCTTTGTCGTCACTGCGTTTTCGTTTGGCGCGGCTGGGTCTGGAAAAAACATGACACTACACATGACCCAGGCGGCGAGTTCAATCAATGACGAAGGGTGGTTGTGTGGCGCGCGTTGTATTGCGTCACCCAATTTTGATGCGCGCCCGCCGACGGCTGAAATTACGCTGCTGGTGATTCATAACATCAGCTTGCCACCGGCAGAATACGGGGGCCCCGGCGTGCAACAATTGTTTACCAATCAGTTGAATGCGGCGGAGCATCCGTATTACGCGGCCATTGCCCACCTGCGTGTTTCCGCGCATTTTTTCATTCGCCGCGATGGTGAGTTGATTCAGTTTGTTTCCTGTCGCGATCGTGCTTGGCACGCCGGCGTGTCGCATTGGCGCGGTCAGGATAAATGTAACGATTTTTCCATTGGCGTTGAGCTGGAAGGCAGTGACGACACGGCTTTTACTGAAGCACAATATGCGCAATTAACTGTTTTGCTGGCAGCATTGCGGCTTGCTTATCCAACTTTGACGGATATCGCCGGGCCTTCTGACATTGCCACCGGACGCAAAACCGATCCGGCCCCCCACTTCGATAGGGCAAGAAACTCTTTT
>CAYWXO010000203.1:0-5835 GCA_964462255.1 uncultured Thiobacillus sp. | reverse complement strand
ACAACTTGAGGTAGTTAGTAAAGTAACCAAAGAAAACTATATTGAATTGTTTGGAACTTGATGTGAAGTTACAATCGATTACACATTCTAAATGTAAACCCCATGATAAAATTCCCCATCATCCAAATTATGCAAGACATGGGAATCCACCTCCATGTACCATATATAAAAACAATTGTAATTAAGCATGTTAATGGATATAATTGATTTAAAATAAAACATATCATTTTGACAAAACAGATTTAAATGCATGCGGAAGGCGGAACTGATGAAAAATAAATTATTAACTATAGCAGCATCAACAGTCCTTATAATTTACGCTTCATTCAAAATAATTCAAATAATACCTATGTCTTTTTATAGAATTTATTATCCTTTTACACCGTTTGGACAGAAATTAATAAGCTTTTATATCGGTAGCATTGATTCCTGGGGATTACTTGCCTTAGGGTTATGTGGACTGGTGCTTGTGTATGCTGATTTATATAAGGATAAAGATTTGGATTTTCAAAATAGAATAGCCAACATAAAGAAAATTGCATATACAGCTTTTACTATATTTTCAATAGGCTTGATTTTTAGATTTATATACCTGAATTATACGTCCTATCAATCCTTAGTTATGTATTATGCAACAGATGGCAATATTATAGCCAGTCAACGGTATCTTGTTAATACGGTGTTCCTTTCAGTTCTTAGCATTTTATATATTTTGGGAAGAATATTATTTGGCATATACCTGCTTACGAAGAAAGATAAACTTATAAAACCATTTTTGATCATATATTTCACGGGATTTGCTTATACATTCATTATCAGTACAATTGTTTTTATTAATGCAATTAAATTTAATAGTGAGCTATTAACGGATGCATCAAATTTTGCAAGTTCAGGTCATCCAGAAAACAGAATCAACAGCTTGACTATAACATTTGTCCTAGATATTCTTATTTTGGTGGCAGGTTTGATAATCGTCCTTTACGGAATCAAAAAGGAAAAATTGCCTGTAACGGAATAAATCAAAAAATTAAGAGACTACCAAAACAAGTAAATTTTTAAAATTTTATAAACAACAGGTGAGGAGACTAAAATTATGTTTAACAAGACTTACAAGCTATCCACAAATACGAGATTACTTATACTTCTATTTATATTCACTTTCATTTGTTCAAATTCGGTAGGGTGTGTTTCAAATTCCAAAAACGAATCGTCGTCAACTCCTCAAGATTCCAAATATTCAAAAGTCGGTGGATCTAGTTCTATATCTGTTAATAGTGATGGTGCTGAGACAGTAAAAAGCAGAAATACGAGTTCTAAACCCATTAATAGTAATCACAGTGAAATAGTTAATAGCAACATTATAAATTCTGATGCTGTTTCTGCTGATGTCACAAAAACCAAAGGATACAAATATATTGTAACACCTCAATATTTGGATATATCCATTTATTCAGAGAGATATGCTGCATTCAACAAAGATGGCAAATGGGGCTTTTTTGATGAAATTGGTAAAATTGCTATTGAACCCATTTATGATATAGCATGGAATTTCAGTGAAGGACTTGCAGCAGTTAAAATAAATGACAAGTGGGGATTTATTAACAATAAAGGCGAAATTGTTATTAAAGCTGTTTATTCTTCTGTTTCTTATTTTTCTGACGGTCTTTGTGCTGTAAAAACTAATACTAAATTCGGATTTATTGACAAGAATGGGAATTTAGTTATTGAAATGAATTATAATATTGCAAACGCTTTTGATAAAACCTCGCATTTAGCTGTTGTGACAGATAAAACCAATCAAGGTGTCATTGATAAAAATGGAAATAAAGTTGTTGATTTTTTATATAGAAGTATATTCCAATTTAATAATTTTGCCACTGTACAACTTAATTTTAAGTATGGACTTATTGATAATTCTGGCAACGTACTTATTAAGCCTGAATATGATGATTTGGGATTTTCTCAAGACAATTTAATATGTGCGAAAAAAAATGGAAAATACGGATTCATTGATAATACGGGTAAAACGATAATCGGCTTTTTATATGATAGACGCACTTCTTTTAACAGAGGCTTGGCTCTTGTGTCTGTTAATAATAAATATGGATTTATAGATAAAACTGGCAAGGTTATAATTGATATAAAATATGACTATGCAGAAGACTTTTATTATAGTGATTTAGCAGTTGTTGGCATTGGCAATTTGAAAGGTTACATAAACACAAAAGGCGAAATGGTAATCAACCCAAAATTTGAGGCTGCTTTTCATTTTTCAAACGGTACAGCCTCAGTCGTAAATGCTGGTAAGTATGGATTGATAAATGGAAAAGGTGAATATCTTATTGAACCTACATTCGATTATGTGAAGAATTATTCATCTAGTCAATTATGCCCTGTGCAAGTTAATGGGAAATATGGCATAATTAAATTAATTAACTGAAAGAGGTATTTATCATGGGCAAGATGTTAATAAAATATAGGACTAATTTAATTTTAGGCGTAGGAATATTGGGTGTATTATGGTTGTTTGTTATGCTTTATAGTGGAGTGAAGGAAGGTTATTCAAGTATATTTTTTTCAGCCATGCTAATAGCACCCCTGATACTAATATTAATTCCTAAGAATACCGTAAAAATTGACTTAACCTTTGCAATAGTTATTACCTTATTAATAATATTAAGTGCATTCGTATTCTGGGAGTATAAAGATAGCACTTTACCTTATGCAAATTTTATTCCACAAAGTTCAGAGGACGGAAAGCATTGGTTTAGCTTTGAAAATCAATTAGAAATTGATTTAATGTTTAAGTTCGCTTTATTCTTTACTGCTATATCACTGCTTATACGATTAGCCTTTTCAAAATATAGTAGCTCTAGTAAAAAAACCATAGCGGCAATCACAATAATGCAGTTTACTCTATTTGCTGTCTCAGCGGTTATACTAAGTTTTGCTAGAAATCATATTAACGGTGGAGGATTCCTTCACGTTGATTACACTGTATCGCTCCCAATATATTTATTAATTGCAATAATACTCATATCAGGGATTCTGTTGTTTGATATCATTTTCTTGAACTTGCTTAAAACCAGCAAAACAAGGAAGATAATACTTATGTTTTACTATTTAATGATTTATGCTGTCAGATTGTTTGTGTCCGTTTTTATAGTATCTGGGGTTTTTAACTTTTATCTAATCAATTCTGATTATGTGCTTAGTACTTACTTACATAATATAATCTTCTATATTTTTCCCATGATATCACCCATTGCCATAGGCATTATATTGTTTGTTCGATATAAGTTATTTAGCAGACAAATAATTATTGATAAGTCATCAGAAATGGAAACATTAGCGGAATAACAAAAACAAAGTAGAGAGGCATTATGATACATGGGGTTAAATTAGATTTTGAAGGTACATTTTTCTGCAAAAAGGATCATTATTGTCCAGTGTGTGACAGTAAAATGGAAAGTTATAAAGCTGAAAAAGTAGTGAATTCAGAATCACTAGAAGCAAAACAATATGATTTTTCCATGGCGGATACTTATATGTTTGGAAATGTAAAATTTGTAGCAAAAATATTTAATGTATGAAATGCGGTTATACTGCAACCGTCAGAAAACAGAAAAGAATTGAAAAAAGTAAAAAGAGTGACTTTAAATAAGTTTGACAAACCATCGTCATCATCGTCATTTGTGGTAACGGAAAACTCAATATTTCTTTATTAGACTAAACATGTTATTATTGTAATTGATTGAACAAGTTTTCAATTGTTGCAAGCTAAATAAATTGGAGGCACGGGTAGTGGAAAATGCTAGAAAACGACCAACACGAATCATAATTGCAATTACTATTGCTATTTTAATGGTAGGTATTTCGATTTTTATGATATTGGTAATTAATCCAATGATTTCTGGTGGAAAAGTAATGATTATAGAAAATAAATCATATTTTTCAGATTTCACCGTAAAAAATAATGATGTCTTTTTATATTACCAAATTGCTTTTAAAAATACTTATTCAAATAAGGTGAAAATCAAAATTACCGCTCGAATGAATGATGACGTGAAAATCGGTTTACTTAAACTTGCTGAATTAGAAGGTAAAAACAAAGAAAATAATTTAAATTATTTTGAATTAAAGGCAAATTCAACCACTGTATTTGATGTAGAATTTACAGGTGAATTCGGTGGTGTCAACAAACAAACAAACAAACTGCTTCCTGATATTACTATTCAAATAATAAATGAAAATAATTCCAGTGGACAAAACTGGCAAACGGTAAATGGATTTAGAATAGAAAAGGAACCAATTATAAATCGATTTCCTTTACTAAACGATTTTAGAAAATGTTACTGGAAGGCTGATATAATAGGTAACAACGAAAGAATTACTGTTCCTGGACCTTCTTCATATTGGATGAAGGGTTTCGTGTTTTTATATTCAAAAGAAATCGAGAAATACAAGACCCAATATAAGTGGACAGATTGCGAAGAAAACTGGAAACCTTCTCTTGACACTGAAATATTAAATACAGAAGATCTGAATTGGTCTTATAGTGAGGACTTTAATAATTATATAAAATATAGTAACTATGTCGGTGAATTTTATTTTGATATAAAAAACGGAATTTTATTTTTTGACATTCAAAAATAATTTTATTAGGAGCAAAATAAATGACAAGCAATATCAAGTTATATATTAAAATCATACTGGCTATATTTCTTATAATTTTCATAATTATTGTTCTATCTATTGACTCAATGAAATAACACAATCTGAATGGAGTAAAATTATCGATGGAAGAGATTAGAAAGTATATGTCCGAAGAGGCTGTCAATGAAGTTATAGAGGTTTTTGATACAGCTATTAACGCTAAATTTCTTGCGTTTTTACCGGTAATCATATCTAGCACTTTTTTACTTCTGATTTCAATATTTGAAGGCATACAAAACTCATCGGTTCTTTTCGGGATTTTATTTTTTATCTGTTTAAGCCCTTTGCTTATATTTGGGATTGGAGCATTCAGTGCTGGTAATACTTTGAAAAGTCTGCTGTACAGTATTAATTTTCTTTTTCAAACAACTGTAAATATTTCAGTAGCCGTATATAAAGACAATAAAGGTATAAATGATGAAGCGTTTAATGCCATGAAAGTTGGCAAGTATTCTTTTAATAATATTCTGTTGCCAGTGTTAAAAACAGTTGCCAAAAAGAGATTTCTGGGGGGCATAATTCTAAAACTAACTGAGTTTATATTATATCGTGGAATAAAAACTATTTCCAAAATTTTAAAAAACGAATCTTGTGAAGATAATAATACTAAAAATGAAAAGGATCAAAAATGTGAATTGGCAGTAGAAAATGATAACGAAATAAAATTAACTAAAGGCGCTGATAAAATCAACAGTATAACGATGACATCAATAAAAAGTGTTATTATATTATCGAGAATTCTATCTGTTGTTTTTGCACTTGCAGGTATAGTTTTAACTGTACTACTTTTTGTAATTCATTCATTTTTCAAGTTTTGAATGAAATCAATTACCTTCGAGAAGGATATCAGTTATTGGCAAAATCAAATGATTAAAACACATCAAATAAAAAGAAAGCAGTAAAAAACATGTTATACGAAATATCCACAGAATCAACAAAAGCGGTCATCAACTCAATCGGCGCAGAGCTGATTTCGTTCTGTGACGGTTCTACCGAATACATTTGGACGGGTGACGAAAAATACTGGAACGGGCATAACCCGGTTCTTTTTCCAACAGTCGGTGCGTTGCTTGGCCTTGAGACAGAAATTGACGGCAATAAATATCAAATGAAAAAGCA
>CAYWXO010000202.1:0-5868 GCA_964462255.1 uncultured Thiobacillus sp. | reverse complement strand
AGTGCTTGTGCAAGTGCTTGAGCAGCGCTTTCCTCGATACAACGCGGGCAACTCAGATGTCTTTGATGGTGCCCTTCGGCAATACGGTTTGCACGGTGGCACGCTGGAAGTGTGATTCGACGCCGCCGCCAATATCAAGCGTCATGTAGTTGTCGCTGATTCTGACGACTTTGCCGATTTGGCCGCCGGCGGTGATGACTTCATCACCCTTCTGGATGGATTCCTGCATTTTTTTCTGCTCTTTGCTGCGCTTCATTTGCGGCCGGATGATCAGAAAATAAAACAAGGCAAAAAGGACGATCAATGGCAAAAAACTCATGATCGGGTCGGGTTGCGCCGGGTCGGCGGCGAAAGCGGGAGAAATCAACATGGTGAATAAAACCTATAAAAAACGTGAAAAAAACCGGAGCATTCTAACACTGGCACTATTTCAAACACTGTTTTGCGTAGCATCGGCAAGTTTGCCATGCGGCAATGTACCGCGTGTGGCATGAAATTCTGCCGACCATGCCTCAAATTGGTCGGCGGCAATGGCGGCGCGCATTTCGCGCGTGAAGGTTTGGTAATAATGCAAATTGTGAATGGAATTGAGGTGGCCGCCCAAAGATTCGCCGATGCGTATTAGATGATGCAAATAGCTGCGGCTGAAGGTGCGGCAGGTATAGCAATCACAACTGGGGTCAACTGGGCCGGTGTCGTGCCGATGTTTGGCATTCTTTAAGCGCACATCGCCGTAGCGAGTGAATAACAGGCCGTGGCGAGCGTTGCGCGTCGGCATGACGCAATCAAACATGTCGATGCCCTGGCTGACGGAAAAGACGATGTCTTCCG
Source organism: uncultured Thiobacillus sp. (assembly GCA_964462255.1). Classification (GTDB taxonomy): domain Bacteria; phylum Pseudomonadota; class Gammaproteobacteria; order Burkholderiales; family Thiobacillaceae; genus PFJX01. The sequence goes on along the minus strand of CAYWXO010000202.1, from coordinate 5,037 downwards.
GCGTGCCGACGCCCATCAGATAACGCGGTTTGTCAGTGGGCAATTGTGGCGCGGTGTGTCGCAGAATGCGCTGCATGTCGGCTTTTGGTTCGCCGACGCTCAAGCCGCCGATGGCGTAACCGTCGAAGCCAATATTGATCAGCTGCGTGAGGGAGCGGTCGCGCAGATCTTCGTGCATGCCGCCTTGCACAATGGCGAACAGCGCATTGGAATTGCCGACGTGCGCGATTTTTGAGCGCTCCGCCCAGCGCAACGATAATTCCATGGAAATGCGGGCGGTGTCGTGGTCGGCCGGGTAGGGCGTGCATTCGTCGAAGATCATGACGATGTCAGAATTCAACGCGTGTTGAATTTGCATGCTTTTTTCCGGCGATAGCATCAAACGCTTGCCGTCTAGCGGCGAGGCGAATTTGACGCCTTGTTCGGTGATCTTGCGCAAATGCGTCAAACTCCACACTTGAAAACCGCCGGAATCGGTCAGGATCGGGCCGTCCCAGCGCATGAAGCCGTGCAGGCCGCCATGTTGTTGAATGACTTCTACATCCGGCCGCAACCAGAGGTGAAAGGTATTACCCAGAATGATCTGCGCACCCAAAGTTTTGAGTTCGGCCGGAGTCATGGATTTGACGACGCCGTGCGTGCCTACCGGCATGAATACCGGCGTTTGAATGACACCGTGCGCAGTTTGCAGGACGCCACGTCGCGCCTGGCCAGATTGATGAGTCAACTGAAATTGCATGAGGAGTGAGCAAAAAATGTGGAATTGGAGATGGAGAAGGAGAAGGAATGACAAATCAAGCGCGAGTTTAAAGCAGGTTGCCGGCTTGGTTTTGTTGTTGGGTGGGGTGTGGGGTGGGTTAGTCGGTTGCGCTGGGATAGGTCGCGTGCAGGCAGCGCCCTCTTGCACCGCGGCGGAGGCAACACAGATTCATATTGCTGCGCAAACGTTCAAAGTCAGCGTGGCGGCGAGTGATCAGGCCCGCAGTCGCGGTTTGTCGGGGCAACCTTCGCTCAAGCCGGCGACGGGTATGTGGTTTGTATTTCCGCAACCGGATAGAAATGGTTTTTGGATGCCTGACATGAATTTTTCCATTGATTTGGTGTGGATTAACCCGGTACAACAAGTGGTGGGCGCAATCACCCTGCATCCATGTGAGCGTCAAGCCTGTTCCATCGCTTACCCACCAGAGCCAGTAAGCTATGTATTAGAAGTCAACGCCGGTGAATTTGCCGGGCAAGTGGGCGATGAAGTGCGCTGGACTTGCCGCGCCGCTAACCGCCATCAATAAAGTAAAACCAATAAAAACGGGAGGGGATTGCTCCCCTCCCGCGTTAATGTTTTGAAGAAACTATAACGAACACCTATAACGAACACCGTAGGTTGGGCTGACGTCAGGAAGCCCAACATTTGCGTTCACGTTCACGTTGCATGTTGGGCTTCGCAAGCTCAGCCCAACCTACGGGGCCATGCACAAACAGGTTAGGTTGGGCTGACGTCAGGAAGCCCAACATTTGTGTTTACGTTTACGCAGCATGTTGGGCTTCGCAAGCTCAGCCCAACCTACGGGGCCATGCATAAACAGGGTAGGTTGGGCTGACGTCAGGAAGCCCAACATTTGCGTTTACGTTTACGCTGCATGTTGGGCTTCGCAAGCTCAGCCCAACCTACGGAGTCTTCCCGGTCTCTGCGTCTTACCAACTTTGCCGGCCGCGAGGCTTGCTGGCAGCAGGGCGATGATCGTCATTTTGGCTATGGGGAGTCGCCTTGTAAGCGGGGCGGGCATCCGGCTTCGACCAGCCGCTGCTCTTTTCCGCCCGATCCCATGAATGCGCTGGTTTGGCGGCCGCTGAACGGGCATCCGGTTTGTTCCAGGACGGACGTGAATCGGACTTGCCTTGCCAGCCGCCGCCACCACCGCCGTTGGAGTTACCACGATCGCCGCGGTCGCCACGATCAGCATAACCACCGCCGGTATTTCCATTTACATCACGATTGGCATAGCCGCCGCGCTCAGGATAACCACTCCGCTCAGGATAACCATTGCCGGTGGGTGCCGCGAAGGAATTGCCGCGATTGTCATCATTGCCTCGACGCGGTGCGCCGAAACTATTGCCCTGACCACGACCTTGATAGCCGCCGCCGCCGTTGCTACCTCCACCGCCGCCGCCGCTGCTGCTGTTACCACCCCCCCCACCATAGCTATTGCCGCGTGGCTTGTTGTTCCAATCCTTGCCGCCACCTGAGCGCGGTTTGCTGAAGCTGCGTTCCGGGCGTGCAGTCGGCTCATGACCGGCAATCACATCAACGCGCACCGCTTGGCCGGTATAACGCTCAATATCGCGCACCAGGCCGCGCTCGCGTCCAGCGATAAAAGTCACCGCGATGCCGGTGCGACCGGCGCGACCGGTCCGGCCGATACGATGCACATAATCTTCTGCCTGACGCGGTGCATCAAAGTTGATGACATGGCTGATACCGGCCACGTCGATGCCGCGTGCGGCAACATCGGTTGCCACCAACATACGGATTTGGCCGTCGCGCAGACGTTGCAGCGTGCGGTTACGTTTGTGTTGCGGCATATCGCCATGCAGCGCCGCAGCGGAGTGACCTTGTTCCAGCAGGCTTTCTGACAAATCGTCCGCGCTTTGCTTGGTGGCCGTGAAAATGACCGCTTGCGTCAATTCAACATCGCGCAGCAGCACATCGAGCAGGCGGCGTTTGTGGCCGACATCGTCAGTAAACAGCAGGCGTTGGTCGATATTGGCTTTGTGTTCTTCACGCGTGGCGACTTCAATGCGCTTCGGCGATTTAGTCATATTCATCGCCAATTTGCCGACCATGCCATCCAACGTCGCCGAGAACAGCAGCGTTTGGCGCGAGGCCGGCGTGCGTGACACGATATGCTCAATGTCTTCGATGAAGCCCATGTCCAACATGCGATCCGCCTCGTCCAGCACCAACACTTCCAAGCGCGAGAAATCAATGCGGCCGCGTTCGATATGGTCAATCAAACGGCCGGGGGTGGCGATCATCACTTCAGGGTTAAAGCGCATGGCTTGAAATTGCGGTCCAAACGGTGCGCCGCCGACCAAGCAAACCGTGCGCAGTTTTTTGATGCCGGCACCGTAAATGGCCGCTTGCTTTTGCACTTGCAAGGCTAATTCGCGCGTCGGGGTCAGCACCAATAAACGCGGGCCGACGCCAGGTAACTGTGAGGGCTCCGCTAATTTATGCAGACTGGGCAATAAAAAAGCAGCGGTTTTGCCGCTACCGGTGTGCGACGAAACTAACAAATCGGAACCGGCCAGTGCGGCAGGCACGGCTTCTAACTGCACTTGTGTCGGCTCGGTATAGCCGGTGGTTTCCAAACATTTCAAAACGATAGGATTCAGACCTAATTCAGAAAAACTCATATTTCATTCCTTTGCATGCACGCCTTCGCCTGCCGCATTGATAAAAAAGCAGGCAAAAAGGCAACCGCGCCGCCCCAATGGGGGACGCAAAATAGAAACGTGCGTAGAGGAAAACGCCGGACAGAACAGGCTGTCTGGCGAACCGGTACGTCGATTCTCGCGAAACATCGGCGCCAACCGAATGCCGCGATGCCAAATCGACGGAAAGCAATGTTGCATTGCTCAACCGGGAGGGAATCAGGTGTGGTCGGGGACGATGGGGCTGTGATAACAGTCCCGCAGGCTTGATGAAACGGTGATTGAACAGCTCAAATCACGCAAAAATACTTTCTATTAGCCAACTACTGCATTGCACAACGGCGCGCACTATAAGCGAAAACTTATACAGCTGGCGATATTTTTACGCGCCTTTTTGGAAAAAAATCAACTGTTGCGTTCAATCAGCATCGCATCGCCGTAGCTGAAAAAACGGTATTCCTGCGCCACTGCATGCGCATAAGCCTGCCGCAACAATTCAGTGCCACCAAAGGCCGAAACCAGCATCAGCAAGGTGGAACGCGGCAAATGGAAGTTGGTGATTAAGCGCTGCACCACGTTGAAACGGTAGCCCGGTGTGATGAATAAATCCGTCTCACCTTCACCCACTTGCAACACGCCCGCGCGCGCCGCCGATTCCAGTGCGCGCAAACTGGTGGTGCCGACCGCACAGACGCGGCCGCCACGCTGTTGCGCCGCGCTGACGGCTGCCACCGTTTCTGGCGGAATGACGTAGCGCTCGGTGTGCATCACATGGTCGGCCAGCGCTTCGGCCCGCACCGGCTGAAAAGTGCCGGCACCGACATGCAAGGTCACAAACGCTATTTCGACGCCGTGTTGTCGTAATGTCGCCAACATGGTTTCGTCAAAGTGCAGCCCGGCCGTGGGGGCCGCCACCGCGCCCGGCTGACTGGCGTAAACGGTTTGATAGCGCGCATCGTCATCGGCTTCCGCAGCCCGATCAATATAGGGCGGCAACGGAATTTCGCCATAGCGTTCCAGCCATGCCAACACGCTGTGCGATGGGTCGAAACGGACGTGAAACAAATCGCCGACGCGGCTAATAACTTGTGCGTCTATCGCCTCGGCAAAACGTATTTGCGCGCCGGCTTTCGGCGATTTGCTGGCGCGCATGAACAGCAACGCTTCATGTTCGCTCAACACCCGTTCTACAAGCGCTTCTATCTTGCCGCCGCTCGCTTTTTCGCCATGTAAGCGCGCCTTAATCACACGCGTGTCGTTGAAAACGAGCAAATCACCCGGCTGAAAAAAAGTGGGTAATTCGGCGAACAGACGATCGCGACAGGCAGTTGCGGGGGCGCCAACGTGCGAGCCGTCAACGTGTAATAAACGGCTGGCATCGCGCCGCGCCAAGGGGTAACGCGCAATCAGCGCGTCAGGGAGGAAATAATCAAAATCACTGGTTTTCATAAGTTTGTGAATTATATACGTTGCTTACATCCCAACTCTTCGGCCATAATTGCGGCCGTTTCCAGCCGGGATGGCGGAATCGGTAGACGCAGCGGATTCAAAATCCGCCGAGCTAATCACTCGTGGGGGTTCGAGTCCCCCTCCCGGCACCAAATA
>CAYWXO010000201.1:0-5940 GCA_964462255.1 uncultured Thiobacillus sp. | reverse complement strand
CAGGCAGTATTGCCTTCAACGGTCGACGTGTTCGTCAACAACGCCCTAGTATCCACCCAGACGGTCCCGCCCGGCCCATTCTCGATCAGCAATCTGCCCATCGTCACTGGTGCGGGGGAAGTGCAACTGGTGGTACGTGATCTGTTTGGGCGCGAGCAACAAGTAACGCGGCCGTTCTACTATAGCCAGGCCCTGCTGCGCAAAGGCTTGGCTGCTTATTCCTACGAGTTCGGTTTTGTGCGCGAGAACTTCGGCATCAAGAGTAACGACTACGGCAACTGGCTTGGCACAGGTACCTACCGGCGCGGCCTGACCGAGCATCTGACCGGTGAAATCCATGCCGAAATGATGGCGGGCGAGCTGACGGCAGGGGCTGGGGGCGACTACCTTTTGCCACACCTCGGTACGCTCAGCGCCTATGCTGCCGGCAGCCGCAAACAATCCGATCAGGGTGGGTTTGTGCTCCTGGGAATAGACCGGCAAGCACAACTATGGAGCTTCGGTGCGCGCACGCAATGGGCGACCCGGGGCTTCACGCAGATCGGACAATTACCGGCGCAATTGCCGCCGATTCAAATGAGCAGCATGAACCTGAGCTATATGGCGGGTGCTGCCGGGTCGATTGGTGCTGCCTATGTAATTCAATACAACCGCGACCAGCCTGATCTGCGCTTCGGCACATTAAGCTACAGCGTCTCTCTCGGTAAATTCGGATCGTTCAGCCTGTCTGCGCTACACAACTTTACGGGCGATGCGAGCACCTCGCTATTCGCCATGCTGAATATCCCGTTGAGCGCGTCGACCAGCGTGAGTTTCAGTTCGCAGTCGACACGCAGTGCAGGTGAAGAGCACAGCGGCAACTTCACCACGACACTGCAGCGCAATTTGCCAAGTGGAGAAGGCTATGGATATCAGGTCATCGCGCGCGACGATGGCTACCGGGAGGCCGCCTATGCGCTGCAAAACAACATCGGCACGTATTCGATAGATGCCGCGCAAACCGGCGGTACCACTGCGACACGCCTGAATGTATCGGGCGGCGTAGCGCTGTTGGGCAGTGACATCTTCATGAGTCGCCGTATCGACCAGAGCTTCGCCGTCGCCCGCATTCCGGATTATCCCGATGTGCGCATACTGGCCGACAATCAACCGGCGGGACGCACCAATGCCAACGGCAACGCATTGATTCCACGGCTGCGTGCCTATGACGTCAATATGATCTCGATCGACCAGCGCGACGTTCCTCTGGATGCACAGATTGGCAAACTCAGGCTCGAGGCTGTGCCCTACTTCCGCAGCGGTATCGCTATCAGCTTCCCGATCAAACGTTCACGCGGGGCGACGTTCACCGTCCATCTTGAAGATGGTACTGCGTTACCTGTCGGGGCTAACGTGCAGAAAACCGGCAGCGATGAGGCCTACACGGTCGGTTATGGTGGTGAAGTCTATGTCGCCGGCCTGGATCCGACTACCCGACTGCACGCGAGCTGGGGTAACCGGCATTGTGAATTTGATGTCTATTTCACTGCTAGTGCCGAGGCTCTCCCCGATCTTGGTACTTATATATGTAAAGAGGTGGCCCCATGACGTGTTCAGAGATAAATCGGCGCACAGCAAGTGCGCATTGGCAGGCAAGACTAGGCCTTTGTGTCACGCTGCTTGCAGGTGCGCCTCAAGCGACTCTTGCCGGCCCCGCCTGTACGTTCACCTCTGAGGCCCCGGTTAGTTTTGGCACCTACGATGTTTTTGCCGAGCACCCGAACAACAGTGGCGTGGGTAATCTTGTCATCAGATGCAGCGGTGGTAACGGTCCATTCGTTGTCACCCTCAGCACTGGCCAGAGTAATAATTACGTGTCGCGCCTCATGAGGAGTGGTTCCAATGCGCTGAACTACAACCTGTACACCAGCACTGCGCGCACCGTAATCTGGGGTAACGGCAGCGGTGGCAGCAGCACGGTGAGCGTATCTAAAAACAACACTTGGACGTTAAGCATTTTTGGCCATATACCTGCCGGACAGGATGCTGCCGTCGGCATTTACACTGATAATATCAACGTAACGGTGTACTTTTAACGCAGAGCGAAATTTGTAATCACTTTAGTGCGCGTACCGATAGTTGCAGAGGCCAGGGATAACTGCCTGCCAGAACATCAGGACGCAGACTGAAACGAAAGCTTAATTCGTGAGTCTGCTGAGCGGGCGGAGTGCCACGCTGCACAATGGCACCGCCATCGGCACCCAACTGAACTGCGCTGCCCATGCCACTGATTTGTACTGACTCAAACAGGTTTCCGACTGGAAATATCTCCACGAGATAGCCGGTCCGGCTATTGGTAGATACCGAGAAGCGCGTTGCGGCAGGGACACTGACGTAACCGCGGGCAATATCGGCCGCACTAATGTCCAGTTGCTGTGCCTGAAAGGTGGCAGTCATTTTGGCATTGGCGATTACCTGGACGGACACCGGCATGGCGGTACTCATCTGACCGGCTTGCGCTGATGTCATCAGGAGTGGCGTCAGTCCGGCTGCAGCAGCCAGTGCATAGGCGATGAGCTTGCGCTGCAACAACAAACCCCCTTCGACCTGGCTCTTGCTGACATGGCCGGCAGAAATCAACTCCTCGCCGATGCGCCGGCCGGTTTCAACCTGACTGCGTAGCGCGGCTTCCAGTTGTATTCGGGTAATCTGGCCGTCCGCAACCAGGATGTTTCCCAAGGCATATTCGTCAGATGTCTGCGTACTCAACGGGTTGTCGGTTTCATTTTTTTCAATGTCCATGCTCATGGTGATCCTTGTCCATTTTCCGGGAGCCGCGATAATGCGCTCACGGTTCGCTCATTTTCAAAACCAGTTTCCCGGAATGCTGTGCCAACCTTTGATAAGTTGTCTCAGGAAAATCTAGTAGGTTAAAAATTTTTAACTGTACGGTGTTTATAGGTTTAATACTGCGGCACTTTGCTTCACCGAGGTTGACGACGATCAAATTTATACCCACGAAAGCCTTGTGCATCATTTCGGTAGTTGGTCTAGTGATTGCCCGCTTTGGGTTTCCCGTGTAAATGCCGGCAAGTTTTTCGGAATTCTTCCGCAAGGCTTCACGTACCGTGAATTCAACCAAACACAACACCCGTAGCCCGATGCAGAGCAGGCGGATGAGATCTTTGATACGAGTGGTTGAACTAAGATACAGCGGCGTCATGCCCAACAACTTGCCCCGAAGTCGGTTGAAGCCACGTTCAATCAAGTATTCGTTGCGGTAAGCGAGTACGGCTTCGTTCAAACTGATTTCGCTATCATTACAAATGAACACCCTCCAGCCTAAACAACGCACTGTTTCATCGTAGGTGGTGACATTTAGTGTAGTGCTGATAGTTACAGTCACTTTTGTTACGTTCTGAGCAGGGCGTCCGAGATAGCCGCGTTTTAAGGTGGTTTTACTTACTACTTGGTAACCAACCGATGGTAACTCACTCACCTCATGACGTTTGACTATGGCATATACTGCGGCACGCGCATCCTCTTCATTCAGGTTTTTTCTACCCCCACCACGCAGATTGAGTGCGTCTATTTCTTGCTTCGCTTTTTCTAAACGTTTGTCCAACGCGCTTTGTTTCGCTGCTGCGTGCTTGAAAGAGCGTACAACAAGCCGTTGTTCTTGCCACTCAAAACCTCCTTGACTAAGTGTTGTTTTATAGGAAAAACCATCCGCAATATGCACAGATTTATCGTTTGTCGCCTTAAGTGCGCGATGTGCTGGGGTCATGGGCCGCTCGCCCATCCAAACAGGTATGAGCAAGGCTTTTAGTGTTGAAGCAGGCATTTGTACTGCGGCAGATCGGGACGGTGTTCTTTAATATGGCCAAATTGAAACAGGCCGTCCTCCGTGACAGTAACGTAGATTATTGCCGTGGTGCTATCCATATGCACTTGCAGTGCCTTCAAATCATACACACGTAGTAGGGTCGAATTCTGCTCGCGTTCGTAGGCTTTCCACGCTGCATCGTTTTGTCCAAGCTAATCCAGGCATGTCATCTACACGCTCTATTTTAGCTACATTTATGGTGGTTTTCATTATGATAATAAATAGTTAGTGCAAATACGTGCTCTAAAGTAATTCCACGAACTTGCGGAAAAATTGAGCGAACGGTGAGAAGTTTGCTTCAAGCTTCCTTCAAACATCCCTTCGCGGGTTAGCTCTTGCCTTTCTCTAGTGGTTGACGTCTAATGCAGCCTTTAGGGGCTGATTTGACGGTACTCTTCCCACAGAGAACTTTCACTTCATTAATGCCGCGCAGCCAAGTTAGCTCTACGTTAGGCTCTTTAATGGGAGATTAAATAGTGATTGCTCCATGTGATGGTTGTAATAGAGTTTTTAGTCATTCACTTAAAAAAATTAATGCAAAAGACTGGAAAACCGATGTATGCAATGTTTCTATTGATAAGTCCCGTCACTGTAGCAATGCTCGGTGTGATTTTTCAATTGAGGGTGAGTGTTGCGTTGAATTTCAGCTTTGCGATGATTGCTTGAACAATAAGACCATTATTAATAACTTGTTTATAGCGTATGCGAACCTGATAAGCAACGTTAGGTCGCGCCGAGATACGAAGCTCATCAATTAAGTCAATTAAGTTCCGCGCCTAATAGTGCATTCAACCGGAGCGCGGTTATTCAACGCTGTGCATACTCGACGTTGAGTCTCTAATTGGGATAAGTCACCTTGCAGCCAATTCATGTGCCGGCCTGCGGAACACATTGCAACCTGAGGTTAGGCTTACAACCCCATTCAGGCCATAGCCGGATGAAACTGCATTGCACTTTGATGTCGCGCGTCGGCCCTGACAGTGCGCTTGTTGCCTAGTTTTAAATAATGAAGTAAATGACGGGTTAATCCGCTCTAACTTCGTTGAGTAGGTCAGGATGACGGCCAAGCACTTTGAGCAGCTTCACCACGGCCAAGGGTGGCTTGGTCTTACCGTTTTCATACCGATAAAATGCATTGACCCCACCCCCGAAGATTTCGGCCGCCTCGCGCTGGTCAAGATCGAGTTTCTTGCGCACATGGATGATGTAGCGCGGATCAATGATGGCCGCATTCACCTGCTTGGAAGGCGCGCATTTCGCGCATAACGCGGCTCGACTCCGCTGCATCCAAGATGGACTCGGCGTAGGCTGGGCAGAAGTCACCCGTCACTGCTGCAATGACGGTAGTTTCCCCCTTGTAAGTGTAGGGTAAATCGCGGGTGTCGTGTATCAGTTCTGTCGCGCCGCACACCGGACATTTCATGTTTATAGGGCCTTCAAGGACACGATCAGCACGTCATCAATGACAGTGCGTTGCAAGTACACGTTGTCCGCTGACGTGCTGGGGCGGTAGACGTCCTGCCATACCGTGCGATCGACATGTGTGGGCATGCTTTTGTAGCAATCCACAGGCGTGAGCGCGCTCCCCTCGTCCGACATGTTGGACAGCATAACCCCCAACGTATTTGCATCGACTCGCGCCGTGCGCGGGGTGCCACCTCGCCAGCCGCTCATAAGGCGATGACCCTGGTCAGCTTGCAGTGTGGCGTTTGTTTTTCCGTAGGCGAATTGCAACTTAGTTGGTTAATTTTTGCCAGTGTGCCGTGCTCGGACGGACTACGCGGCGAGATGTCCAATCACTTGAAACGCAATATTGATGCGGTAATAAGGCCGCATAACGCCACAATCGTTAAACCACCACCCTCATCCATTACCCTCAACTCACGCAGAATCTTTTTGATAAAATAATACCTTGATCCTAGCATCATGCTATTATCACGCGGTTTATCTTTATCACCGTTTTTTACTGGACACGACTATGTCACAATATCACGAATTATTAAGTCAAATCGCACACCTCAATCAACAAGCTGAGGCGATCCGACGCCAAGAAATAGGCGGTATCGTTACCGAGA
>CAYWXO010000200.1:5393-5965 GCA_964462255.1 uncultured Thiobacillus sp. | reverse complement strand
GCATCGTTATCCTTGATAACCGAGTAAAAATTTCTTAGGCCATCGCGCATTTCACGGGCGATGTCAGGGTCAAGTAGATTATCCAGCATCGGTTTATCGTATTCGTCAACGAGAACGACAACGCGTTGACCAGCCTGCTCATGTGCAGCGTGGATCAATTCCTCAAAACAAAGCGCCCCCGAACGCTTACAGCTTAATCGCAAGCGGTTTTGGTTATTTTCCAGGGTGGCGGCGACGCGCTCATCTAATTCCGCACGACTTTTTAATACACCTGCACCAAAACTAATCTTAATCACCGGATATTTAACCTGCCAATTCCAGCGAGTTTCCGCGTATAAGTCCTTGAATAAAGCCTCGTTTCCCTCGAACAGTTCTTTCAGTGTGTCGAGAAACAAGCTTTTACCAAAACGACGTGGGCGGGAAAGGAAAAAATAACTCCCCTGCTCAATCAATCGCAAGGCGAACGGTGTTTTATCAACGTAATAACAGCCGTCCTCGATAAGATTTGTAAGCGTCTGTAACCCGATCGGCAAACGTTTTCTAGTTTTCATTCAATAGTCTCCACTTCAAAC
>CAYWXO010000200.1:0-5383 GCA_964462255.1 uncultured Thiobacillus sp. | reverse complement strand
TGTGAAAATGTGCTACGCGCCCGATCCGATCTTGATCTACACTAACGCCCACACTACACTTATGCGTGCCAAGTAGGAGATTGGCGAGTTGTTTGTCCATACCATGCAAAAGGCTTGCGCCCCAAACTTAGAATTAAGGATTTTTTCCATAATCCAGCAATACCATAGGCCGGCATTAACGAGTTTTTACGAAGTGGTTATTAGGTATGCCGATCGGCAAACGTTTTCTAGTTTTCATTCAATAGCCTCCACTTCAAACACAACGATATTGCAGCTTTCCTTACCGAACGTTACCCTGATCATCTGCTGGCCGCAGTGTTAAATTTTTCATCTGCATCGAATTAGCCGCGGCGCACAGCCTTTGCCATTTTATCTGATTCTATCTGACTCTAACTGACGCAACCCATGCGCATCCGGCTAGCTTCGCACGCGTAATAACGGCATCATCGCTGCCTAAAATTCGCTCACGCTCCCTTTTTTCTCATCATGCTTGCAACAAATTCATGCCTACATCACACCCTACACCCACACCGGCCGTGCAACGTTCCCTCAACAACACAGCTTGAAGTTGAAATTATTGTCTTACCCAATAGATCGCTGCAATTCACTTACTTATTATCTGGTGAATTAACATACTTCAAAATCCCTGATAAAACCGCGCCCCAACGTGCCGACAATTTATGGCGTCACACCTGTTTCGAGGCGTTCATTCGCGCGCACAAAAGTCAAGCCTACCTCGAATTCAATTTTTCCCCCGCCGGCCAATGGCAGGCTTATACCTTTACTGATTATCGCGTAGGTACTGGGCTAGACACAGCCACGGCTCCGGATATAACTTGCCAACTTAGTTCCACCATAATGGCATTACAAGCAACCTTGCAGCCCAATCACCTACCCGCCGGCACTCACCTTTGTCTCGGCTTGAGCGCTGTGCTAGAAAGCGTCGATGGCAGCATCAGCTATTGGGCGTTGCAGCATGCGCCCGGCCCAGCCGACTTTCATCATCCCGACACATTCGTTCTGGAAATCGACTTACCATGAGTAAAAACCCTATTCAATTTGGCCTTGATCGTCTACTTAGCGAGCCGGCTTTGCGACGTGCATTAGTGGGCCGTCGTGTCGCCTTGCTGGCGCATCCAGCCTCAGTCACTGCCGATCTCACGCACGCCATGGATGCGCTTGCTGTGCTGCCCGAAATCACGCTAACGGCAGCATTTGGCCCGCAACACGGCTTGCGCGGCGACAAGCAAGACAACATGATCGAATCCCCTGATTACCTTGATCCACACTGGCACATTCCCGTCTTTAGTCTGTACGGCGAAGTCCGACGCCCCAGCGCAGCCATGCTGAGTCACTTTGATGTTCTGCTGGTCGATTTGCAAGATCTCGGCTGCCGTATCTACACTTTCATTACCACCTTACGTTATGTACTGGAAGAAGCAGCTCGCTATGGTAAAAGCGTTATCGTGCTTGACCGGCCCAACCCGGCGGGACGACCAATAGAAGGACTGACCCTACAAGCTGGCTGGGAAAGCTTTGTCGGCGCAGGCGCGATGCCGATGCGGCACGGTCTAACCTTGGGCGAAATGGGGCACTGGTTCATAAAAACCCTTAAGCTAAATGTAGATTATCAAGTCATTGCTCTGCGCGGCTGGCAACCCGAAACCGGGCCTGGCTACGGCTGGCCCTTAACACAACGGTGCTGGGTGAATCCCAGCCCTAATGCCGCCAATCTAAGCATGGCGCGCAGCTACGCCGGCACCGTCATGTTGGAAGGCACCACGCTATCCGAAGGACGCGGCACCACGCGGCCGCTGGAACTGTTTGGTGCGCCCGACCTTGTGCCGCGCGCACTCCTCACCGAAATGCGGCAACTGGCCCCGAATTGGCTGCGCGGCTGCCGTCTGCGCGAATGCGGGTTCGAGCCAACTTTTCATAAACACGCCGGCCAACTCTGTGCCGGTATCCAAATTCACGTTGACGACGCGGCGTATGACCACGCCACCTTTCAGCCTTGGCGTTTGCAGGCACTGGCCTTTAAAGCATTGCGGCGGCTGCAGCCCGATTACCCGCTTTGGCGCGATTTCGCCTACGAATACGAGCACGACCGTCTTGCCATTGACTTAATCAACGGCAGCGCGCTTTTACGGCGGTGGGTTGATGATGCCGCCGCCGAACCCGGTGATTTGGATAAATTAGCGCGTGCAGACGAAATCGCTTGGCAGGAGGAACGCGAAGCCGTGTTGTTGTATTAACATCCGCGCCGAAGCGTTTTCCCATTCAAGTTTCCCCATTCAACTTATTTAAGGTGCAAAGCCATGCTGCGCCGTATTTTTCCTATTTTGCATGTCCTCGGCATGATCGTGCTGGTGTTCGGCGTCTCGATGCTGGTGCCGTTAATTCTGGCGGAAATCAGTCGCGATGGCGCACAAAACACTTACGAAGAGGCCACGTTAATTACCATGGGCTTTGGCTTGCTTCTATGGCTAACAGGACGACGCTGGCGACGCGAACTTAAAATACGCGACGGCATCTTACTGGTGGTATTAACTTGGACCATACTACCCGGTTTTGCTGCTTTGCCCTTGATATTCTATATGCCCGACCTCTCCTTGGCCGATGCCTATTTTGAGGCTATGTCCGGACTCACCGCCACCGGTGCCACCGTGTTATCCGGCTTGGATGATTTACCGCAATCTATCAACCTATGGCGAGCGCAATTGCACTGGATCGGCGGCCTTGGCGTCATCGTGCTAGTCACTGCCATTTTACCGATGCTCGGCGTCGGCGGCCGCCAGATGTTCAAGGCCGAAACGCCTACGCCAATGAAGGACCAAAAACTAACGCCCCGCATCGCAGAAACCGCCAAAGGGCTATGGGTAGTTTACGTTATTTTGACCGCAATCTGCATTAGCGTACTCTGGGTACTAGGCATGTCATTTTTTGATGCAGTCGTACATGGATTTTCGGTCATGAGCTTAGGGGGATTTTCCTCGCACGACGCCAGCCTGGGCTATTTCAATTCCTTGCAGATTGAAATCGCCGTGGCCATTTTTGCCTTGATCGCCGGCGTCAACTTCGCCACCCATTTCGCCTTCTTGCGCGGTTACCGTTTTAGTTATTACTTTAATGATCCTGAAATTCGCTGGTTCCTGGGTTTCGTCTTGCTCAGCGGTTTTATCCTTGCCCTGCTCTTATGGTCACGCGACATTTTTCTCGACTTCCCCAGTGCGCTGCGCTACACCCTGTTCAACACCATCTCAGTCGCCACCACGCTCGGTTTTGCCACCACCGATTATGGACAATGGCCATTTTTCGCCGGCCTCTGGCTCATGTTTTTATGCAGTTTTGCCACCAGCGCCGGCTCTACCGGCGGCGGCATCAAAATGATGCGCGCCATCCTGCTCTACAAACAGGTTTATCGTGAACTCAGAAAACTCATCCATCCTAATGCAGTGATTCCATTAAAACTCGGTAACAATGTGGTGCCCAATAAAGTGGTGTATGCGGTGCTAGCGTTCTTATTCATTTACGTCGCCTCCATCGTCTCACTGTCGTTCGTCCTGTCATTCACCGGGCTTGATGTACTCACCTCCTTCTCCGCCATCGTCGCCTGCATCAATAACACCGGCCCCGGTCTCGGCCAAGTGGGCCCCGCTTCCACCTACGCTGTTTTCAACGATTTCCAGGTTTCCGTCTGCACCTTTGCCATGCTACTTGGCCGGCTGGAATTATTTACCTTGCTGGTGGTATTAACGCCGGCATTTTGGCGGAAGTAAGTCATGTCAATCTCATCACGGCTGCTTGATCGTCTGTTTCCTCTTTTGCATGTTCTAGGCATGATTATTGCGGTTTTTGGACTATCCATGCTGCTTCCTCTGGTCATTTCCGAGTGGTCTAATGACGCCGCACAACGCGCATACGATGCTGCCGTGTTGATCACCCTAGTAAGCGGCATTATTCTCTGGCTAACCGGACGCCATTGGAAGCGCGAACTCAAAGCGCGCGACGGCATCCTTCTTGTTGTTTTAACTTGGGTTTTAACACCTTTATTTGCCACACTACCTTTACTGCTTTACCTGCCAAACCTCTCATTTACTGATGCTTACTTTGAAACCATGTCTGGCCTTACGACTACAGGCAGCACGGTCCTTTCGGACTTGGACAGACTACCGGATTCAATCAATATCTGGCGAGGCGAACTACATTGGCTAGGCGGACTCGGGGTTATCGTTCTGGTTGTTGCCGTATTACCCTTACTTGGTGTCGGGGGCCGACAATTGTACAAGGCCGAGACACCGGGCCCGATGAAAGATGACAAACTGACCCCACGCATGGCCGAGACCGCCAAGGGCTTATGGCGGGTTTACATCCAACTCACCCTGCTTTGCTTTGCCCTTTTCTGGGCCTTCGGCATGACGCCCGCAGACGCCATCATGCATGCATTTTCAGTCATGGGCCTTGGGGGATTTTCTTCGCATGATGCCAGCTTTGGCTATTTCAAATCGCTGCCACTCGAACTCATCGCCGAAATTTTTGCCTTAATCGCAGGCTTGAATTTTGCCACACATTTTTTGGCTCTCCGGGGCCGCACATTAAGGCCCTACGCTAGCGACCCAGAAATTCGTTGGTACTTCGCTTATTTAATCGGCAGTTGCTTTGGCTTAGGCATACTGCTCTGGGCACAGGGCATCTATCCCGACTTTCCAGGTGCGCTGCGCGACGCGACCTTCAGCGTCATTTCTATGGCCACTACCATGGGCCTGGCCACCACTGACTTTGGACTCTGGCCAACCTACATGGGGCTTTGGCTGCTATTTCTGTGCAGCTTCATGACCAGCGCAGGCTCTACCGGCGGTGGAATAAAAATGCTGCGCGCCGTGCTGCTCTACAAACAAATGTATCGGGAACTCCTACTCTTGATCCACCCACGCGCTCGCATCACTATTCGCCTGGACCAGACTGTCGTCCCAAGCAAAGTTACCTACAGGGTATTATCGTTTTTCTTCTTATATGTCGCCTCCATCGTCTCACTGAGTTTCCTACTCTCCCTCTCAGGTCTGGATGTACTAACTGCTTTCTCCGCCATCGTCGCCTGCATCAACAATACCGGCCCCGGTCTCGGCCAAGTTGGCCCCTCCACCACTTACGCTGTGCTAACCGACTTTCAAACTTGGGTCTGCACCTTCGCCATGCTGCTTGGCCGGCTGGAATTATTTACCTTGCTGGTGGTATTAACGCCGGCATTTTGGCGGAAGTAATTTACCCATTCCGAGGTTGCCGTAAAAACGCCTCAAACAATTGATGATCCAGAAAAGGCACCCGCACTTCCAAAGCGTGTGCCATGCTGGCGCGATCCACTTTAGTCAGAATATCGCCGACC
>CAYWXO010000199.1:0-6078 GCA_964462255.1 uncultured Thiobacillus sp. | reverse complement strand
CAGCGCAAGCCTATATTCCTTTAAAACCTGTTTACACAATCTGCTTTACTCTACCCAATAAACTGTGTCGCCCTCTGTGGCTTGGAAGAAAATGTTTAGCTGTAATTTGGTGTCCGTCGGCGGATGTCTTGGTGGCATTGCTTTTAATCTGTGCATCTATGGCTATTTTCTTTTCTCTCCATTTCCCCTAAAAAATATTTTAACTTTTTTTAACTTCTATTGATATAGTATTATAATTTTGCTGACAAAAATCAACATCATGAACATTTCGCATATTGAACACATAGGCATAGCCGTGAAAGACCTGGAGGAAAGCATCAAATACTACGAAAACATACTGGGTTTCAAGTGCTATTCCATAGAAGAAGTGCCCGAACAAAAAGTAAAAACCGCCTTTTTTATGGTAGGACAAACCAAAATAGAACTGCTGGAATCTACTGACCCCGAAGGCCCCATTGGTAAATTCATCGAAAAGAAAGGCGAAGGCATACATCATCTGGCCTTTGCTACCAAAGGATTGGAAGATGCTCTGCAGGAAGTGGAAACCAAAGGCGTGCAACTGATAGATAAAACCCCGCGCAAAGGTGCCGAAGGACTTTCGATAGCTTTTCTGCACCCGAAATCGACGGGGGGGGTGCTGACGGAACTTTGCGAAGACAAGAAATAGTCGGCAATCAACAACCGGCAGTCGGCAACAGGCAATCGGCAAGTACAATTGCAGACTGAGGACTGCAGATAAAACCCAAGACCCAAATATCAAATCAAAAATCATAAATCTCAAATCATAACTTCCCCATGGCTCATCAGGATAAAATAAAAGAACTGCTCGACAAACGCGAACTGGCAAAACTCGGCGGAGGCCAGAAACGCATCGATTCTCAACACAAAAAAGGCAAACTTACGGCCCGCGAACGTATTGAACTGCTGCTCGACGAAGGCAGCTTCGAAGAGTTCGACATGTTTGTGACGCATCGTTGCAACAACTTCAATCTTGAAAAAGAAGTTTACATGTCGGACGGCGTGGTAACCGGTTTCGGAACCATTGACGGAAGACTGATTTATGTCTTTTCTCAGGACTTCACTGTGTTCGGCGGCTCCTTATCGGAAACCTTTGCCCAGAAAATTTGCAAGGTGATGGATATGGCCATGAAAGTGGGTGCTCCTGTGATAGGCATCAACGACAGTGGTGGTGCCCGCATTCAGGAAGGCGTTACGAGTTTGGCCGGCTATGCCGAGATTTTTCAGAGAAACATTATGGCTTCGGGTGTGATTCCGCAGATATCCGCTATTTTCGGCCCCTGTGCCGGAGGCGCAGTATATTCGCCCGCATTGACTGACTTCATCTTGATGACCAAGAAGAACAGCTATATGTTCGTGACCGGTCCGAAGGTGGTGAAGACCGTTACCGGTGAAGTGGTTACCGACGAAGAGCTAGGCGGCGCTATGGTGCACGGTTCGAAATCGGGTGTGAATCATTTTGTGGCCGAAGACGAGCAGGAAGGCATCATGCTTATCAGAAAACTGCTGAGTTATCTGCCACAGAACAACCTCGAGGATCCCCCATTGGCTCCCTGCGACGACCCCATCGACCGACTGGAAGATTTCCTGAACGAGATAGTTCCTGAGAATCCGAACAAACCTTACGACGTTAAAGACGTGATACACGCCATTGTCGATAATAACGAATTTTTGGAGATACAAAGGCATTTTGCTCCCAATATCATCATAGGTTATGCCCGTTTCAACGGTATGCCGGTGGGCATCATTGCCAACCAGCCAAGCTATCTGGCAGGCGTGCTCGACATCAATGCTTCGCGCAAAGCGGCCCGTTTCATACGCTTCTGCGATGCATTCAACATTCCGCTGGTGACATTGGTGGATGTTCCGGGATTTTTGCCGGGCACTACTCAGGAATATGGCGGTATCATCATTCACGGCGCTAAACTTTTGTTTGCTTATGGAGAAGCCACCGTTCCGAAAGTGACGGTTACGCTGAGAAAATCATACGGCGGTGCTCACGACGTGATGAGTTCGAAACAACTGCGCGGAGATATCAATTACGCGTGGCCCTCGGCCGAGATAGCCGTTATGGGAGCCAAAGGCGCCATTGAAGTTTTGTATCAGAAGGATCTGAAAGAAATTGAAGATGCAGATGAGAGAATCAAATTCCTGGCCGATAAAGAAACGGAATACAAAGAAAAATTTGCCAACCCTTACCAGGCTGCCAAATACGGTTATATAGATGATGTGATTGAACCTCGCAATACCCGCTTCCGCATCATTCGCGCCCTGCAATCGCTGGCTACCAAAAAAGACAGCAATCCTGCGAAAAAGCACTCTAATTTACCATTATAAAACTCAGCGCCATGCATATAATGATTTTATTGCAACAAACCGCAGTGCCTGAAACTCACGAGGCGGCAAAGAAATTTGCCGAATTGGATCCCATTGGCATTGGCATGACCATGATAGCCATGACGGTGGTGTTTTTATCGCTGATGATGCTGTATTTGGTTTTTAAGAATATTGCCAAGGTTTATGGCTTAGATTTGAAAAGTAAATTCAGAAAGAAAAAAGGCCTGGAACCTGCTTTTCATGAAGCCGTGGAAGACCCTACCGGTGAGTTGGGAGCTGCAGTGGCACTGGCCCTGTTTTACTATCAAAACGAACTTCACGACCATGAGAATACCCTGCTGACGATAAAAAAAGTGTCCAGAACCTATTCACCATGGAGTTCAAAAATTTACGGATTAAGAAGATCACCCAAATAGCTAAAGATATGAAGAAGTATAAATTTACAATACACGGAAACCAATACGAAGTCGAAATTCAGAATATTGAAGATAATATAGCCACGGTTGAGGTGAACGGAACCACTTACGAGGTGGAAGTGGATAAGACCCTGCAGCCTGTAAAGACTCCCAAACTTGTAAGAACCATGTCGGTTCCTTCAACAGATTCGTCGAGAGCTACGGCCAAGACAAGCAGCCCGTCGGAACCCAAAGGCAGCGGAGCCATTAAATCGCCCTTACCCGGTGTTATCATTAAGGTGCATGTGGCAGAAGGAGATACTGTGAAATTAGGCCAAAAGCTGCTTACGCTGGAAGCTATGAAAATGGAAAACAGCATTGATGCCGATAAAGAAGGAAAAGTGGCTCAGATTAAATTCAAACAGGGCGACTCAGTGATGGAAGGGGATATTTTAATAGTGATAGGAGACTAGTGATTATGAATAATTTCATGACTTTTTTATCTGATCATCTTCATCAATTCTTTACCTATACCGCTTTTGCCAATTTCACGTTAGGGCATATGGTGATGATTCTGGTGGGTTTGTCCTTTATTACTCTTGCCATTGTTAAGGAGTATGAACCCATGTTGCTGGTGCCAATCGGCTTCGGAATTTTGATTGGAAATATTCCTTTTTATCCCGGACTTTCAATCGGTATTTATGAATCAGGGAGTGTAATGAGCTATTTATATTTTGGGGTGATAAAAGGTATTTATCCTCCACTGATATTTTTAGGCATTGGTGCCATGACCGATTTTTCGGCTTTGATATCCAATCCAAAACTTATTTTAATTGGTGCTGCAGCACAATTGGGTATTTTCGGGGCTTATATGGCTGCTCTGGGTTTGGGTTTCGATGCTGCACAGGCCGGTGCTATCGGTATTATTGGTGGTGCCGATGGTCCAACCGCTATATTTTTAGCATCTAAACTGGCTCCAGATCTTTTGGGAGCTATTGCTGTTTCGGCCTATTCTTATATGGCATTGGTTCCTGTAATACAACCGCCTATTATGCGTTTGTTGACTTCCAAAAAGGAACGTCTGATAAGGATGAAACCTCCCCGTGTGGTTTCGAAAACCGAAAAGATTCTATTCCCCATAATTGGATTATTACTGACATGTTTTATTGTCCCTTCAGGATTGCCATTATTAGGTTTCCTTTTCTTCGGAAATCTTTTGAAAGAAAGTACAGTTACCAAACGTTTGGCAGATACGGCCAAAGGCCCTATGATTGATATAGTTACCATTCTGATAGGTCTCACCGTAGGCGCTTCTACCCAAGCCACCACTTTCCTCACAGGGCAATCGGTGGGTATATTTGCACTGGGTGCTTTTTCGTTTATGATTGCTACATTTGGAGGGGTTATGTTTTGTAAGATTATTAACCTTTTCCTGAAAGAAGGTAATAAGATAAATCCCTTAATAGGGAATGCCGGAGTTTCGGCTGTACCTGACAGTGCCAGGGTATCACAAGTGGTAGGATTGGAATACGACAAAACCAACCACCTGCTGATGCATGCCATGGGACCCAATGTGGCAGGTGTTATCGGAAGTGCTGTGGCTGCAGGTATTTTGCTGAGTTTCTTGTATTAGGAAGTCAGGAGACCGAAGTCGGAAGACCGAAGTGGGGATTGGTTAAGTGAGTTTATTTAGTTTATTAAGGAAGAAGGTCATTAGTGGTCATTAGTGGTCATTAATGGTCATTAGTTGTCATTCATTGTCATTGATTGTTGTTGGGCGTTGAACATTTTTTGCCACCATATCTCCAAGGCACCAAGAAACACCAAAAAAACAAGCCCAATCATCTTTCTTCGGACTTCGGTCTCCGGTCTTCCAACCATATAACCATAAAACAAATTAACCTTCCAACTCCATTATAAAACACCTCCTTTCCACAGTTAGCTTTTTTTACTTATTTTTGCTGATCTATAAATAGTGTTAATTTTTCATGGAGAATTTTGTTGTTTCTGCCCGTAAGTATCGTCCTTCAACTTTTGAAACTGTTGTCGGGCAAAACTCAATTACGTCAACGCTGAAAAATGCCATCAAGCAGCAGCAACTGGCTCAGGCTTTCCTGTTTTGCGGACCAAGAGGGGTGGGGAAGACCACCTGTGCGCGTATTTTGGCAAAAACCATTAACTGTACTCATCTGACCGAAAACTTTGAGCCTTGCAATGTTTGCGATTCCTGTATTTCGTTTAACGAACAAACCTCTTTCAATATTCATGAACTGGATGCCGCTTCCAACAATTCGGTGGATGATATTCGAGCACTGGTCGATCAGGTGAGGATACCGCCACAGGCCGGAAAATACAAGGTGTATATCATCGATGAGGTTCACATGCTGTCGCAGGCAGCTTTCAATGCTTTTCTGAAAACCCTGGAAGAACCGCCTCCTTATGCGAAATTCATTCTGGCTACGACCGAAAAACACAAGATCATTCCTACCATACTCTCGCGTTGCCAGATTTTTGATTTCAAACGTATCACGGTGGATGATATTGCGAAGCACCTGTTGTATGTGGCAAATTGCGAAAAGATAAGGTTCGATGAGGATGCCCTGCACTTGATAGCCCAGAAGGCAGATGGCGCTTTGCGCGATGCTCTTTCGATTTTCGACCAGATAGCCATTTCGTCGGACAATAATATTACTTACCAAGCGGTTCTTGACAACCTCAATATCCTGGATTATGAATATTATTTCAGCATGACGGACGTTATTCTTCAAAATAATATTCACGAAGCCCTTAACCAGATCGAAATAGTGATTGAGAATGGTTTCGACGGGCAGATCTTCCTGGCCGGTTTTGCTTCCCACCTGCGAAACCTGTTGGTATGCAAGGACGAGATCACTATGAAACTGCTGGAATCAAGTGAATCCATAAAGAAAAGATACAAAGATATGGCAGCTCGTTGTTCGGAGAGTTTCCTGGTGAAAAACCTGGAAATTGCCAACCGCTTCGATTTCGAATACAAGAATAGCAACAACAAACGCCTGCATGTCGAGATTGCTTTTATCCAGATGTGCAACATCACCGCTTCGTCGGTACATCCCAACTCCCAGACCGAAGAGATTAAAAAAAAAGTTGAGCCTACAACCGTAGCTTCCGAAGAGAATAAGGTATATACTCCTGCTCCTAAAACCACACTGGATACCAATACTTCCCAGCCTATTAAGAAAGCATCCATTACTATGGGTAATGTGGTTTCGCTGAAGGAAGAAAAGAAACCAGAGGAGGTGGAAGCCGTTAAGGAAAGCGAAATTCGCTATGGGGAAGAACCTTTCGG
>CAYWXO010000198.1:0-6165 GCA_964462255.1 uncultured Thiobacillus sp. | reverse complement strand
GCCGTGGATTACTCCGAATTACTTCAACCCAGCCAGATTGTTATTAGAACTTAAACCGTCTTGTTTAAAACTTCTCGTTGCTGCGCAGATAGCGCCATTGGCCGAGTGGCATTTTCCCCATGCTAACGCCGCCGAGGCGGATGCGTTTCATTGCCAGGATTTGCAAATCGACGGCGGCACACAGTTTTTCAACTTGACCAAGTTGCGCGCCTTTCAACGCAATGCGCAGATGGGTTTCGTTCTGCCAACTGATTTTGATAGAAGTGGGCGTGCGGCCATTGAAAGGCGCGCCGCGATTGAGCCGCTCCAGTCCGCTTGCCGTTTGGTTGCCGGCCAAGTCGCCGCCGACTTCGACGATGATTTCATGTTCAACCGTGTTGGCTTCCTCGGTTAGTTTGCGCACGATGCGCCAATCCTGGCTGAATACCAGCAGCCCGGTCGCCCGCGTTTCTAACGGCGCGCAGGCGGTTAGTTGGCTGAAATGCATTTTCAGCGGTCGCAGGCGCGGCGGCACGCTGCTGTTTTCGGCGGCCCATAACGTTTCAATGCTCAGCAGTTGCGCGGCATGGCGATCATGATGGGCTGGATGATCAGCAGGCAACGTGTGGAAACCGACAGGCTTGTTGAGTAGCAGCGTGACGGGTTCGGTCTGCGCTGGGTTGGCCGCCGCGTCTATTTCAATGTGTTGTAGCGCGTTAACGCGAAACTGCGGTTCTTCAATGAGATTGCCGTCCACACGCACCCAGCCGCCGGTGATGATTTGTTCGGCTTCGCGCCGCGAACAGCTGCGAAGCTCGGCAATACGTTTGGCCAGTCGAATGGAATCAGTCATGTGGATTCAGTCTGTGCTGTTGAGAGAAAAGGAGCGCGAGTTTACTGAACATGCCTTGATCTCGTATCAATGAACGCGTTTTTTGCGCAAAAGTGGGAAAATTTGACGGCTGAAATGCGGCGATGTAGCAATATGCTTGCTATATTTGGCAACCTATATTTGGCAACCACGCTTTGGCAAACCCCCTCTGCCCCAATTTATTCTTTCATGGTAAAAATCGTTATGTTAATCAATAAAATTATTAAGTATATTTTTGGTGTTTTGCCGAGTGTTGTGGTGTGTGTTGTGCCAATGACTATCCTGCCACTGACCTCGGCGTTTGCTCAGCAGACAGCGCAGCCATTTACCATTGGTGTTTTGCCCAATGTTAATGCACGTCTGATTATCAATAGTTATCAGCCAATGCGCAGTTATTTTCAGCGGGAGTTAAAGCGCAGCATTGAAGTGGCTACCGCGGCAGATTTTTCCAGTTTTCATGAGTTTACCCGGCGCGGTGAATATGACTTGATTGTGACGGCACCCAATCTAGGCCGCATCGCACAGACAGACTTCAACTGGCAACCGTTGGCTATGTATGAGCCCAAAATTCCCGCCCTGTTAGTGGCCATGGCGGACAATACGCACGCCGCCCCCCTGCAATTGCGTGGCAAATCGATCGCCATGGCAAACCCTCAGTCATTGGTTGCTTTGGTTGGGTTGAAGTGGCTGGATGAGCAAGGCCTGAAATTGGGGCGCGATTTCAAAATTCTCACTACCGCTAATGACGACAGCCTCGGCGCAGTGCTGAAAACTGGCGAGGCACCGTTGGCGATCATGAGCATGGGCGAGTTTCGTGCCAAGCCGGAACAATTTCGCAAATCACTTCGCATCGTGACTGAGATTGCCAAATTGCCTGGCTTTCTGGTGATGGCCAATCCGACCTTATCCGCGGCGGACGCGCAGCGTGTGAAAGCATTGATTCTGGCGTTTCCGTTGACTGAAGACGGGAAAAAGTTTTTTGCTTTGTCGGGCTTCAGCCACATTCGCGAGACCAATGAGAGCGAGTTGAAATTTTTGGATAAATTCACTGATGAAACGCGGCTTGGTCTAGCGGGTAGCAAGTAATGCTTATGTGGGGTCGAATCAGCCTGAGAGCGAAGCTAACGCTGACGGCGATTGCTTTGCAGATTTTGGTATTGCTGACTTTATTCATCACCATCCTGGGCTTGGTGGATCAATATTTGGGCTTTGAAATTCAGTCGCGCGCCAATCAGCTCAAACCGCTGTTGAATTCTGCATTGGCCGCACCGATGGCACAGCGCGATTTTTCCTCGGTGGCGGCGATCTTGGAAGAAACCCGCAGCGTACGTGATCTGGATTACGTGCGGGTGTGTGATCGTAATGGCCGTCAAATCGCCAGCAATGTGCGTGAAGAAGGATTGATAGAGCAAGAACAGGGGTGCAAGCAGGTTGCGTCCGCCTCCACGGAAATTGAATCGGCAATTTTTAGCGCGCCGTTGAATCTGGGCGGGCAGCCATTGGGAGAGGTGAGGTTTGCGCTGTCACTGCGTTCACTCAATGAAACGCGGAATGGAATTTTGTGGCGCATGTTTTTGATCGGCTTGCTGGCGTTGGTCATTTTTTCTTTCTTGATCTGGCTGGCCAGTCGTGCTTTGACGCGGCCTTTGAAACAGTTGGTCACCGCTAGCCGCGACATGCGAGCCGGCAACTACGATATTGAATTGCCGGAGGCACAAGGGGATGAGATCGGGGAATTGATTAGCTCTTTCAGAAAAATGAATGCTGAGATCAAGCGGAAAATTGATGAACTCATTTTAAGTGAGAGCTTGCAACGAAGATATTTAGAAGAATCGCGTGGCAAGCAGGCGGTCATTGAACAGGCGCTGTCCAAAGCGGAATCGGCAACCTTGGCTAAATCGGCGTTTTTGGCCAATATGAGCCATGAAATTCGCACCCCCATGAATGGCATCATCGGTATGACGGATCTTGCCTTGGAGATGGAGTTGGACAGCGAGGTGCGCGAGTATTTGCAGATCGTCAAGTCATCTGCTGAGTCATTACTACGCATTATCAACGATATTTTAGATATTTCCAAGATTGAAGCGGGCCGATTGCATATTGAACATGCGCAATTTAACTTGCAGCGGTTTCTGGCGGATATCATTAAAACCCAGTCATTCAATGCAGTGAATAAAGGGATAGAACTGCGCAGTCAGCTTTCGCCGCACTTACCTGAGCAAGTGGTGAGCGATATGGTGCGGTTGCGTCAGATTCTGGTTAATTTGATCGGTAATGCGATCAAATTCTGCCAGGTGGGCCATGTCGCGTTGCAGTGCGAGATCCGCGAAACCCAGCAGGCACGCATGCAATTGCATTTTGTCGTCAGTGATACCGGAATAGGCATTGCAGCAGATAAGTTAGACACGATTTTTGAGGCGTTTAGTCAGGCAGATGGTTCAACGACGCGAAGATTTGGTGGCACCGGCTTGGGGCTAACCATTAGTAAGCGTTTAGTTGAAATGATGGAAGGGCAGATTTGGGTGGAAAGCCGGATAGGTGAAGGAAGTGCATTCCATTTCACGCTCTGGTTGGGGGTCGCTCAGGCGGCCGATGACAAGGCCGTTGTGCCTGAAATTAGGCAGGCCGTTCAAAACGAGAAGCTTGCGCGGGCGGCCAATAGTCGGCACATCTTGTTGGTTGAAGATAATCTTATTAATCAGAAATTGGCGGTGACTCTCCTTCAACGTGAAGGCTATTCGGTCAAAGTGGCTAATCATGGCGTTGAAGCCTTGGCCCTGTTGGCTGAGGAGGCGTTTGATGTCGTTTTGATGGATATGCAGATGCCTGTTATGGGAGGCATTGAGGCCACGCGGGAAATTCGTTTGCGCGAGTCTGGGTCGAATCGCCATGTGCCGATTGTGGCGCTGACGGCAAATGCGATGGAAGCCGATCGGCTTAGTTGCATCGAATCGGGTATGGATGATTATTTATCCAAACCTTTCAAGAGTGCTGAACTTAAAGCGTTATTGGCGAGAGTTTTCGCGGCTGAGAGGGTGCTTTGAAAAGAGCAGGCTTGCAAAAAGCAGGCTTGAAAAAAAGGCGGAATGCAGTATATTAGCCGCATCTGATATTTGATCACACAAGGAGTGGGTATGTTTGGTTCGTATAACTTCAAACAGCTGGACGTTGATGCGTTACATGCGGAAAAAGATCAGATCCATCTGATTGATGTGCGGACAGAGGGTGAGGTCTTACGCGGCGTTATTGATGGTGCAATACATATTCCCCTGCATCTGTTGCCTTTGCGTGCAGCGGATATTCCGCAAGACAAACCCGTGGTTATTTATTGTAATTCTGGTGCGCGTTCTGCGCAGGCTTGCGCATTCATGGCTGCAAAGGGCTTTGAAAACATGCACAATCTATCTGGTGGCATCATGGCTTGGGCCCGTTCAGGAAAGCCCATTTCTGCTTTGTCCTGATTTCTGCTTTGTCATGATTTTTATTCATCCGTTTCGGTCGGTAGCTTGTTTCGTTGCAATCGTGTTGCAACGCGGGTAAATTACGCCGGCTTTTTTTAGCATTCCCCATTTCGTGAAGGAGAAAACATGAACTTTGATAAAGAATTAGATGCACGTGGTTTGAATTGTCCTCTTCCTATCTTGCGCTGCAAGAAGGCTTTGAATGAATGTACTAGCGGTCAAGTTCTGAAAGTTGTTTCGACTGATCCGGGCTCAGTAAAAGATTTTGCTGCTTTTGCCAAGCAAACGGGTAACGAGTTGCTTGCTTCTGCTGAGGCTGGCAGCGAGTACACCTTCTTTATCAAGAAGAAATAACTCTTCTTTCCGTGTTGTCATAATTCGCAAGAATCGAGAGGTGGTGTGATGGACGATCAGAAGAAGATGGCGATCATCGCAACCAAAGGTACCTTGGATTGGGCTTATCCCCCGTTCATTTTGGCCTCGACGGCCGCTGCCCTTGGTTACGAAACCCAGATTTTCTTTACTTTTTACGGCTTGCAGATGCTGCGCAAAGATCTGTCCGGCTTGAAAGTAAGCCCGTTGGGCAATCCGGGTATGCCGATGAAAATGCCGTTTGGACCTAAGTGGTTCCGCGGAATAAATTGGAATATGCCCAATGCAATTCAGTCCTTGGTACCGGGTTATGAATCGTTGGCCACTGTCTTGATGAAGCAGACAATCAAGAATAATGGCGTAGCGAGCATTCCTGAGTTACGTGAGCTGTGCCAAGAAGCTGAAGTGAAGTTCATCGCTTGTCAGATGACAGTAGAATTATTCGGTTTCGATCATAGTGATTTCATTGACGGCGTCGAATACGGTGGCGCTGCTACGTTCTTCGAATTTGCGGGTGAAACCGATATTTGCTTGTACATCTAGGATTGTTTTGCTGTGCTGAAAAGCCACCTTGCGGTGGCTTTTTTTTCGTCGGCTCAAAAATATAATGGTGTTTTTTATGAATTGTCGGTCGTCAGCAAGGTTTGATTCTTGCGGTTCAGGGTGTGCATGTTTAACATCCAGCCCGCTGCAAAATTTGTCATAAACCAAACCATCCATCGTTTCGAGGAGAAACTTATGCGTAAGACCCAACTTTTAATTGCTTTATCAGCCATCGGCTTCGCCGGTTCGGCTTTGGCCACCAATGGTATGAATCTTGAGGGTTACGGCCCTATTGCAGCAGGCATGGGCGGCGCATCCATGGCGTATGACAACGGCACGGCTGCTGTGGCGAATAATCCGGCTACGTTGGGTTTGATGGAACAAGGCAGTCGCTTGGATTTGGCAATTGGTATGTTGGGGCCTGATGTTAATAATGGGCCTATGAAATCAGGCGGCGACGCTTATTTCATGCCCGCTGTAGGTTGGGCAAAAAAGAATAATGGCCTTACATATGGTGTAGCCATGTTTGCTCAAGGTGGTATGGGAACTGAATACGTCATGGGAATTGATGGTTCCCCGGAACGCTCTGAGCTTGGCGTTGGTCGTTTGATTTTTCCACTTGCTTATAACGTCAATCCAGACCTGACTGTTGCGGGTTCGATTGACTACGTTTGGGCAATGTTGGATTTAAAAATGGCCATGCCTCTTGCCAACATGGCCGGCTTGATTACGCCCACAGGGCAAGGCAATGGAACGCTTGGCACCGCGTTGAATAACATGGCGATGGGTGGATATGATAATGCTCGTCTTGAGTATAGTGATGGAAGTGATTATACCGGTAAAGCAAAGGGGGCTGGTTTTGCAGGTAAGCTGGGTTTCGTTTATAAAGTGAACCCATCTTTCTCAGTAGGTGGATCGTATCATTCAAAGACATCAATT
>CAYWXO010000197.1:1445-6168 GCA_964462255.1 uncultured Thiobacillus sp. | reverse complement strand
GCTAGTGTTGGCGGCAATGTTGATTGAAACCAGTTTGTTGTCGCATTCGCGCAAACACGCGGAAAAATTGCGTTTGGCCTTTTCGACCTACTTGCCGCCAGGGCTGGTAAACCGCATTGTAGAAAACCCTGATCAACTCAAATTGGGTGGCGAGAAGAAGGTCATCAGCGTGCTGTTTTCGGATATTCGCGGTTTTACTTCACTGTCGGAAAGCGTCTCACCCGAGCGTTTGGCTGAGATTATGGCGGCCTATTTTCAACCGATGACGGAAGCTATTTTCGATCAGGGTGGCACGCTGGATAAATATATCGGCGATGCCATCATGGCGTTGTTTAACGCGCCGCTGGACCAGCCCGATCATGTCGTGGCAGCGTGTCGGTCGGCTGTCGCGATGCAATATGCGCAAGTGCGGGTTAATGAATATCTGGTTAATTTGGGGGCTCCTGCGCTGAAAACGGGTATCGGGATTCATACTGGGCCGGCTATTGTTGGCAATCTTGGCTCGTCAATCCGCTTCAATTACACCGCGATTGGCGATACGGTCAATTTGGCGTCACGCCTGGAGAGTGCAAGTAAATTGCTAGGGGTTGATATTGTGTTGAGTGAGTCAGTTTACCAGCAGGTAAATGGTTATTTTCCGTGTGAATCACTGGGAGACATTCATGTGGCGGGCAAGGAGCAGGTGCAGCCGGTGTATGCGTTGTGTTGGCAGAAAATTGCCGACCCACTCAGTGGCAAAATTTTGCACGCGGTGAAGGATAATAGCGTTTTGGACAACCCATCGAAGCCACGTTAAATGTATAAATCTCTGCGCTTGAATTGTGTGATTCTCTCTTTTGTATCGTTAACGGCGGTGATGGTGTCGCTGGGTGGCTGTGGCAATTTGCTGCCTGAGCGGGGGAAATCCAGCCAAAAAAATCAGGCCGTGCCGGCTTGGGTGTTGTCCGCTCCGTTAGACAGTCGGGAATGGTTTTGGGGCGTGGGTGAAGGGCCCGAGCTGGATACGGCCAAGCGCGCTGCGTTGAAGGACATTGCCGCCAAACTCCGGGTCAGCATTTCTGGGCAATTGGAGAGTCAGGTAACGGTTGATAACAATAAGGTGGATCGGCAAGCGCGCACCCGCATCTCGGAGGAAGTGCAGAAGACCGAATTCAGCAATTATGTGGTTGATAAAACAGCGCAAGCGGCTAACGGTTTTTATGTGCTGGTTAAGGTGGACCGACAGGCGTTTATTCGTGACCTGAAAAGCAAGTTGAATGATTTGGACGCCCGCATGCAACCGGTGAAGTTGGGGTTGGATAAACAGTCGCCGCTGGAACGTTTTATGGCGTTGCGGCGTTTGCAACCGGCGTTAGAGCAGGGCGTGGGTTATGCACAGTTGTTGATTGGGGCCGAACCCGGCGGTGAAGGCGCGGTGCGTTTGCGAAATTACCAGGCGATGCAGGAGCAGGTTAAACAGGCACCGACTCAGTTAGTGTTTGCCTTGCAAAACAAACCTGAGGATGCTGATTTGGCTGATGCGGTGGGGGGCTATCTGAATGAAATGGGTATTCGCACTCAGCGGGGTCAGAGTGGCCAACGTGAGCAGGATGGCGGCAATGTTTTATCCATTTCCAGTCAGAGTCGGATGGATCAAATTTACGGTAGCAAAATGGTTAAGTTGCAAGTGTTGCTCAGTGTGCGCGATGATGCGGGGCGCGCGCTGGCTGGTCGTGAATATGCGGTTTCCGGTTCTTCCACCTACGATTTTGCCGGTGCGCGTCAAAGTGCTATTCAGAAGTTGTTGGCTAGCTTGCGGGCAGCCGGGCCGGCCGCCAGTTTGGGCTTTGCCGATTAGTTCACTTTATTTCAGGGGTTAGGTCATGCAAACATGGTTTGTACGGGCGTTGATGTTATTAGGTGTTGTTTGGTTGAGTGGCTGTGCCAGCTCAACCATATCGCTGTCAGATTTTAATCGGGAGGTTACGTTGGCCGCCGCCGCCCGCTTGCCGACGGAAGCGGAATTGAATCGACAGGGGCGCGCCAAGGTGGTGGTGTTTGAAGCCGATGATAGTAAGTTGGAGAAGGCCAGACGGGCGCAGGCCGCCACGGTGTTGACGCGTGCGGTGGAGGATATGTTGGGGGCCAATGGCGTGGAGGTGATTGACCGGAGTATTGCCACTAAATTGGGGCAAGAATTGCAATTGGCTGAAGTGCAGGGCGTTGCCGGTTATGAGGGGCCGGCGTTGGCTAGTTTTGCGGTCAAGCCGACGATTACTTTGGCTGAATATGCGGTGGAATATGTGCCGGCTTCAAGTTATACCGATAAGAAAGGCAAGGTTTACAACACGCCGGCCTCGTATGCACACAAGGCGAAGGTTAATGTTAGTTTGCGCGTGGTGGAAGTACCTAGTTTGAATGCGGTGAAGACCTTGAATGGCCGTGGGCTAGATAGCTATTCGACCAGCGATCGCGGCCAACATGATATTGATGTCACGATGATCCGTTCGGCTACACAGAATGCTTTGAGTGGTGTGCGTAATGATTTTCTTAATTTGTTTGCGCCAAAAGGCTATGTGTTGGGGAAACGGGAGCATAGCGGCAAGTCGATTTTTAGAATCTCGATTGGTAGTGAACAGGGTATTGTCGCCGGCAATAAAGTGGTGATTTATTCTGAGCAGGAAAATATTCACCCTATTACCAAGAAAGTCAGTTACGACAAAATCCCGGTGATCGACGGAGTGGTTTCTAATTTGGTAACGGCCAGCGAAGCTTGGGTCGTGCCGGATGATGAAAAGAAATCGCGCCAAGTGCGTTTGGGCGATCGGGTTGAGGTGGTCCATAAAAACTCGGGCTGGGCTAATTTATTCCGGCCTTGATTGGGAGGAGGTGTCGCGTGACGCGCTATTTTTATGATGGGATCGGCTTGGTGGTTTTGATGGGGTTTTTGTTAGGGGCTTTGTTTTTGGCTTCGTTGGGCGGGTGCAGCAGTGTGGGCTCGCAACAATCGGCCCAGCGCGAGGCACAGGGTGAGGCACATAAGCGACCCGATTGGATTAATAATCCGGCAGCAGGTGTGTCGGCTTCAGCCGGGTTTCATGTGCGCGGTGAACGGGCGCAAGAAGAATTGGCGATTACGCGTGCGCGGGATGAGTATGCCAAGCGTTATGGTGTTGTCATTAGCAGCGAGCATTTGACTTCGCAGTTGGTGGTGGGTGATCGCGTTTCCTCTGTTTCCGCTAAGGAAATTCGTGAGGAGGTGAATCAGAAGGAAGTTATGGCAACGGTTAAAGCCAAGTGGAAAGATCCTGATAACGGTACGTTATGGGTCTGGCTGGTGCCTGCTGATTAATGTTTTTTGTTTTTTAATTTGGTTTTTATTAAGGAGCCTGTCATGAGTAAAAAGAGTGCAGTGTTAGTGTCGGTTTTACTGGCTGTTGCGTTGACCGGTTGTTTCGGGGGTAAAGATAAAGTGAAGCCGATGCCCAAGCCGGTGGCTGAATGTGTTTTCCCTGATATGCCGGATGTGGCAGCGCCGCTGTGGGTGTGTGATGCTCCGGTGGAAGGCGTGGCAGTTTCTGCCGTGGGCTCGCATGAAAAATCGGCAGCAGGCCCATCTTTCATGAAGGATCAAGCGGCGGCGGCGGCGCGGGTTAATCTGGCCCAAAACATGAAAGTGCATGTCACTAACATGATTAAGCAGTACGTGGAAACAACCGGGGCAGCCTCTTCGGAGACGGTGGACAAAGTCAACACCAGTGTGTCGAAGTTGATTACTGCCGAGACTATTTACGGTTCCCGCGTGTTTCGCAGCATCTCCAGCCCGAAAGGGGCCATGTATGTGCTGGTCGGGTTGGATCCTGCAGTCACCAAGGAAGCCACTGAAAAAGTGCTGCGAACCAGCATGAACAATGATCAAGCGCTCTGGCAGCAATTTAAGGCCAAGAAAGGGCAGGAAGAATTGGCTGAAGAAATTGCCAAAATGAAAGTCATGCAATAACGCATTTTTCAGTTTTTTGCATTACGTCTTTCCCTGCATGCGGCCCGGTTGCTTTTGCTGAGCACCGGGCCGTGTCTTTGTCGAGTATCAGATTAATTAAGTGGTTATGGATTATAAGTAGGAGGAAAAGTCATGCTTGAATCACTTGCTTTTGCTTTGGTTAAAACATTTATTACCTTCATGTTTACGCAGCATCTGGAACATGCCCAATCGGTGCGTATCGAAGGCGCACCTTCCTGGTATTACCAGCAAACGGTGGGGCACATTTGTGATTCAGGTTCGGCCGCAGGGGGTTTAGGGTCGGTTGAATTATCGAAGGCGGATGCGCGCAAAAGTATGGTGCAGCGGCTGGAAAAAGCGCTTGAAATTGTCGTTTATGAAAACTTCAATAGCCGCAGCGATGCCGCCGAGCGTGCCTTGATTGAGCGCTTCAAACGGGATGAAAATTTGCCAGTTTTCGTTGAAAGCGCGGTCATTTATGAAAACATTGAGTACCGGAAAAAACCGCAGACTGCATTTGCCCGCGTCTGCATTCCGAAAGAAAAACTACAGGCTTATCAGGAAACGCGTGTCGCCAAGTTACAGAAGGCGGTCACGCACCACCATCGGGATCGGGGATTTGACGAGCTGGAACAGTCGTTAAGCAATTTGCCGTAGTGAGTGTGCTGTGCGCTCGGGATGGTGTATTTGTGTGGTTCGGCGGCAAATCGCCTGCCAGCCCGTCCGATATCGGTTTTTACAAAC
>CAYWXO010000197.1:0-1345 GCA_964462255.1 uncultured Thiobacillus sp. | reverse complement strand
CGCTGCTCATGACTACAGTTCCTCCGTTTTGAATTCACTGTAGCCTTCGTAGTAATAGCTCACATCAATGCCCTTCATGAACAAGGCACGGTCATCAATCTGGTCGGTAAGGGCTTGTTTGAGCAGGGCTTTGATTTCGAGGTCTTTTACCGGGCTGCGCTGCATGGCGGAGAGGTAGTCTTCTTTGTCCACTTGATTCCAATCCACCACTCGCTGGATTTCTTTCTTGAGCATCAGATCCAGCCAGATACGGGTGACGCGGCCATTGCCTTCGCGGAACGGGTGCGCAATATTCATCTCGACGTATTTTTCGATGATTTGCTCAAACGTGCCTTGCGGCATGGCGTCGATATGTTTCAGCGAAGCTTCCAGATACATCAGCGGGGCAAAGCGAAAGTTGCCCTTGGCGATATTCACGTCGCGGATTTGTCCGGCAAAGGTGTAAATATCTTCAAACAAATAGGCGTGGACAAAGGCAAGCCCTGCAAATTTGCCGACCTCGACCTTGTGAATGTCGCTAGAGTCAAAAAGCAGTCTGGCTTTTTGCTTGCTGATTTTTTCTTCGGCTTTGGCCAGTTCGATCTGGTCGGTAATTCCGAGTTTGTTTTCAAGAATCATGCTGAGTTCCCTCTATTTCGGCGACGATGGCGGTTGCTGGTGGTGTCGAAATCGGCAAACAGGCCTTTGATATCGCGCTCGGATGGGTAGCCGTTGGCCGAGCTTTCAATGGTGGCAAAAATGGTGGCCAGATCAGTATTCAGGCTTTCGTTGATATTGGCGGTCGCATCTACCTTGGCAAACAATTGACTGGGGTAGATGAAATAGCCCTTGGTCTTGATGGCGTCGTCTTTGATCTCAGCGGTGATGACGCTGTCGGGCAATTGGGCATAGTGGATGCTGTCGTCCCCGCCTTCGATGTAGGCCGCAAAGTTTTCGCTGATGAAGCGATAGAACAGGGTTCCGAGCACGTATTGCTTGAAGTCCCAGCCGTCCACGGCGCCTCGGACGTCGTTGGCAATTTGCCAGATCCGGCGTTGAAGTTCGGCGCGTTGTTGAGTGCTGGTCATGGTGTTGTTCCTAATTTTAAGCAGCAATGGAATTACCCGGCTTTGCCGGGGAGGCAGCCGGTGTTTTTAAAATACGGGAGTGCTCAGGGGTCACTTTGGATTGTGAGCCGCCAAGCTAACAATCCGAGGGGAATCCCGAAGTAAGGTCGCGAAAGCCTAAGCGAGGGTAAGTGGTGAGCGCAATATCAGCGGACTTAATTCCGAAATGCCGGCAGATGGTGTGCCAACAAATGCCTCAGGATTTGGGTGAATTGTTTCGCAAGTTGACGTCGCCTCAT
>CAYWXO010000196.1:4232-6181 GCA_964462255.1 uncultured Thiobacillus sp. | reverse complement strand
TGTACTCGATCGGGCCGTACTGCGTCAGCAGCTCGCGAAGCTGCGCCTTCTTCATGTCGGGATCGCGTCCGCCCTGGTTGCGCTTCTTCTCCCCGGTCGTCTCCGGGTGGTCCAGTCCGCCGGGGTGACGCCACTCGCCCTCGGAAAAGTAGAGAGCGAGCTTGATGCCGTGCGCGTCGCAGGATTTCTTCAGCGCCGCCAGCACGTCCTTGCCAAGCGGCGCGTTCGTCACCTTCCGGTCGGTGGTCGCGGTGTCCCAGAGGCAGAACCCGTCGTGGTGCTTCGTGAGGAAAAGGATATAGCCCATCCCCGCCTCCTTGGCCGTCCGCGCCCACTGGTCGGTGTCGACCTCGGTCGCGCGGAAGAAGCCGAGATTGGTGACGCCGGGCGTCCATTCGGTGCCGGAGAACGTGCTGAAGCTCCAGCAGATGAACATGCCCCAGCGCAGCGACTGGAGTTCCGCGGTCCGCTTCGCCATATCCACCGGCTCCGCCGCCGCCGCACCGGCCGCCCCCGCCACCGTTGCCGCAAGAACCCACATTCGCATCCGCTTCATGCCCACTCCTTCCTCCGTCGTGGGGCAGGCACTCCTGCCTGCCCCTCCGCCGAACTCTGGCGGCTCCGGCCCATGCTGCGGTGGGCGTGCGGCTTCTTTCCATGCACGATCTTGACATTCACACGCCTAAAAGGTGACCCTTCCGGGGCTGGGATACCGATGCTTGCGAACTTCAACATCCTGTTCCTGTCGGGCGGCCGATCCACCTGCACGCCCGCTTGGGACAAGCCTGCGGACGCCATTGACGCCTGCTTCAAGATCTACTTTATCGCGCGGGGCTCGGCGGAGCTCTCCACGTGCGCCGGGCGGCACGCGCTGCGTGCGGGGCGCATATACCTTATTGACGGGCACCGACTCATTGCGCAGCGGTGTCCGCGCCGGATGGACGTCTTCTGGGTACATTTTGCGCCGGAATCGCTCTTCCTCCATCGCGTGCTCTCTGCGCTGCCGCCGGTGGCTGATGCGACGGCCGACGCGGCGCCGCAGGCGGACGAGTGGCCGGCGTTGCTCCGTCTCTTCGAAACCCGTGCCCCGGGCCCCGGTGGTCCGGACGAGAGGGTGCCGCTCGCCGCGCTCTGTCGCGTGCAGGGGATGATCCTGCATTTGGTCGGCCACGCGCTCGATCGCCACCGGCAGGAGGCGGAGCGCGCCGCATGGGGCGGGGCCGGGCGGTTCCAGCGGGTGGTCGGGATGATGGATGACCGGTTTCGGGAGAACCCGGCGCTGGCGGATCTTGCGGCAACCGCCGGCATGGCGCCGGCCTACTTCCACCGCCGGTTTCGTGCCTCCTTCGGGGTGACCCCGCACGCGTACATGCTGCGGCGGAGGATGGACCTGGCGCGTCACCTCCTCGGCGACCCCGCGATGCGGGTGAGCGAGGTCGCGGCCGCGGCCGGTTACGCCAACCCGTTCTATTTCTCCCGCGTCTTCCGGCGGCACTTCGGCTTCCGCCCGTCCGACCGGCGCGGCGCCTGAGCGGGCGGCCGGTGACCGGCCCGGAGCTTCGCGGTTGACTCGCACCGCCGGGGCCGGGTAATCGGGGGGGCGATGAAACTCACGTGTGCGGTTCGATGGATGGCGGTGGCCGGCGTTGCGCTGTTCGCGGCGGCAGGGGATGCCCGCGCCTGGGTGTCGGAGGCCGAAGTGCGCGGCGAACTGGCCGGCGTGCGTACGGCCTACAGGGAGGAATACCGGAAGGCGGTGGAGCCGGTCCACGCCCGGGCCCTGCAGCAGATCCGGTCGCATGCGGCGACGGCGAAGATGCGTCGCGACATCCGCACGGGCGACCTGCTCCGCGAGAACGCGCGTCTGCTCGTCCTCACCGGATCGCGCGACACCGAGTCGGTCAAGGCCGCAGCGGCCGGCCGCCCCCCGCGCGAAATCGAGCTGCTCC
>CAYWXO010000196.1:0-4222 GCA_964462255.1 uncultured Thiobacillus sp. | reverse complement strand
TGCTCTGCGCGAACTTCGAAACGGAGAAGAATCGCATCGGGACGCTCATGGCTCCCCGCTATCTCGCCGAGTTGAAGCGAATCGAGGCGGCCACCGCCGATGCCGCCGACCTGGCGGTGCTGGCGCGCGAACGGCGGGACATCGAGGCGGGGGACCACGGCGCATGGTCGGGCGTGTCGCGGCTTGCCCGCGAATTGCAGTGCAGTCGCTGGGACGTGCCCGCGGCGCGGGCGAGCGTCGTCTTCCTTGCGGACGGCACGATCGACGGCCAGGTCGGCGGGACCTGGCAGCAGGTGGGGGAGAACTCGCTCCGCGCCCGGTTCAAGGCGCCCCGGTCCTATCTCAACGGCCAGGAGGCGCTGCTGACATTCTCGGTGGACCGAACGGGTTTCGCAGGCCACACCTCCGGCGCGACGCCCTATCCGATCTCCGGACGGCGTGTATCCGGCGGCCAGCCGTAGGTCCGCCCATTCCTTGACAATAGTTCAACAGCGATGGATCGTAGGGCATGGATTCCCGGTACAACATCGGCGCGGCGGCCCGGCGGGCGGGGGTGACCACCCATGTGATCCGCGTCTGGGAACGGCGGTATCGCGCGCTGCGGCCGTCCCGGACGGAGGGCAACCAGCGTCTGTATTCCGAGGAGGACGTCGAACGTCTGCGCTTGCTCGGACAGCTGTGCCGGGCGGGCCACCGCATCGGGAGGATTGCCGACGCCCCGCTGAAGGAACTGCGAGCCCTGGCCGTTGGAACCGCGGCGTCCGCGGACCTGCCCGGGGAGCCGGACGGGGCGGATGGCGGCATCGCGGGGCTCCTGACACGGTGCCATACGGCCGTGGAGGATCTGGACGGCGAGCGACTGGGCCGGATCCTCGATGCGGCCCGGGTCTTCCTTCCGGTTTCGCGCCTGCTGGCCGACGTGGTTCTCCCGTTGATGAGATGGATCGGGGACCAATGGAAGGCGGGCAGCATCCGCATCATGCAGGAGCATGTTGCGACGGTCGTCGTGCGCTCGCTGCTCGACCGGCTGGCCACGGAGACGCCGCCGCCCGGGAGCGCACCTCTCCTCGTTCTCGCGACGCCGCCGGGCGAGTGGCATGAACTCGGCGCGCTTGCGGCCCGGGTGACGGCGCTGGCCGCTGGATGGCGGGTCCTCTATTTGGGTGTCAACGTTCCGCCGGACGAGGTTGTCGAGGCGGCGGGAGAGCGCAAGGCCGCCGCCGTGGCGCTGGGCATCACGTTCTCCGCGGCCGACCGCGCCACCGTTGCGGCGGTCCGGGAGATCCGGAAGCGGCTTGAAGGGAAGTCCTTCCTGATGGCCGGCGGGCCGGCGGCGGCGCGTTGTGCGAAGGCGGCGGGCCTGAAGCCGGCGCAGGTCGTCGCATCCATGGCCGCCTTTGCGCGGACGCTCGACCGCATCCGGGCGAAATCCGCCGCGGCCCTGTAGATCCGGATTCCGGCCACCCGCGCGGGGCAGACGCATCTTCCGTGATCCGCGATCATGTCACTCCTCATTGGATTCCTCCGTGGCGCCCGAATCCGTCGGGCGCAACGCTGAACCCGGGACGCAAGCTGGCGCCGGTCAGATACCGGCGCTACGACCGCCCGCCTGAATCACGTGGCGCCCGGGAGTCCGACGTGGCATGATCCGGCCCTTATGGCCGGGATCGGACGCCGCGCAGGGTGCGGCTTGATTGTCCGGCGGGGAGAATGCGGATGAAGTCGATGCGGATCGTGGGGGCTTGGATCGTTGCGGCCGTCGTGGCGGCTACGGCAGCGCAGGC
This sequence comes from uncultured Thiobacillus sp., assembly GCA_964462255.1. GTDB lineage: Bacteria > Pseudomonadota > Gammaproteobacteria > Burkholderiales > Thiobacillaceae > PFJX01. Next base: position 2,438 of record CAYWXO010000196.1, on the reverse strand, counting down.
GGTGACGCTGAACGGCATGTTCACCGAGGGAGCCGTGCTGCAGCAGGGCGTGCCGGTTCCGGTGTGGGGCACCGCGGAGCCGGGCGAGGAGGTTACGGTCCGTCTCGCGGGATCGACGCGAATCGCAAAGGCCGGGGGCGATGGCCTCTGGGCGGTTCGCCTGCCCGCGATGAAGGCATCGGCGGAACCGAGGACGCTGACGGTGACGGGCAAGACCCCCGAATCGAAGATCGAGATCCCCGGCGTCCTCGTCGGCGAGGTCTGGGTCTGCAGCGGCCAGTCCAACATGCAGTGGACCCTCGGCGCCTCCGAGGGCGGCACCAACGCGGCGATGGAGGCGAAGGATCCGTTGCTGCGCCTCTACAAGGTCCCGATGACCAAGGCGGACGCGCCGCAGGCCGCCGTCACGAGCCGGTGGACCTCCTGCGAATTCACCAATTCGATCGGATTCAGCGGCGTTGCGTTCTTCTTCGGCCGCGAGATGCGCGCCGCGCGCAAGGTGCCGGTCGGCCTTATCCAGACCGCGTGGGGCGGAACGCCCGCCGAATCGTGGACGCCGCGCCCGATTCTCGAGGGACACGCCGATCTGAAGGTGCTCCTCGACGAGCATGCCAAGGCCGTGGCCGACTACTCCGCGGCGAAGGCCGAGGAGAGCCTCCAGAAGGGGCTCGTCGCGTGGAGCAATGCCGTGGTGAAGGCGAAGGCCGAGAACCGCGCGCTTCCGCAGAGGCCCCGCAAGACCGAGCCGCCGGCCGACAAGCCGCAGCGTCCGTGCTGCCTCTACAACGCGATGATTCATCCGCTCGTGCCCTACGCGATCCGCGGCGCCATCTGGTACCAGGGCGAGTCGAACTCCGGCCGCGCGAAGCAATACGAGACGCTCTTCCCTGTCATGATCGGAAGCTGGCGGCAGGCGTGGGGCCAGGGCGACTTCCCGTTCCTGTTCGTCCAGATCGCGCCGCACAACGGCATGGTGCCCGAGATCCGCGAGGCGCAGCTCGTCTCGTGGATGAAGACCCCGAAGACCGCGATGGCCGTCATCACGGACGTCGGCGAGGAAACGGACATCCATCCAAAGAAGAAGGAACCCGTGGCCAAGCGTCTGGCGCTCGCCGCGCAGGCTGTTGCGCACGGGGAGAAGGTTGTGTATTGCGGCCCCGTGTTCCGCGTGATGACCGTCCACGGCAATCGTGCGGTCGTTGAGTTCTCACACACGGGTTCGGGCCTTGTGGCGGCCGAGGGCGGCTTGAAGGACTTCACCATCGCCGCCGCGGGCAGCACGAACTTCGTGCCGGCGCAGGCGGTCGTCGAGAGCGGGCGCGTCGTCGTGACCAGCCCCGATATCGCCGTTCCAGGAGCCGTCCGCTACGGCTGGACGAACTGGTTCGTCGGCAGCCTGTTCAACAAGGAAGGCCTGCCGGCCACCCCGTTCCGCACCGACCGTCCGCGCTGATCTGGATGAACCCGCGGCTGCTTCTCACGTCCGTCGTCCTCGGTGCCGCCGGTGTGTCCGCCGCGGACGCGCCGTGCCGCATCGAGGTGGTCGAGAAGGGGAGCGGGTGGCCGGTGCCGCTCGTTGAGTTGCGCACGACCCATGGCGTGCGGTTCGTCTCGGACAACACGGGCGTGGTCGCGTGCGACCTGCCCGAGTTGATGGGTCGCGAGACGTGGTTCGACGTGATCGGCCACGGCTACGAGCGGCCGAAGGACGGCTTCGGCTACCGCGGCGTCCGCCTCACCCCGCAGCCCGGCGCGACGCAGCGGGTCGAGGTCGTCCGCACCATCGTCGCCCGCCGACTCGGCCGTATCACCGGTGCGGGCATCTTCGGCGAGAGCCGGAAGATGGGCGGCGACGCGGACTGGCGCGAGACCGGTGTCTTCGGCTGCGACAGCGTGCAGAACGCCGTCCACAACGGGCGCCTGTTCTGGCTCTGGGGCGACACCACGGTCGCGCGCTACCCGCTCGGCATCTTCGACAGCACCGCCGCCTTTACGCCCGTGCGGCCGATCGAGCGATTCGAGCCCCCGGTGCGCCTGCGACTCGATCCGTTCACCGACGACAGGGGCTTCCCGCGCGGCGTCGCACGGATGGCCGGCAGCGGGCCGACGTGGCTCAGCGGTGTCTCAAGCCTGCCCGACCGCTCCGGCACGATGAAACTCGTGGCCGTCTACGCCAAGATCAAGCCGCCGCTGGATTCCTATGAGGTCGGTCTGTGCGTGTGGAACGAGGCGGCGTCGAACTTTGAGCACCTTCGCACCGTCTGGACGCACTCCGCCGCCGCGCCCAAGCCGCCGCCGCATCCCGAGGGGCACGGTGCGCTCTGGAAGGATGCGGCCGGCCGCGAGTGGCTGCTCTTCGGCAACCCGCTGCCGCGGCTCCGGTGTCCGCCGACATTCGAGGCATGGCAGGATCCGTCGCAATGGGAGACCCTGACACC
>CAYWXO010000195.1:0-6373 GCA_964462255.1 uncultured Thiobacillus sp. | reverse complement strand
GATTGAGGGTTTGCATGGTGTGTCCTTGGCGGCAGAAATAGGGAATGCAGAAAAAGAAAATGCAGAAATAGGGAATGCAGAAAAAGAAAATGCAGAAATAGGGAATGCAGTAATAGGGAATTTTGCGAAAGTTTACGGTGGCAAGATGACAAATTAGCGACCATCAACGGCAAGGTTGTCAGGCTCGGTTTGCGCTATGACCTGTGCCCAGGTGTGGCGAGCGATGATCCACTCTTCATTGGTTGGAATGACCCAAGTGGATATTGGGCTGGCAACATCACTTATTCTCGGGCCATGCCGCAGATTGGCCGCTTCATTCAGCGTTATGCCTAGCCAACGCAAGCGGTCGCAGATTGCCGTCCGCACGGGGGTGGCATGTTCGCCAATGCCGGCAGTGAAAACCAGAGCATCCAGGCCACCCAGGGCGACAGCGTGGGCGGCAATGGCTTGGCTGATGCGATAGCTAAACAGTTCTAGCGCTTCACTGGCGTGCGGGTGGTCACTCGCCAGCAACGCGCGGACATCGCTGCTGATGCCGGAGTAACCGAGCAGGCCGCTGCGCTGATTGAGCATTTCTTCGAGTTGTTTTAGCGGCATGCCTTCTTCGCGCAGCAGATAGAGTAATACGCCCGGGTCAATTGCACCGCAGCGCGTGCCCATCGGCAGGCCATCGAGTGGGGTGAAACTCATGCTGGTTTCCAGGCTCTGCCGCTGTTTTAGCGCGCACACACTGGCACCATTGCCCAGATGCGCCACGACGACTCGTCCTTCAGCGGTTGCGCCTAAATAGTCAGGTAACACACTGGCAATATATTCATAGGAAAGCCCATGAAAGCCGTAGCGACGGATGCCGCGTGCCGCTAGGTCACGCGGCAGGGCAAAGTGGCGTGCCACGGCGGGCAAGGTATGGTGGAACGCTGTATCGAAACAGGCGACCTGCGGTAAATCAGGGCGCAGCTCGGCGAGCGCAAGAATAGCCCCTAAATTATGTGGTTGATGGAGCGGGCTGAGTGGAATCAGCTTTTCCAGCGCGGCCAACACGAGAGCATCCACCCGCACCGGTTGGCTGAAGGTGTCGCCGCCATGCACAACGCGATGGCCTGCCGCACGCAAGATGAGGCCAGGATGGCTGTTTTCCAGCCAGTTAAGGATCTGACGTAATGCTTGCACGTGATTGGCTGCATTCACCGCCTGATCAAGCACGCTGATGGTGTCGTGTCGCACGATGTGAAAGCGCCCGTGTCGGCCAATTTCCTCGATCACGCCGTGATAAGCGGCGATAGGCGCTGGGGGTGTTTCCGTTGCTTCCACCCAGTAAACGGCGAATTTCAGGCTGGAAGAGCCGGCATTTAGAACGAGCAAAGCAGATTGCATAAAACTCCAAAAAATGGGGATGCTATGGGCGTGGGTAACTGGCGACTATTTTTCCGCTGCTGGCGGCCAGAATGCCTGCGGAATCTGCAGTCTTTCAACCAGTTGCTCGGGCGATAGCGGGCGTGCGAGTAGGTAGCCTTGCACTTCGTCGCATTGGTGGGCCACCAGGAATTCGAGCTGTTGAGGCGATTCCACGCCCTCGGCAATGGTGCGCATTCCTAAGCCTTGGGCGAGCGTGCAGATTGCGCGCACGATGGGGCCGTTACGGACTTGTCCATCGCTGCCTCGCACGAAGGATTGGTCGATCTTGAGCGTGTCGATAGGCAGGTCGGCCAGATAGGAAAGGCTGGAAAACCCGGTGCCAAAGTCGTCAATGGCTAAGCCGATGTGCAGGGCTTTAAAGCGTTCAAGCATGCGGATTGCCTCGGGGGTGTTACGCATTAGTAACGATTCGGTTAGCTCTAGCTCCAGGCGTTGCGGCGCGATGTGATGATGCGCGAGTGCCGCGACGATTTGATCGCGGAAATGGTTGTCATGGAATTGTCGCGCCGAGACATTCACCGCCATGCGCAGTGGCGGCAAACCGGCGCAATCCCAAGCGTGCAATTGACGGCAGGCTTCATTCAGCACCCAAGCGCCGATGGACACGATCAGGCCGCAGTTTTCTGCGATAGCGATGAAGTTAAGCGGTGCAATCAGGCCGAGTTGCGGGTGCCGCCAACGCAGCAACGCTTCGACCGCCACGATGTGCTGGCGAGTGACATCAATTTGCGGTTGATATTCGAGAAAAAACTCATTGCGTTCGATGGCATGGTGTAAGGCATTTTCGAGTTGGAGGCGGTTGCGCGCCTGTGTGTCGAGTTCGCGGGTAAAAAATTGATAGCCGTCGCCGCCATGTTCCTTGACGCGCGTCATGGCGCTATCGCAAGCCCGAATCAATTCTTCCGCTTCAACCCCATTTTCGGGTGCGACGGCCAGGCCGACACTCACGGTCACATAGATTTCCTGGCCACTCAGCACAAAAGGTTCGGCCAAACGCTGGCGGAGTCGCTCGGTGACGCGGGCCGCATCCTCAATTAGATGGGTGCCGCGCAGCAGGACGGAAAACTCATCGTCGCCGGTGCGTGCCAGCAAATCGGTTTCATACAAAGATTCAGCCAAACGGCGACTGACATCGCGCAGTAATTGATCGCCGAGATAAATACCGAGTGATTTGTTGATGGCGCGAAAGCGATCCAGCCCGATTTGCATAATGAGGATCGGCAATATCTCGCGGCGCTTTTTTTGATGCAGCATGTGCTGCAACTGTTTGTGAAACTGACGCCGGTTAGGCAAGCCGGTTAAGGGATCGTGGCCGGCCAGGCGACGAATATGCGCTTCGATCCGTTTGCGACTGGCGATGTCAGCCAACATCAGCAGCACGCCTGAGGGCAAGCCGTTTGCATTGCTGATGCGCGTTGCCCAGATTTCGACATCAAGCAAGCGCTTGCCGTCACCGACTATGCCAGTCACTTCATGGCCTTGAAAAACTTCGCCCGCCATGGCGCGCTCAAACAAACCTAGCAGTGAATCGGCGCGTAACGGGCCGTTTTCCGGCAATTTTTGACCCCGCATCTCGACATCGCTGCGGCCAAATAAATGCACGGCAGCGTGATTCCAGATCGTGACGTAACCGGATAAGTCAGCCGATATGATCGCCAAGGGCGAATGAGCGACCAGCACGCGCAACAGATCATGACTACATTTTGTGGTGGTTGGCGCGAGGGGCTGCGCGCTATCAATTTCAATGCGGTAAGCGGTTTGGTCCTGCCAGGCCGTGCTATAGGCTTGCGTCTTTACTCTGAGTCGTGTTGCGCCAGGTTGCAGTATTTCAATTTCGGTGGCTTCATCCGTATGAAAAGGAAAACCATATTGGCGGCCGACCAGTTCGCCGGGTTCGGCAAAAAAGAGCTGTTCCGCTGCCGCACTGGCCAGCAAGATAAGTCCATTCGCGTCCACAATTAAGTACGCTTTAGCGGCTGCAGCCGGCTCGGCGGCGGTTGTTACGCTTTTCTTTTTTGCGCGTGCCATCAGCGGTCCACCGCTAGATCCATGGCCAGCACAGAAACATCGTCGTGCGGTTCCAGACCGCCAAGGAATGAGATTAAACGGCGCTTGATGTTTTGCATTAAGCTGGATTTACGTGCGCGATCACTTTGGCTGTTAATCGATTGCGCTAGCTGGGTTTCTCCGAACATTTCCCCCGCCGCATTACGCGCTTCTATCAGCCCATCGCTATAGAGCAATAAGTGGCTGAATGCCGCGAGCGACACGGTTTCTGTGTCGGCATCAAAGCGACTGTCATCCATGATGCCAAGCGGAAAATGCTGCGAGGCGATCTGTGCGCTCACCTGCTGCTGATCAATCAGCAGCAGAGGCGGCTGGCCGCCAACCCAGGCTTCTATTTGCTGGTTGACGATGTCGAGTGAAACCAGGGTCGCCGCGCAGAAATGGCCGGTCGGCAATTGTTGATGCAGTTTGCGGTTGATTTCCGCCGCAATCTGCCCCAGCGGCAGCCCTTTTCGGCTCATGGCGAAAAATACATCCGAGGCGGGCAGCGCCCCGACCGCTGCAGCGAGCCCATGTCCCGTGAAATCGCCCAGCATGATATTCAGTCGTCCATCCGGCGTTTGTTCATGAATCATCAGGTCGCCACAAAAGTGGCCGGCGGTGATGGTCCAATGTTGCATGCCGCTGATGTCGAGCGGGCTGCGGCCCAGCACGGCGTTGAACATGTGTTTGGCGAACTTCACTTCTTGATGAAACTTTTCGCGCATGTTTTCCAGGCGCCGATAGAGTTCACGCGTTTGCGCGTGCCCGTTGATTTTTGCTTTCAGCACCAGCGGGTCGCACGGTTCGTCGATGAAATCGGCCGCACCACACGCCAGGAAGCGTTCCAATTCCAGGTGATCGGTAATTGATGTGGACAGCATGACAGGAGCCAGGCGATCGCTGCCCAGTGCCTGCAGGCGTTGGGTGCATTGATAGCCATCGCTATCCGATAAGGCGATATCCATCAGAACCAGATCGGGTTCGTTTTTGGCAAATTTCTTGATCGCCTCGCTGCAGCCGTGGGCATAAATCAACTCATGGCCGTCAGATTCCAGGATCTGCGCAAGCGTGCGACGTTGTTGTTCGTTGTGTTCGACTATCAATATTTTCATGACTGACCTCTCTGTGCATTTTGGAAGTTGCATCTATCGGCAGCGTAAACGGGAAAAATTTCACCATGATGACAACTTCAGTATTTCAGTAGTAATGCTGATTCATGAATCTGTCATATTGAATTGTTAGCATCGAACTCCCCCTAGGCCACTTTGCAATGACATGACACTTGAACTGGAACAATCATGGAATAGTGACGCCTATAAAGCGCCACGCCGACTCCGCCGTTTCTTCACGATTTTTCTGGGGTCTTTGTCTGTGCTGGCTGCGCTTATTTACTGGGGAAGCCACCCTTGGCGCGCGAGTATGGCGGCAGACGCTGAACTCTCGCCTGCGTTGTTTGATACGGTGTTTGTTGGCTTGACCGTTTTGGGGGTCGGTATCGCCTCCTTTTTATTGCTCACCCGCCTTAAGTTGGGTAAATGGCGTGGCCTTGATACCACCTTCTTTTCCAGCCTGGCCTATATCGCCCTGCTGCAACTTGAACGGGATGAACTGCACCGAAAATGCAGTGAAACATCAGAAGCGTTGCAACGGGCGCGTGCTTTGGATGCTGCCTTTTCTGACCAGCATGTCGAAATCGTGCAGTTTACTGAGCGCTCGGCGCTTTCGATTGTCGAGCAGTTGCTGGATCTTGATGCGCAATGTACGCAGTTGGTCAATATGTTGACGGATCCCGCACATGCGCAGTCGGACAGCCCGGCCAGCGCGACGGCACTCGATGATATTGCGCGTTTTGTGAGTAGCTTGCCGGAGCGTATCCGTGCTGAACGCGAACAGTTTGTTCACATCATTGAGGACGTGGGCGCGCTGGGGAAATTGGTGGAAATCATCAAACAGATTAGCGCCCAGACTAACTTGCTAGCCCTTAATGCTGCGATTGAAGCCGCGCGTGCCGGCGAGCAGGGCAGAGGCTTTGCCGTGGTTGCTGATGAGGTGCGCAAGCTGGCCGGCAGCTCTACTGAAGCCGCTAATCTGGTTTGGCAAGTGATTGAAAAAGCACAGCAAAGCGTGACGATCGCGTTTCGCGATGAGCTGCGCGAAGAAAACATGCTGGGCATGAAGAACGCCATTGGCTTGGTGGAAGCGCTGGCGGCGCTGCAGGAGGCTTCGCGCCGACGCCAGCAAGATTTGCAAGCACGCATGAGCCAGGCTTCTGATATTAATCTGGTGCTGGCGCAACGCATCACGGCCATGTTGAGCAGCGTGCAGTATCAAGATGTCGTGCGGCAGATGATTGAGCGCCTTGAACATTCGCAAGCAGATAAGACTGCCGTTTTTGCCGATATCGCTAATCGCCTGACAATACGCGAAAGCCAGATTGAGCTTGGCGGGCAAAGCATTGCCACCATCCTCAGTAAATTCAAGACAATAGAAAGTCATCATGTGCGCGCTTCGGCAACGGCAATGTCATCGGCAACGGCAGGTGCCAAGATTGAACTCTTTTAACCTTTAGGATTAATCATGATCAAAATAGATAGTCATGCCGGTGAAAATTCTATCGTTCTGCGTTTGACGGGAAGCTGGGATATGGAAACAAACAGTGCTTTTCGTAACGCCTATCGCCAGGCACTCACCACCAATGCGCTGAGCGCCCTCACACTGGATCTTGCCGGTGTTGATTACATCGACAGCGCTGCGCTGGGCATGTTGTTGATTCTGCAGGGCGAAGCGGCAAAGCAGAACGTTGCTATCACCCTCACCGGCTGCCGCCCGTTTGTGCTGAAAGTGTTGACGACGGCAAATTTTCATAAGATGTTCAAGATAGCGCCACAAAAGTAGTGCTGCAGCGAGT
>CAYWXO010000194.1:0-6380 GCA_964462255.1 uncultured Thiobacillus sp. | reverse complement strand
GGCATGTTTATGCCGGCGCATGTAAAAACATCGATGGGGCCGGGCTCGCGCGCGGTGACTGAGTATCTAAAAGCGGCTGGCTTGCTGGAATCGTTGGAGAAATTGGGTTTCGGCGTGGTGGGTTATGGTTGCACCACCTGTATTGGTAACTCCGGGCCGCTGCCGGAACAGATTGAGCAAGCCATACTGGAGCATGATTTGGTGGCGTGTTCTGTGCTTTCCGGCAATCGTAATTTCGAGGCGCGCGTGCATCAAAATGTGAAAGCCAATTTCCTGATGAGCCCGCCTTTGGTGGTGGCTTTTGCGTTAGCCGGCCGTGTCGATATTGATATGGCCAATCAACCTTTGGGCGAGGGCAGTGCGGGGCCGGTGTATTTGAAGGATATTTGGCCGACGGCGGCAGAAATCGCCGCCGTGTTGTCGCATGCGTCCAATGCCGCCGCTTACGCCATTTACCAGGATGTCGGTGCCGATAATCCGTTGTGGGACGCGGTGCCGGCACCGGTTGGGCAGGTTTATGCCTGGGATAATGACTCTACCTATATTCAAGAGCCGCCGTTCTTCCAAAATGGAGCGAAGCCGAATCCAGTAATACGCGGCGCGCGCGCGTTGGCTTTGTTTGGCGATTCAGTGACTACCGATCACATTAGTCCGGCCGGCAATATCAAGGCGGCGGCACCGGCCGGTCAATATCTGCTTGCGCATGGTGTGGCGCAGAAAGACTTCAATAGTTACGGTGCGCGGCGCGGCAACCATGAAGTGATGATGCGCGGTACTTTTGCCAATGTGCGTATCAAGAATTTGATGATTCCCGGCTCGGAAGGCGGCATCACGCTATTCAATGGCGAACAGGTCAGTATTTATGATGCGTCGATGGCTTATCAGGCCGCCGGCGTGCCGTTAATTGTCATTGCCGGTGAGGAATACGGCACCGGTTCATCGCGTGACTGGGCGGCGAAAGGCACGCAATTACTCGGCGTGAAAGCGGTGGTGGCGAAGAGTTTTGAGCGTATCCATCGCGCTAATCTGGCCGGTATGGGCGTGTTGCCGATTCAGTTCAAAGACGGTCAATCGGCGGCTGATTTCAAACTCGACGGCAGCGAAAGCTTTGATATTGTCGGTCTGGAAAATGGCATCACCCCGCAGCAGGATGTCACGCTGGTGATTCATCGCAAAGAGGACGGCGATGAGCGGGTGACCGTCAAACTGCGTTTGGATACGCCGATTGAAATTGAGTATTTCCAGGCGGGCGGGATTTTGCCGTTTGTGTTGCAGCAGTTGCTGGCTTGAGTGCTCTTTAGCGCTGCGCCCGCCAGCGTTTCAGTAGCAAGGCATTGCTCACGACAGACACCGATGACAATGCCATGGCCGCACCGGCAATGACCGGGTTAAGCAAGCCGGCAGCGGCCAGCGGCAAGGCCAGGATGTTGTAGAAAAAAGCGAGAAACAAGTTTTGCCGGATTTTGCGCATGACAGCGCGGGAAAGCTCGACGCTATCGGCGACGCTATTCAAGTCGGAATGCATCAAGGTGATATCGGCGGCTTCGAGTGCAATATCCGAACCACTTGCCATGCCAAAGCTGATATCTGCGCTGGCAAGCGCCGGTGCATCGTTGATGCCATCGCCTGCCATGCCGACCACTTGCCCTTTCTTTTTTAACGCATTGACCGCGCTGGCTTTTTCTTGCGGTTTAACGCGTGCGCGCCAGTCGCTAATGCCGGCTTGTTGCGCAATGGCTTTGGCGGCATCGAGATGATCGCCAGTCAGCATGACGCATTCAATACCGAGTTTTTTTAATCGCGCTACCGCGTGTTGGGAAGTCTTACGCAGAGGATCGGCGCAAGCAAAGCGGGCCAGGATGCGCGTTGCGTCGGCTAATACGATCCAGGTTGCAGCGTTATTTGCTGAATTAAATTCAGCAGAGTGAGTTCGTACAAACCCAGGTAAATCCGGGTGGATTTCTTGCAGCCATTCCGCGGTGCCGAGCCAAAATTGGCGCTGTTCTATCGTGCCGGTAACGCCTTGTCCGCTGAAATTTTCGAAGCCACTCACCGCTGGGAGGGGAAGCGCGTTGGATAGGAGTTGGGATCGGGATTGAGTTCGGGATTGCGCGCGCTCTGCCTGCACAAGCGCGATCGCCAGCGGATGCGTGCTGCCTTGTTCCAGCGCCGCCGCCAGTCGAAGTACTTCATTCGTTGTCAGGTCTGCGTTTGGGGTGGGGTTGGGGGTGGGATTTGTGTTCAGCTCCACAGCAACTAAAGCCATGCGACCTTCGGTAAGTGTGCCGGTTTTATCGACCGCTAAAATCGACAGTTTCTCCGCCCGTTCAAGTGCCTCGGCCGATCGAACCAGGATGCCCAATTGCGCACCACGACCGAGCCCAACCATTACCGCAGTCGGCGTGGCCAGGCCAAGGGCGCAAGGGCAGGCGATGACCAGCACGGCAACAGCCGGAATTAAGCTTTGCGTGAAATCGCCGCTGCCCAGCCACCAGCCGAGGAAAGTGAGGGCGGCAAGGCCGATGACGCTGGGCACAAAAATGCCCGCGATGCGGTCCGCCAGTTGTTGAATCGGCGCTTTTGATCCTTGTGCGCTTTCAGTCAAGCGCACGATTTCCATGAGCTGGGTGTGTGCGCCAACGCTTTCCGCACGCACGCGCAACATGCCATCCAGATTCTGGCTGCCGGCATGGACGCGATCGTTGACTTGCTTGTGAATAGGCAGACTTTCGCCGCTGAGCAGGCTTTCATCGACACTGGAGGCACCGTCGATGACCCTGCCATCAACGGGAATGCGTTCGCCGGCGCGGATGCGCACAACATCGCCGATGCGTAAACGCGCGGTTTCGATTTCTACACTTTCGCCCGCCCGTTCAACCCAAGTGGTCCGCGGCTGCAAACCGATCAATTGTTCAATCGCCGTGGAGGTTCGGGATTTGGCGCGTGCTTCCAGCAGCTTGCCGAGGCGCACCAGCGTGATGACCGCGGCGCTGGCTTCAAAATAAACATGTCCGCCCAAATCGAGCAACACGACGGCAACACTGAAAAAATAGGCGGCGCTGGTGCCCAAAACGACCAAGACATCCATGTTGGCACCGCCGCCGCGCACGCTGTTCCACGCGCCGCTGTAAAAACGGCGGCCGGCCCAGAATTGCACGGGGGTGGCCAGTAACCACTGCAACCAAGGCGGCATCCATTCGACATGTTGCGCGCCGCTTAGCATGGGCACCATTTGCGCCAGCAAAGGCAAGGTGAGCAACGCGGCCAGGAGAAAGACGCGCAGTTCATTGTGATATTCGGCGGCTTTGCGGGCTTTGGCTTCGGCGCGGCTGTTGGCACTGATCAGCGTAGCGGCAAAGCCAGCTTTGACGACCGTCGCCAGCAGCGTTTCCGTCGTGACTAGCCCCGGCGTAAAGCGCAGATGGGCCATTTCGCTGGCCAGATTGACGCGCGCTTCGACGCTGGGCAGTCGGTTCAGCATTTTCTCCAGCCGGGTGGAACAGGCCGCGCAGGTCATGCCGCCAATGGCTAAATCAAGACTTTGTGGCGGCACGCTGAAGCCGGTTTTCTTGATTTGTTGCACGAGGCTGGCGGCGTCGATGTGGGCGGGATCGTATTCGATCTGTGCTGTTTCAGTACTTAAATTGACGCTGGCCAACACGCCTTCCAGTTTGTTGAGATTTTTTTGCAAGCGTGCGGCGCAGGCCGCGCAAGTCATGCCTGAAATGGGAAGGTGCAGGGTGGCGAGTGGCATAGTGAGGGGGGTAGAGGTGAGGGGGGTATAGGTGAAGGGGCAAATAAGACAAGGCGTTGCAAGGTACAAGGTGTTTGCCGACTTGAGCAAGTAGAAAATCTGCCTTTGAAATGGCATGGTTCAGCACTTGCCCGCCACGCTAAGCCTCCCGGATAATGCATGCATTCAATAACCGTCGAGAAGAACACCATGCAAAATGAATCCCCGTTAGATTTTGAAGTCGCTACTACTGGCGGTAAAACCTTTAAATTAATTGATTACATCGGGCGTGGCCTCGTGATCTATTTTTACCCAAAGGACGATACGTCCGGATGCACGACTGAAGGGCAAGATTTCAGTGCGCTGTACGCACAGTTTCAGGCGTTGGGCTGGGAAGTGTTCGGTGTTTCTCGCGATAGCCTGAGCTCACATGAAAAATTCAAGGCTAAATACAATTTTCCCTTTGAGCTATTAGCTGATGTCGATGAGCTGGCCTGTGATTTATTCGGCGTCATAAAACTGAAAAATATGTTTGGCAAGCAGGTGCGTGGCATTGAGCGTAGTACGTTTATCATGACACCGGCCGGTCAACTCATTCGGTCTTGGCGTGGTGTCAAAGTGCCGAATCACGCGCAAGAAGTGCTCGACTACGTGCGTTCTTTGTCATCCGCTGGTGAGGAGAATCCTCATGCCACGTAAAGCCGGTAAAAAACAGAGCAAGTTGTTTGTCCTCGATACCAACGTCATGTTGCATGACCCCACCTGTTTGTATCGTTTCCAGGAGCACGATATTTATCTGCCGATGGCGACGCTGGAGGAGTTGGATCACAACAAGAAAGGCATGACCGAAGTGGCACGCAATGCGCGCCAAGTGACGCGCTTTTTGGATGAAATCGTCAGTTCATCTGAATTGCAGATTCAAGAAGGCATTTCGCTGGCGGAGCAAAGCCACAAGGCGGCGACGGGGCGATTATTTTTGCAAACCCACCCGATCAGCAGTGATGTGACGTCGATTCTGCCGTTCAGTAAGGTCGACAACCAGATTTTGGGGGTCGTGTCTTTTCTTAAGCAGCAGCAAGCAGAACGTCAGGTTATTCTGGTGTCGAAGGACATCAACATGCGCATCAAAGCGCGTGCGTTGGAGATTCCGGCAGAAGATTATTTCAACGATAAGGTGCTGGAAGATACCGACTTGCTGTACAGCGGTGTGCATGAGTTGCCGGCTGATTTTTGGGATAAGCATGCTAAGGGCATGGAGTCGTGGCAACGCGATGGACGTTCTTATTACCGGGTGACCGGCCCGGTGTGTGAGTCGTTATTGGTGAATCAATTTGTTTGGCAGGAAGGCGCGAATCCATTTCAGGCCAAAGTGGTTGAGATCGCTGGCAAGACGGCCGTGCTGGAAACGGTGAAGGATTACAGCCATCAGAAAAATAATGTGTGGGGCATTACCGCGCGCAATCGTGAGCAGAATTTTGCGTTGAATGTGTTGATGGATCCGGAGATTGATTTTGTTTCCTTGCTGGGGCAAGCCGGCACCGGCAAAACGCTGTTGACGCTGGCGGCCGGTTTGACGCAGATTTTGGAAAGCAAAATCTATAGCGAAATTATTATGACGCGTGTCACCGTGCCGGTGGGCGAAGACATCGGCTTTCTGCCCGGTACCGAGGAAGAAAAGATGACACCCTGGATGGGCGCGCTGGAAGACAATCTTGATGTCCTCAATAAACCGGATGAGACGGCAGGCGAATGGGGTAGGGCGGCTACTCAAGACTTGGTGCGGGCGCGCATCAAGGTGAAATCACTCAATTTCATGCGCGGGCGGACGTTTATGAACAAGTTTTTGATTATCGACGAGGCACAAAATCTCACCTCGAAACAGATGAAAACCTTGATTACGCGGGCTGGGCCGGGAACAAAAGTGGTGTGTTTGGGCAATATTGCGCAGATCGATACGCCGTATTTGACGGAAGGTAGTTCCGGTATTACTTATGTGGTTGATCGATTCAAAGGCTGGGAACACGGTGGCCATATCACCTTGGCACGCGGTGAACGTTCTAGGCTGGCGGATTATGCGGCAGGGATTTTGTAGTATTGGTGTATGGAATCGGCATGGACATGCCCGGTTCTGCCTTTGACGCGCATGAGATGAAAGTACTAGCCCACCATGGAGATAATCTTCACCCGGCCCGCCTCGGCAAATATCAGGCAGTCATCGCCTTTGATTCGGACATTCAAGTGTTTCAGGGTGAGTTCGTGGTCCTGAATGGCGGTGCCGACTTCTACGCTGGCGACGTGGAAGGGGTGCAGCATGAAGGCGAAATCTTGCTGTTATAACCGGAACATGCCGACGTTTCTGATCAGGGTGCTAAAGTTTCGCAAGAAAAGTGCACGGTGCTGAGCGTGAACATCACGCTCAGCCAAAACCGTGCGTGATATTCAAGTCCAGTTATACCAACCACATTGATGAACTAAAAACACTTAAATACAAATCTATGATTCTTAATGGTGTTCCATGGCCAGAAACCAAGTATTCATCCAATTTGAATGACCTCGATAAATTTCTAGAGAATGAGAAGCAACATAATTATACTGAGCAATGGAGCAAGTTAGATAAAACGGCTAAATTGAAGAAATTGACTGGATT
>CAYWXO010000193.1:273-6394 GCA_964462255.1 uncultured Thiobacillus sp. | reverse complement strand
GGCGTCGGGCCGGCACCGCTCCTGCGCACCGCTCTGGTTGTTTATCTTCTTTCCATTCCCGTAACTGCGTAGGCATGCGCCCAACGGCGTGGATGCTTGCGCCATAGTCTGGAGGTAGAACATGCTTCTCCGTGATCCATTGCCCGATTTCCCGACCATCGAACAGATCCGCCAATGGGCGCAGATGAATGTCCAGTCACTGCGCTACCAGCTGATGTTCAAGGGGCTCAGCGCCGGCGATCTGGTAGGGCCCATCCACAACATTCCCGCCGTGCAGTGTGCGCGCGCGCATTGGCGGAACGCGCGCCCGTTTCCCACCGACGAGGAGATTCTGCTGATGTTGATCCTCATGGGCCCCCGCGATCAGATCTACAACGAAATGGATGACAAAGCCTGGAAGGTGGTAGCCGCAACCATTTTTCTCCTGTCGGCTCCCGATCCCGTCCCGACATGCGTGCGCGTCGACATTTACCGTCGCAAGCTCCTGCCATTGGATTAGCTCGTACTTGAAGGATATGCGAAAACAGATCCGCTGCCGTGGAGAATGTGTGTTGCAAGGAGATCACACGCTGGCAGCGGACGAACGGAGTGCAACCTGGGGTGATAAGTTCTTGGGGCCAGCCGAAGGAGCGTAGGGCCAGAATAGCGAACAAGCGTTTTGGTAGCGATACACACAGCTTTTTGGAAAGGTTCCTTACCATGACACGGCACTTCTCGATTCCTACAGTACTTCGCATGACCCCGAACGGACTCCTGCGGGCCATCTTCACCCGCCTGGGACATGATATGCATGAGGTGGTTTGGGATAAACTGCCCCAGCGGAAAACGCAACCCATCCTGGACGCGATCCAGAAGCTCTCGCAGCCCGACCAGAATGCGATGGAGTTGGCGCTGCATAACATCTTCGAGTTGGCCTGCGAGAACGGCGCCCGCGCTATCCGCGAGGCGGCTGCCAGCGCGGCCGCAGGCGGGCAAAAGCTCTACCTGCCCGACGTGGGCGGGGCGTATTGCATGTCCGCCTGTACGTGGCTACAATACCCCGACGTGTTCGATCGGGCGATGCTGCTATTCGAGGTCGATCACCTGGGCCGCTGGCGCAAGCGGAAAGACGTGCCGCGCATGACGCCTCGAACGTCGGCGGAGGCCCTGTCGGCGCTGGGTAGCGCGATCGGAGACATCCTGCTGCGCGCGGAGGGGCGAGGGCAGCACTGCACCGTCGAGCACGTTCGCCGTGGCGACGGGGCCGAGTGTTTCCTTGCCTACCCCGACGACTTCGTGCATACCATCCTCATGCACGACGCCCATGGGAACCTTACGCCCCGGTGCATTCGGCCGGCTTTCGAGATGGCGTTCGCCTACAGCCAGGCGGCGGGAACGCTGGAACTGAACGCCAAGGTTCCAACCCGGCTCAAGCCCGAGCTGGAAGATGCCTTCTGTCAGAACATCATTGGTCAAAAGGCTGAGTGCCGGGGATCCGAACCGATCTACAACCTGAACGTGCTCAAGGACGGTCCGGACCGCCTGGAAACCGATCCGGAGGACCGCGTGACACCGATTGTCCGGCGCCTACGGCTGGCGGTTCCGGAGTCACAAGACCTGATCACGCTCGAACCGGACCGCGCCGATGGGCCGAACGGCGTCTACCGAATGCTCGGCGAGTACATTAACCGCGATCGTCTCCCCCTGACGGACGTCGACGTGGCGTCGGCCACGATCAGCCTGGTGCTTCACTCCACCGACGTGCGGAAAAAGGGACGACTGACGTTCGACATTGCGCGCCCCGACACTTGCACCTTGCGAAACCATCGCGCCGACCGGGTTGCCGTGGCACAGAAGTACCTGAAACGCTGGGGGATTGCCGTTGGATGACCCGTTGCACGCAATCCTGAAGCGGAGCGAGCGGAACCCGGCCATCCTGGGCGCCAGCCAGGTTTCCACCTGGCCGACGGCGGAGTTGGAGCGCTGGGTTGCGACAGGCGTACTGCGCGCCATCTCGCCTGCGAGTTCCCTGCCCTGCCTCGGGTGTGGCGGTGAACACGTGGGCGAGGTGGTGTTCTTGACCGATCCAGACTCAGGGAATGTTCATGCCTACCTTCCCTGCCCAACGTGCGGGCCGTCGTCGATTCCGTCGGCCGCCCTGCGTCGTTGGCGCGTTGACATCGAGCGCCTCGTGGAGGTCATCTTCGCGGGCGTCGTATCGACCCTACGACTGGTGCCGGTACAGGCCGGGCGTCTGTGGCGGGTCGGCCGCATGCCTGGACCTGGTGGCGAGTGCGCCGTGTTCTTCGGCCGGAACCTGCATTGCGCGGACACGGCGGAGATCCTCGAGCGTGCGCGGATTCCCACCAGAGCCGTCGTGTTTGCGCCGTGGTACATACCTGCGCAAAGCGGCAATGGTACGAACCCGTTGGTTCTGCCTCTGATCCCGGTGGTATCGTCCGCAACAGGGGCCATCCATTTCGATCAGCAACAGGTTTCCGACAGTCTGTTGGAATGGTCCGAGGTCCGTGCCGATCCTGGCAAGCGTCCACCGCGCAAAAGGGCGTCGCGCGCCGTCGACATCGCAGCGCTCATCAAAGAGATGCAGCAGCACCTTCGGGCTGCCCGGGACTACGCATTTTCCCAGGGCGATCCGCCTCGGCTTCTTCCCCGCCCCAGCCAGGATGAACTGGCCCGAAGAATTGGGGCAAGCCAGTGGACAGTCAGTCGCTGCCTGAGCGATCCGGAAGCGCGAGAACTGCATTTCCTGTGGGAACTCTCGGTCGACTTGGACCGAATTCTTGACTATCGGCATTCCTAATCTCCGTCGGCACGCCGCGTAAATCAGCCGCGTTTGCCGTTTCTTGTGCTAATCCCTGTCTCGCACTACGCGCTCGTTCGCCTTGAGAAGATGGGCAATATGCAGTTTGGTCGGTTTCCTGCAACTGCATAAAGTGTTTTTCTCCGCCCTAAGTCCTTGTGCCCATGAAGGTAGCGTCATGCGCTGATTTTTCTTGGGCTCGTTGCTGCATATCCGCCGGAGGGTGACGTGACGCACGGGGCGTCACGGAAACCCTTAACGTGATTGCAGCCCATGCCCACCTCCACCCCCACGGAATCCAATCTTCAAGAATTGGTCACCTGCGGATTCGCAGCCCGCGCCGTTCGCCAGAAGGCAAAGCAGCTTGCTGGCCGCAGCGGATTCAGTTTTTCCGAGCAAGAGGATATCGAACAAGAGCTTCGTCTCCACTTGCTTCGCCGCCTGTCGAGTTTTGATCCCGAGATCGCCCACTGGAATGTGTTCGTGCGGACTCTCGTCGAACGTCACACGGCCACGCTCATCGCCGAGCGCCGGACCAAGATTCGGACGACCGACGGCGCCCTGGATCTCGCCGAGTCCCGCGAGAGCCATGTGGACCAAGTACTCGATACGGACGCGATCCTTGCCCAGTTGCCGCGTGAAGCACGCAAGCTGTGCGAGCGTCTCAAGAGGGACTCGGTTTCCGAAGTCGCTCGCCAAATGGGTGTTCCCCGCAGCACGCTCCGTGATGGCATCGCGCAGTTGCGCGAGCACTTTCAAACCAGAGGCTGAAATCTTTTAAGAACCTTCCGCCACTTTGCCATCGCCGCCAGTAGATAAGTAATTGGAAACGCAAACGCAACAACAAGAACAAGGGAACGAACAAGTGAACGTAGCAACGCAAGCCGCTTCGCAAGACCGTGTGGACTTGGGAGTCATCCTTCAGGAGCCGGCCGAGATCTATCACGCCAAGGCCCGTGAATACTTGAGCAGCCACCAGTTGGGCGACTTCCGCCGCTGCCCAGCGCTTTACCACAAGAAGAAGCTGGGGCTGGTGCCCGACGAGGATCGACCCGCCTACGTGAGACGTCCATCCACGCCGAATACACGAAGCTGAGGCAGCCTCACGTCACCAACAATGCCGGCGACAATGAATGGTATACGCCGTCGGAATACATCACACGGGCGACGGCCGTTATGGGGGCGATCGATCTCGACCCGGCATCGAGCGATGAGGCCAACAAGATCGTGAAGGCCGCGCGGCACTACACAGCCGAGGATGGCGGGTTGTCGCAATCTTGGAGCGGCCGCGTTTTCATGAACCCGCCGTACGCCCAGCCGCTTATCGGGCAATTCGCCGATAAATTGGTCGAGCATATTCGACAAGGCGACGTGGAACAAGCTGTCGTCTTGGTGAACAACGCGACGGAGACCAAGTGGTTTCAAACGTTCTTGGCCGAAGCGGCGTCGGTCTGCTTTCCGGCCGGTCGCGTTCGCTTTTACCATCCGGACAAGGGCGTGGCGGCGCCGCTTCAAGGGCAGGCTGTCATCTACTTCGGCCGTCATGGCCAAGTCTTTCAGGAAGCGTTTCACGTCCTCCACTCCGTCCTTCTGACGAAAGCTGACCATCAAGAAGGGGCGCTCGCCGCGCATCTTCAGGCTGTTCCGTTTCATCACCTCCAAGTCTGCCCCCACATGCGGGGCTAAGTCGATCTTGTTGATGACCAGCAAGTCGCTGTTGCATATTCCGGGACCTCCCTTACGTGGTATCTTGTCACCCTCGGCAACATCAATGATGAAGATGAACCGGTCCGCGAGCTCACGCGAAAAGACGGCCGTCAGGTTATCGCCGCCGGACTCGACGATGACCAACTCCAGGCTGGGGAACTGCCGTTCCAGGTTTGCGACCGCACTCAGATTCGCACTGGCGTCGTCGCGGATGGCCGTATGCGGGCATCCCCCCGTCTGAACGCCAACGATCCGTTCAAACGGTAAGACCTCTCGGCGGGTCAAGTACTCCGCGTCTTCGTGGGTGTAGATGTCGTTGGTGATCACCGCCAAGTTGAGTTCGGGCCAGAGCGCCCGGCACAGGGCCTCGACCAGAATCGTCTTGCCGGCCCCGACCGGCCCGGCGACCCCAAGCGTAAACACTTTGCGCTTCGTCCCGGCATAGCGAGCCGGCCCAACGCCACCATGGTAGTTGTGCTCGTGATCTTGGCCCGCGGGATCTCGGTGGAACGCAACTCGCATCGGGGACCATCGCCGTCGCCGCAACGGGGGATAGAAGCCGAACGGGTACGGGCTAAGGTCAGGACCGAAACATTCGAGCATAAAGTCGAATTTGTTCATCGCATAGTATCTCGTAAAAGGGGCATCCAGCCCCAGCTGTCTCTGGGGCCCGGTCGACGACCATCGCGACCAGCTCGTTGATATCGTTGTGTAGGTAAGCCAGAATTTGTTGGCCGTGGGTATGACCGACCGGTATCCCGCGGACACCTGCGCCGATCATACCCAAGACCGCCTGGTGAAGGTATGCCGTTAAAACCTCTTCAGGCGTGCCATCCGCGACGGACCCGAGCCAGCCGAAGACAACGGGGTGGTACCAGCCGCTGGGCTCACCGAGCGAAAAACTCTGGAGAGCCTTCGCAGACCACGCCCAAGTCATCGCCAGCGCCAGCAACTGGTCACCCATTTCTCGGCTGGCACGGCGGATCGAAGGGGCTACGATCGACGCTTCGGCCACACGGCTCAGCGAGACCAATTGGTCGACATCCCCGCAGCGTGCGGAACGGCAGGCGGCGGCGACGAGCACACCTTCGAGCGGCCCGACCGACAGCCGGAGCCAATGCCGCGTCCAAGACTCCAAGGATTCTGCGTCCCGGACGAGACCTTTCCCGACTGCCGCCTCAAGTCCCCAAGAGTGGGTGTAACCGCTGATGGGCAAGGCGGAGTCGGCGATTTGCAGCAGCCGAACGTTCATGAAGACAGATACCCCCTTAGAAAAGGAAGTATCGCTGGGCCATCGGCAGCACCTTGAGCGGCTCGCTACCGACATTCTCCCCGTCGACCCAGACTTGATAGGTGTCTGGGTCTACCTTGATCTTTGGGGTCGCCTCGTTCCGCTTCATGTCCTTCTTGCCGATCTTGCGGCAGCCCTCGACGGCCACCACCTCGCGTTGGAGGCCGTACTTCTCGGCGATGCCATCCTGGACTGCCGCCTGGGACACGAAGGTCAAGCAGGACTTCGATAACGCTCGGCCGAAAGCTGCAAACTGCGGCCGCATGTAGACCGGCTGCGGAGTCGCGATGCTGGCGTTCGGGTCTCCCATTTGGGCGTTAACG
>CAYWXO010000193.1:0-263 GCA_964462255.1 uncultured Thiobacillus sp. | reverse complement strand
ATAGATGACGAGATCGGCCAACTTGCCCGGCTCGATACTTCCGACGTGTTGGGAAATCCCGTGGGCGATCGCGGGGTTGATCGTATACTTCGCCACGTAGCGCATTACGCGCTCGTTGTCGCTGCGTGCGTCGTCGCCCGCCAACGCGCCAAATTGCACCTTCATCTTGTGGGCCGTCTGCCAGGTGCGCACAATGGCCTCGCCGATCCGCCCCATCGCTTGCGAGTCCGAACTCATGATGCTGATGATCCCGCGGTCGTGAA
>CAYWXO010000192.1:0-6404 GCA_964462255.1 uncultured Thiobacillus sp. | reverse complement strand
TTATTCATTCTCCAAAGGGTTTGCTGTGGCTGGTCGTATCGTATTTATTGATTCTCGTGCCCCGGACTTTCAAGCACCCCGCACGCCGTTTATCCGACGATGCGCGTTACCCTCTGGGCTGCCACATGGTTTGACTTACTTGCTAGCCCTGCTCATCTGCGCCCCACTAATGGCCAGCGCAGAAATCCCAACCGCAGAAAACCTAACGCGTGCACCGCACCACGGCTTAGCGCGGCTGATTCAACAAGCCACCCAGAACCATCCCGACATTGCCGCTGCACGGGCGGAACACCGCGCCACAGAATTCGAAATCACCTCGGCACACAAGCAGTTTTACCCTACCCCTGCCGTGCAATTGCGCAATGACAAAGACGGCATGGCGACGGTTGCCTCGCTCACTCAACCGTTGTGGACGGGTGGGCGGTTGACCGCAGGTCTTGATGCCGCCAATCGCCGAGCAGCCGCAGCCGACCTCGCCATCAGCGAGGCGCGCTACAACCTAGCATTACGCGTCGTTGCCGCCTGGGCTGCATTTCGCCAAGCGCAAGGTCGCGAACACGCCCAAGCTGAAGGCGTTGAGCTGTTGAAGATTTACAGCGAGAGCGTGAATCGTCGCATCTTGGGCGGTGCCTCCGCCGAAGTTGACCGCGATCTGGTCGCCGCGCGTCTAGCGCAAGCGCAGAGCGACTTGACTGCCGCCCATGCGGCCCTGCGCACCGCTCAGGCGCAACTAGCACAACTGCTAGGCCATCCAATTGATACAAAAGATCTCAACACAAAAAACCCGGAACCCGCGCAAGCCGCCGACGATGTTGCCGTGGACAAGCTTGTACCCCTCGACGAACTCATCAAACAAGCGACAGACTTTTCCCCAACCTTGCGCCGTATCGATACGGAAATCGAAACCGCCCGCTTAGATGTCGACAAGAAACGCGCCGCCCAGTGGCCTACCGTTAATCTGCGTGCCGAGCACCAGCGCCGCGATGCCAGTGCCATCAGCGCGAGCGTCAACGACAGCCGCATCATGCTCACCCTGGATTACTCACCCGACGCTGGCCTTTCGGCGGGGGCCAACATTGCCGCCGCCCAATCCCGCATCGTCACTCAGCAAGAAAAGCGTGAAGCGGCACGGCGCAATCTGACCGAAAAGATACAGGCCGACTACGAAGAATACCTAGCCAGCCGCGAGCGGGCGCGCAGCATAGAACGCACGCTCGCCGCCAACTCAGCGGTGCTGGCTTCTTACGACCGCCTTCTGGTTGCCGGCAGGCGCAGCTGGCTGGACGTGCTCAATATTGCCCGCGAACTCACACTGGCCCGCGCATTGCTGGCCGACATCGACGCCCAGATGGAGGCCTCGCGCTACCGCTTGCGCCTGCACGCCAATGCGTTGCCGCAAATAACAATGGACACATCGCTATGACCCCCGCCATCACCACCGCCACCGACCTGTTCCGGGGCGCACTACTCAGCCGTAGTCGTCTCTTTGTCCAAGCCGCACTGGCTGCCTTGCTGGCCAATACGCTGGCACTGTCTGCCGCGCTTTACAGCATGCAGGTGTACGACCGGGTCATCCCCACCCAAGGTGTAGCCACCCTCATGGTGCTCACGGTCGGCGTATTGATCGCCGCCGTGCTGGAACTGATCGTCAAGCTCGCCCGCTCATATATTCTGGAGACTGCGGTCAAGGGGATGGATATTGAGCTCTCGCACGCCCTTTTCCGGCGACTGCTGCGACTGCGCATGGACCAGTTTCCTGCCACGGTCGGCACGCTCTCCGCCCAGTTGCGCAGTTACGAAACCATCCGCGCCTTCACTTCCTCGGCCACGCTCTACCTGATGGTCGACGCGCCTTTTGCGCTGCTCTTCCTTGGCGTCATCGCGCTACTGGCCGGGTTATCGGTCGCCGCCATCCCGGCCGCCTTCTTCATTGTTGCCGTCTCAGTTGGCCTGTTCTACAAAGGCCGCATTGCCCGCCATGCCGAAAGCGGCAATGTCGCCTCCAACAAAAAGCTCGGCCTGCTGGTCGAAACCGTCGAAGGTGCAGAAAGCATCAAGGCCGCCGGCGCGTCCAACCGGCAGATGGCGAGCTGGGACAACCTCTGTCACCAATCTATAGATGACGACATCGCCATCCGCCGTCACAGCGAACAGGCCACCTACTGGGCCGGCTTTATTCAGCAAATAAGCTACGTCCTGCTCGTCGCCATGGGAGCCTGGATCGCCGCCACCACCACCGACCTCACCATGGGCGGGCTGATCGCCTGCTCCATCCTCTCCGGTCGCGTGCTCGGCCCAGTGGCCGCGCTGCCCGGCCTCATCGTGCAGTGGGCGCATGCTCGCGCCGCCCTCGACAGCCTGGAAAAAGTCTTCGCACTGCAATGTGACAACCACGGCATCAGCACGCCGCTCGCACCGCAGACCCTGCCCGGCGAATACCGTCTGCAACAAGCCACCTTCGCTTATTTTGGTACGGCTCCCGGCACGGCGGCCAACCGGCCTCCCGCCTTGAATATCCCCCAGTTGCACATCCTTGCCGGCACCAAAGTCGCGCTGCTTGGCACCATCGGTGCTGGCAAGAGCACGCTGCTCAAAGTACTGGCCGGCCTCTACGCCCCCAGCCAAGGACAAGTGCTACTCGACGGACTCGACATTCAGCAGATTGACCGTCTTCGCCTGTCCCGCAGCATTGGCTACCTGCCGCAGGACGTCAAACTCCTCTCCGGCACGCTGCGCGACAACTTGACGGCAGGTCTCGCTGTAGCGCCCTCCGACGATGATGTCCTCGCCGTCTGCAAAGCCACCGGCCTCATCAACCTGATTTCCGCCCACCCGCAAGGGCTGGATTTACCCATCTTCGAGGGCGGCAAGGGCGTCTCCGGCGGACAACGGCAACTCATTGCGCTCACCCGCCTGCTACTCGCCCGCCCCGGCATCTGGCTGCTGGACGAACCCACCTCCGCCATGGACGACCAAAGCGAGCAAACCGCACTCAATGCCCTGCGCCAAGCGATTGCGCCCGAACACACCGTCATCCTGGTTGCCCATAAACCCGTAATGCTTGACATCATCAACCGCATTGTCGTCCTCGCCCCCGGCGGCATCGTCATGGACGGCCCACGTGATGCCGTCATCGAACGCCTCCGCCGGAATGTCCCCCCCCCCGGCGCGCGCGCAACCACATCAATCGGGAGCGCTGCATGAACCCGCTCGCGCATCCTCCGCAACCCAGCCCAAAACTGGCCAGTAGTGGCTGGCTCATCCTGCTGGTTTTCCTCATCATTGCTGCACTTGGTGCTTGGGCCGGGTATTCCGAAATCGACCAGATCGCCCGCGCCCAAGGTCAGGTGATTGCCACGGCGCGAACGCAGGTGATCCAGTCCGCCAACGACGGCATTATCGAAGCCGTGCGCGTGCATGAAGGCGAGCGGGTAAAAAAAGGCCAGATCCTCGCCCGCCTCGACCGCAGCCAAGCCGAAGCCGCGTGGCGTGACAGTCTTGGCAAAGTCGCAGCGCTCAAGGCCGCGCTGGTGCGACTAGAAGCCGAAGTCTTCAACCGACCGCTGCACTTCCCCAGCGACGTGCGCGCTCACCCCGCCTTCGTGCAAAACCAGAGTGAACTGTTTCAGCGCCGCCAAGACGCACTGAAGGCCGAGATTGCGGCGCTCGAAGAAAGCCTAGGCCTGGTGCGCGAGGAACTCACGTTGGGTCAAAGCTTGCTCGCCAGCGGCGACATCGGCACGGCCGAAGTGATCCGCCTGCAAAAACAGGTTGCCGACCTCAAAGGCCAGATTACCAACCGGCGCAACAAATACTTCCAGGACGCCCAGGCCGACATGACCAAAGCGCAAGAAGACCTCTCTACGCAGCAGCAAGCACTGGCTGAGCGTGCCGCGATCTTTGAGCGCACCGAAATCACCGCCCCTGCCGATGGCTTAGTCAAGAACATTCAGCTCACCACCCCCGGTGCCAAGGTTCGGCCAGGCGACGTCATCATGGAATTACTGCCCACCGGCGGTGCCCTCATCGTCGAAGCCAAACTCAAGCCCGCCGACATCGCCTGGGTGCGCATCGGTCTGCCCGCCGCCATCAAACTCGATGCCTTCGACTACAGCATCTACGGTGCGCTCAAAGGCGAAGTGCGTTACATCAGTCCCGACGCCCTCAGTGAGAAAACCCAATCCGGCGAAGCCATCTACTACCGCGTCCAAATCCGCCTCGACGAAACCGCCTTGGCGCAACGTAACCGCGACCGATCCGGCAAGGCCGTCGAAATCCAACCCGGCATGACTGCCACGGTGGAAATCGTCACTGGTAGCCAGACCGTGCTGGCCTACCTTACCAAACCCGTCACTAAAACCCTGTCCGAGTCCCTCGGCGAACGTTAACTTCAAAGGCGCACCCCATGAAAAACCCCGCAGAATTATTAAACGTCATCGCCGCCAACCAGGGCGTTGAACTGCCTGCCCACGCAAAGATGGCCGCCGCGGCCCGTTCAAAAGGCAGGAAGCGAGAGGACGAAGAAGATGAGGCACAGTCGGCGCAACAAACCAGCGAACAAACCAGCGATGTGGCTAACGCGATGGCAGATGAAACGGCTGCCGGCAGCAGTGATATCGCTCTGCAGCTCGCCCAGGCCGACACGGAAGTGAAAGCCTCGGACGGCACCGCACCGGCCGATTCGGTAACGCCCGCAGCAGGGCAAGACGACAAGAACGAGGGCGCGCTTTGGTTGCCTCTCGGCGGGTTCGCACTCGGCGGGTTCGCACTCGGTGGCATCGCCTTGGCTGCAGGCAGCGGTGGCGAAGCTGCTGCAGTCGTCGTCGACACAGGCTTCACCATTGCCGGCAGCGTTGTCCTTGGTCCGGTGATTGCCGGCCATGGCCTCGCAGTCGCAGCCTACAAGGCCGACGGCAGCCTGCTGGTGCAAGGCGTGGTCAATGCTGACGGCAGCTACACCCTCAACATCTCGGAAAACTATACCGGTGCCATCCTTGTGCGAGTCATCGACGCGAATGCAGGTGCCGACTATCGCGACGAAGCGACCAATACCGACAGGGACATGACCAGTGATCTGCGCGCAGTCACTGTCATACCAGGCCCCGGCAGCTACATTGTTAACCTCAACGCTATAACCGAACTTGCCGTGCGGCAACTGGGCTTGATCGGCGGCGATAACGGCAGCTCCGTCGTCAATTTGGGTGCCATCACGGCCGCCGATATCAATACCGCTAACACCAATGTCGCCACCGCGATGGGGCTGAGGGGAACGAACATCATCTCCGGCGTGGTTGTGGCCGTCATTGATGCCACTGGTGCCACCAACGCCGCAGCCAACGACTACGGTCGCGTACTGGCAGCCATCTCCGGCATGGAAGAGGGGGGCAGTGCTTCCACCAACCAAATCCTGAGCAATCTGGCCGCACAGCTTAGTGGCGACACGGCATCTGACGCCGCCAAAAACGAGCTGATCGCGGGACTGGCCAACGTGGAAAGCCAACGATCGAATGTGCGCCAACTCGCGGAATCACTCGGCAAGGATGCGAATATCGCGTCCGAAGCGGAGATCGCCTGGCGCGCGATCCACGCTGCTGCCGATGGTATCGACAACACCGCCCTTCACCTCACCGGGGCGCAATATGCGGCCATCGGCGTGACCGGCGTCGATACAGCAGCCAAGGAAGCGCTATTGCGCGATGTTATCGATGTCTTAGCAAGCGACAGGGTCGACACCGTCGCAGAAGTACAGAGTCTGCTACAGGCTCTAGTTGCTGCTGTTTCCGCCGTGCTTAGCGGCGCAGCTGGCGGCACTGCCCCGACGCTTGCGCAACTTCAAGCACTGGGCATAACCGGCGTTACTGAGTTCAATCTGTCGGCCATTCAAACGGCCATCGCCAAGACGGCAGACGACGGTAGCGAGGTGGATACGTTGCCGGAGCTGCAACAAGTCGTCACCACGGCAGTTGCTGAAACCGCTGCCGCCGCACTGAACACCATTGGCACCTTTAGCGGCTCCAACACCGCCCCGACCGTTGCCGATTACAACAATGCCGGCATCACCGGCGTCATCACCAGCAACCTCGCTGCCATCAACAGCGCCGTTGCTGGCTTGAGCACTACCGCCACCGACACCGCTGCCGAAGTGCAGACTGTGGTTGACGCCTATGCCGCCCTCCTCGCCGCCGCCGACGGTATCGACAACAACGCCAGCCAAGCCACTCAGACGCAGTTCGCCGCCATCGGCGTCACCGGCGTGGATACCGCAGCCAAAACAACCCTGCTGGGCGACGTGATCGACATCAAGAGCAATGCGGATGTGGACACCATCGCCGAAATTCAGGCGCTGGCTGCTGCTGCTGCCGCTGTCGTGAGCGGCGCGGCGGGCGGCACCGCTCCGACGCTGG
>CAYWXO010000191.1:0-6428 GCA_964462255.1 uncultured Thiobacillus sp. | reverse complement strand
GGTGGTTTGATCTATTTCGTTATTCTCACGGGTGAATCTAATGCTGAAATTCAAAGAAGGAAAAAGTATAGAGCAGGTTGCTGATGAGGTTCTTAAAAGCTATTTGATAAGGTGCTATGCAACGGTCTCCAAGCAGTATCAACCGATAGCAAGCATGAAACCCGAAGAGGGAGTGGAGTATCTATTCAAATTGAGAAATGAGGGAAAGATCAGGATTTCGCTCGATAACGTTGGAGAGATTGTTGACTGCACAATTAGTCATATAAACTAATAAGCCATTAAAATAAAAGGGACGCTACCCTTTAAAAGCCTAACTCTCCATTCAATTTGGAATAATAAGGGCGAACCTCGGTTTCCACAAAAGGACTGAATTCATGAAGCGCAAAATCTATGTCGAAACGTCCGTTATCAGCTATCTGACGGCGCGGCCAAGTAAGACCATTATCGGTGCCGCCCATCAGCAAATCACTCTGGCTTGGTGGGAGCTACGCCCGGACTATGAACTTCTTGTTTCTCAATCAGTCTGGCAAGAGTGCGCTGCTGGTGATCCGGTGGCTGCGCAGAAAAGGCTTGCGGCACTTAAAGGGATATCCGTACTTGCGATAACGCAAGACATGATTCGCTTGGCTGAATCACTTATTGAGCAAGCCATCATTCCCGCCAAGGCGATTGAGGACGCGCTGCATATTGCGGTTTCGACACTACATCACGTTGATTTTTTACTGACTTGGAATTGCCGTCATATTGCCAATCCAGTGATTCAGGAAAAGATTGCCGTGCATCTTGAACAACTCGGTTTGTTCCTCCCGATCATTTGTACCCCCGAGGAACTTCTTGGAGGAAATAACGATGACTGACGAAATTATGATGGAAGTCCATGCAATCAAGGACGCGATTGGTGTTAAGTATGGCAACGATCTAGACGCACTGTTCAAAGAGATACTACTTGGCGAGGCCCGGCTAAAGGCTGCCGGCGTTGAGGTTTTGCACCCCCCAATTAATCCAGCAAATCTGCCTAACACTGCATTGCAGCGGACTCGCTTCGCTCGCCGCTGAATTAGAGATAAATGGGACGCTACCCTTTAAAAGTCTAACTCTACATTCCACTCCGACACTGCTGCGCGATAAAGCCGCGCAGCGCCCTCACTTCCACGTTGGGCATACAAGGACACCCATGAGCACTGATCCACTTATAGAAGCAACGACCTGCGGACTTACCGAAGAAGATATTGAATATCTCCGTAGGCCCGTAAAGGCGGTTGAGTATTCGGCACGGCATCATGTGTCGATGGATACCTTACAGAAACTAATTGGCTCTGGAAAGTTACGCGCCGTTCTTTGCCAAGATATTCTGTGGGTTCAAGACTCAGCTATTGAAGTTCCAGACGACGTTACTTCGATTACGAATTTCTTTGAGAGCCTGTGGCAAGGAAATCTCGGACTTGCTATGAGCTATTGGGTCAAGATAAAAGAAACCAGGGTCGAATTAAATCCGGTTTTAGAAAGGAGGAGCTGAAGTCATGAACCGCAAGGTGTATTGAGACATCCGTCATTAGCTACCTAACTGCGCGTCCCAGCAAAAATGTGATCGAGGCTGGGCATCAACAGAGTACTTACCTCTTCTGGGATAGGCGGAACGAGTTCGACCTGGTGGCATCAGAACTTGTCGTCACTGAATGCAGCGCCGGAGATGTATCTGCAGCGAATAAACGGCTCGATGCGCTCTTGGCAATACCGCTGCTCGATATTACGGCTCGCAGCCTTGAGTTAGCGAAGGAACTGGTTGTCGCTGGGATCGTTCCGGCGAAGGCGAGTGAGGATGCAATGCATATTTCAATCGCGACCGTTCATTTCGTGGATTATCTGCTGACGTGGAACTGTCGGCATATTGCAAACCCTGAAATTCAGGCGCGCATCGCTGAACATTTCCAGCGACAGGGTTTGTTTTTGCCTTTTATTTGTACCCCTGACGAGCTTTTGGGAGACGAAAATGACTAATAGCATCATTCACGAAGTACGTGCAATTCGTGAGCAACATGCCGCCAGCTTTGACTTCGATCTCGACCGTATTTTCGCCGACCTGCAGGCCCGCCAAACCAAGCATGCCGCCGAGGGATGGACGATCATCCCCGTTCCTGCTAGCCCGCCACCAACACCTAACTTGGCATTGCAGCGGACTCGCTTCGCTCACCGCTGAATTTGACGTTAGCCGCCACAAAGTGGTCGGATTGAAAGTGATAGCACTATATGCTATCGTTTCACCATGAATACCAAACATCGCAAGACGCTGGCTGCGGTCTTTTCCCGTCCGACATCAGCATCCATTTTGTTTTCTGACATTGAGGCACTCATCAAGGCGCTTGGTGGTTCAGTGTCCGAACGCGAAGGGTCGCGTGTCAAGATTGAGCTCAATGGCGAGCAATGGCGCTGTCATCGGCCACATCCTGGAAAGGAAGCGAAGCGTTATCAAGTTGAAGAGGTACGAGAGTTATTGGAGAGCGTAGGAGTACTGCCATGAACACAATGTCACACAAGGGATATACCGCTCGCGTCGAATACGACGAGCGAGACAACATTTTTATTGGCCGCATCCTGGGAATTCGCAGCATCATCAGTTTTCATGGTGAGACGGTTAAGGAATTGCGTGCTGAGTTTGAACGCGCCGTCAATGACTATCTTGCTGACTGCAAGAGCGAGGGCGTCGAGCCCGAGAAACCTGCGTCCGGCAAGCTGTTGCTGCGTGTGCCGCCTGAAATTCACGGTCGCGCACTCGTCGCCGCACAGGCTGCGGGAAAGAGCCTCAATCAATGGGCTACCGAGGTACTGCAGCTTGCTGTAGTTCCGGCGACTAACCCATCATTCCACCGGACGCTGCGCGATAAAGCCGCGCAGCGCCGGTGAATTCAGACGTTCGGGGGTCACCAGCCGTGGCGCGTTACAATTTCAGTAGTTCCCTCTCGGAGATTAATCATCGTAGATAAAGGGGACGCTACCCTTTAAACTCTACATTCCACTCGGACGCTGCATCGGAACTTGTCGTCACTGAATGCAGCGCCGGAGATGTATCTGCAGCGAATAAACGGCTCGATGCGTCCCTGATCCTGAAGAATTACTCGCCGACATCAACGCATTGGATAGTTGGCGGCGTACTGTAGAAGACAGAAATAAGACAACCGCACAGAAACGCAAGACGTGAAACGAATCGGATGAGTATGCGCAAATCATTCCAGTGGACTTTGGCAGCCGCTGGATTCAGACGTTAGCTGCAACCGAGCAGTGAGCGCAGATCAAATAGGGGTGTGAACTTGGGATCAAGGCAGCTTAATTTTGATTTATTTGGCGAGTCGGTCTGCTCCCATTCGCCTGTGGTCGCCGCAGCAATTGAAAAATTGTCTGTGTCAACGGGAACAGAATCTCGCGGGGCAGTCTTTACACGCGCCGAAGTAGTGGAATTCATCCTCGATTTGTCTGGCTACACGGAAGATCAACCGCTCCATGAAAAGCGACTTTTAGAACCGTCATTCGGGGGCGGTGACTTTCTATTGCCTGCAATCGCACGACTACTGACAGCGTGGAAATCATCGCAACGCGCAGGAACTGTAGTTGAAACACTAGGCGACGCAATTCGCGCTACTGAACTGCATCGCAATACCTTTTCCGTCACCCGCGCAGCCGTAATCGAACTTCTCAAACAAGAAAAGGTAGAGGATCAATCCGCAATAGCGCTTGCTGATCGTTGGCTAGTGCAAGGGGATTTCCTACTCATCCCAATTGAAGGGCAATTTGACTTTGTTATCGGGAACCCTCCCTATGTTCGCCAAGAGCTGATTCCAGCACCGTTGCTGGCTGAGTACCGTGGCCGCTATCAGACGATGTATGACCGGGCCGACATCTACATTCCGTTCATCGAAAGATCACTTTCACTGTTGGCGAAGGGTGGCAATCTGGGCTTTATCTGCGCGGATCGCTGGATGAAAAACCGCTATGGCGGGCCGCTTCGTAGCCTCGTGGCTGATCAGTTCTACCTGAAAATATACGTTGACATGATGGATACCCCTGCGTTTCACTCCGATGTGATCGCCTATCCTGCCATCACCATCATCAGCCGGGAGACTCCCGGCACAACACGCATTGCCCATCGGCCAGCCATCGACCGGGTCACTCTGGCGATCCTGGCCAACGCGCTTCGTGCTCAGAACCTGCCGAAAGAAGCTGGGCCAGTGCGCGAACTGGCACAAGTCACCAATGGGTCGGAACCGTGGTTGCTCGAATCTTCGGATCAGTTGGCACTGATTCGCCGCCTTGAAAAGCAATTCCAGACCTTGGAAGAGGTGGGCTGCAAGGTGGGTATCGGCGTAGCAACCGGCGCAGACAAGGCCTATATCGGCGACTTTGATTCACTCGACGTTGAGCCTGATCGTAAACTGCCGCTGGTCACAACGAAAGACATCTTATCCGGCGAGGTGGAATGGCGTGGTCAAGGCGTCATCAATCCATTTGCCCATGGTGGCGGCCTTGTCGATTTGCAGAACTATCCGCGCCTGCGCCGCTATTTGGAGGCGCGACGGGAGGTTATCGCGGGCCGTCACTGCGCCCAGAGGGCTCCGGCCAACTGGTATCGCACGATCGACCGTATTACCCCAGCACTGGCATCAAGACCAAAGCTCCTGATTCCAGACATCAAGGGCGCGGCCCATATCGTTTTTGAGGGCGGGCAGTTGTACCCGCACCACAATCTTTACTACGTCACATCCGACGAGTGGGAATTAAGACCATTGCAAGCTGTGATGCTTTCAGCCGTTACACGTCTATTCATGACAACCTATTCAACCAAAATGCAAGGCGGATTCCTCCGGTTTCAGGCGCAATACCTGCGTCGCATCCGCATCCCCAAATGGGCGGATGTTTCGACAGCGTTGCGGACAGAACTGGCGGAAGCTGCAATAAAGCGGGATTTTCAAGCCTGCAACCGCGCCGTATTCAAGCTGTATGGTTTGAGTCCTGAAGAACGATCTTCCCTTGGAGGCAATGGAGAATAAATGGCTCTTGATCTTGTCGATTACGAACAAAAGGCCCATGAGGCCGTAAAAGCCTTCTGGGGAATCCGTGAGGCAACGAGGCAAAAGCAGATTGATTCCGGGAAGGCTGATCAAGGCGAGCGTGCTGGCGTTACCGCTGGCAAGAACATGGATGGATTCTTGGCGTTGGTACTCGACATCGTGCGAGCTAATGGACTTGACCATGCTGAGATTCACCAGAACAGAGCAATGCTGACACTGCCCGGCTATTTCAGGCCGACAAAGCTTTGGGATCTTCTTGTCATCTACAAGGGCGAGTTGATCGCGGCCATCGAACTGAAAAGCCAAGTGGGTTCCTTCGGGAACAACTTCAACAATCGAACAGAGGAAGCCATTGGCACCGCACACGACCTCTGGACAGCCTACCGTGAAGAGGCATTTGGCAAGCAACCACGTCCTTTCGTTGGCTGGTTGATGATGGTCGAAGATGCCCCAAAATCCAGATGTGTGGTCAAGGATGCGTCGCCGCATTTTCCTGTTTTCAAGGAGTTTAAGGGGGCTTCGTACCTGATCCGATATGACTTGCTCTGTCAAAAATTGGTCAAGGAACAGCTTTACACTACTGCCGCACTCATCACGTCACCCCGCAATGCCGCCGAGACCGGCGAGTTTTCAGAAATGTCAGCGATGACAGGACTCAAAACATTCGTTACCGCTCTGGCTGGTCACGTTGCCGCAGAGGCTGCCAGACTTGGATGAAAATTCAGCTAACCCGGCACTGCGCGATAAAGCCGCGCAGCGCCTCACTTCCACGTTGGGCTTCTCAAATCTCTGGCACCACTGGCGTACAACAACCGTTACGGCAGTTGTGTCATGCTACCAACTTTGCAAACACTGGAGTCCCATATGCCAACCCATATGCCAACCCATATTTATGACCTTGAAGCTGAAGTTTTGAGTTTAGGTGCCACTGATCGCGCCCATCTTCTTGATCGGTTGATTGAAAGTTTTGAACCCAGTTCAAAGGTTCAGAATGACTGGGTGTCAGAAGCACTTAGGCGAGAAGCTGAAGTTCAAGCAGGAACGGTTTCCCTTGTGCCTGGGCAAGAAGCCGTTGCTCGCGTTCGTGCGCGCCTTGCATGAACTACTGGCTGCATCCCGAGGCAGAGATCGAGTTCACCGAAGCCGCGATGTACTACGCCGTGCACGCGAGCAATATCATTGCAAGTGCGTTTGTGACCGAGTTCGAGCGAGTCGTCGCGCTGTTGGTACTAAACCAGAAACTCGGTACTCCGGCAAATGAAGGCTTGCGTGTTTGTCCATTCCGCCGATTCCCTTACTCATTGGTGTACCGCGAAGACCACCGGTGAACTTAAACGTTGGGCATCACGTGCCGCGAACTGACAATTT
>CAYWXO010000190.1:336-6473 GCA_964462255.1 uncultured Thiobacillus sp. | reverse complement strand
GTGCCGAGTCAGTCAATTGCGGTCAACTCGGCTAACGATGCCGCGATGCTGGCGTATTCGGTTGAGCGGTCGAACAGCGCGACAAACTGCTGTTCATAGGTGGCACTGGCGGGAACCCGTAACAACCAGGCTTGACCACCGGCGGCGGCAGCAGCATCAACTTGGCCGGCAAGCAGGCTTTCCAATGCGGGTCGATCCGGCAATAGCCAGACGCCGTCACGTAATGAGGCCGCGCCCAAGCCTTTCAGGGCACGCCAGAGCCGAGTACGCGCGGTGCCATTCTCACTGGGCAGGGCAAGGATAAAATTGAGCCAGTTGGTCATATGAAGGACAAAAAGTGAAATATGTCCGACATAGTAATCTGATTTGCCGGGGGGCAGGGCAAAAAATGTCCTGCCACGTCGGCTACACGCCCGTACGTTCACACGTTCATACGTTCACACGCTCATACGTTCAGCCAATTTCTCGCAGTACTTCTTTCACTAAAGCCACCCGTTTTTCCAAGGTTGGGCAGTCTTTCATCACTTTTAAACGGTCTTGGCCGGCCAGTTTGTACTCACGTTTGTTTTGTATCAGTTTGATCAGTTTGAGCGGGTCAATCGGCGGATTCGGTTCAAATTGAATGTTGGCCCCCTCTGCGCTGACCGTGAGGCGGGCGATGCCGTAGGGTTTCGTTTCTAGCCGTAAGCGATGGATAGCGAGCAGGGTTAGGGTGGCTTCTGGCAGCAGGCCGAAGCGGTCGATCAATTCTTCTTTCAGCGCATCCAGTTGTTCGGTGCAGTCGCAATTGGCTAAGCGCTTGTACAGCACTAAACGCTCATGGATATCGCCGCAGTAATCAGCCGGAAGTAGGGCGGGTAAATGCAGATTGATTTCAGTGGTGACTGCCATCGGCGCGTCGATATTCGGTTCTTCGCCGGCTTTGAGCGATTTCACCGCGCTAGCCAGCATTTCATTGAACAAATTGAAGCCAACTTCCTGCATTTCGCCGCTTTGGTTGTCGCCTAATACTTCACCGGCACCGCGAATTTCTAAGTCATGCATGGCAAGGTAAAAGCCGGAACCTAAATCTTCCATGCTTTGAATGGCTTCTAATCGCTTGTTGGCCGCCGGCGTGATTTTGACTTCGCCCGCCGGGGTGAGCAAATAGGCATACGCCTGATGATGCGAACGTCCGACGCGACCACGGAGCTGATGCAATTGCGCGAGGCCAAACTTATCGGCGCGATTCATGATGATGGTGTTGGCGGTGGGCACGTCGATACCGGTTTCGATAATCGTCGTGCATAACAGCAAGTTGAAACGTTGATGGGTGAAATCCCGCATGACATGTTCCAACTCGCGTTCCGGCATTTGGCCATGCGCAATTTCGATGCGCGCTTCCGGCAGCAGGGCCACCAGTTTTTCCCGCATGGCGACGATGGTGTTGACTTCGTTATGCAGAAAGTAAATTTGGCCGCTGCGCTTCAATTCGCGCAAACAGGCTTCGCGAATCAAGCCTTCTGAAAATGGTTGTACAAACGTTTTAATGGCTAAGCGGCGCTGCGGCGCAGTGGCGATGACTGAAAAGTCGCGGATGCCTTCTAGCGACATGGCCAAGGTGCGCGGGATCGGTGTCGCGGTGAGCGTGAGCACATCCACTTCAGCGCGCAGTTCCTTCATGCGCTCTTTTTGGCGCACGCCAAAGCGATGTTCTTCGTCAATGATGGTCAAGCCGAGATTCTTGAAGACGATGTCTTTTTGCAGCAATTTGTGCGTGCCGATGACGATATCAATGCGCCCGGTTTTGATGCCTTCCAACGCCAGCGCCACTTCTTTCGGCGAGCGGAAGCGCGATAATTCGGCGATTTTGACCGGAACATCGGCGAAACGGTCGGAAAAAGTCTGGAAATGCTGTTCAGCTAACAAGGTGGTTGGGCACAACACCGCCACTTGACGGCCGCCCATTACCGCGACGAAGGCACCGCGCAAAGCCACTTCCGTTTTGCCAAAGCCGACATCACCGCAGACCAGACGATCCATCGGCCGGCCAGAAGTCATATCGCTGACCACGGCGTTGATGGCGGCCATTTGATCCGGCGTTTCTTCAAAGCCGAACCCTTCGGCGAAGGCGGCAATATCGTGTTCACTGGTGGTAAAAGCATGGCCTTGGCGGGCGGCGCGTTGCGCGTAAATATTGAGTAATTCCGCCGCCGTGTCGCGCGCTCTTTCCATGGCGCGGCG
The DNA here is from genome assembly GCA_964462255.1 of uncultured Thiobacillus sp. Lineage (GTDB taxonomy): Bacteria > Pseudomonadota > Gammaproteobacteria > Burkholderiales > Thiobacillaceae > PFJX01. The sequence goes on along the minus strand of CAYWXO010000190.1, from coordinate 4,250 downwards.
TTTGGCCTTTTCCCAATGGCCACTGCCTAAACGATGCAGCGGCGCGTTGTCGGGGTCGCCGCCCAGGTAGCGCGAGATGAGGTGTAAATGCGCCACCGGCACATACAGCTTGTCGCCGCCGGCGAATTCGAGATTGAGGAATTCCTCTTCGCCTTCGCCCATATCCATATCCGATAAACCTTGGTAGCGGCCAATGCCGTATTGCACATGCACGACCGGGTCGCCAAGTTTGAGTTCGGATAAATCTTTTAGCAGGCCTTCGGCGGTGCTGGCGCGTTTGCTGTCGCGGGCGCGGCGGGTGATTGGGCGGCGCGCGTAAAGCTCGGTTTCGGTGAAGACGGCGAGTTGGGCGTTGAGATCAATAAAGCCGGTTGCGAGCGGGCCGGTGGTCAGTTGAAAACGGCTGTCGTGCGTTGCCGGCCAGCCTTCCAGCAGGTTGGGTTTCAGGCTGTATTCGGCTAATGCTTGCGCTAAGGTTTCGCGTCGGCCGAGGCTTTCGGCGATGAGCAAGGTCGCGCCTGCGAAGGCGTCGAGATGATGTTGCAAGCGGTAATAAGGGTTGTCGGCCTTGCGATCCACTTCCACCGCGGGTGCGGCGCGGTAGGGCGGTTGTTCAGATAGGATGGCTTCAGCGGTAGAAGTTTCATCAGCGTTGGTGTTGGGGCGGCTGAGTTCCAAGCGGGCATACGGCCGCAGTAAGCCGAAAAATTGATCGGGTAACAGAAACAGGCTATCTGGCGGCAGCAAGGGGCGATGTTTATCGCCGAGCATGAGGCGGTGCCGGCTTTGCGTATCGTGCCAAAAGCCATCGGCAGCGCGCTTGATTTCGCCATGCAAAATCAGCAGCGTGTCATCGCCGAGGTAGTCGAATAATGTGGCGGTCGCGTCAAAAAATAACGGTAAGTAATATTCGATGCCACCGGGGGCCAGTTTGTTGGAAACGTCCTTATAAAGCTGGCTTTTGCCGGGATCGCCTTCAAAACGGTCGCGAAAATTTTGCCGAAAGCGGGTGATGCCGGCTTCGTCCAGCGGCACTTCGCGCGCCGGCAACAGGCGAATTTCGGCGACTTTGTATAGCGTGCGTTGCGTGTCGGGGTCGAAGGTGCGGATGGATTCGATTTCGTCGTCGAACAGATCAATGCGATAGGGCAGCGCCGTTCCCATGGGAAACAGGTCGATGATGCCGCCACGGACGGCAAATTCGCCGGGCGATAGCACTTGGTTGACGGCGCAGTAACCGGCTTGCGCCAGGCGCGAGCGCAGTTTGTCGGCGTTGAGTTTGTCTTTTTCCTTGAGCAGGAAGGTGTGCGCATTCAAATAATCCGGCGGACACAGGCGCTGCATGGCAGTGGCCGCGGGCGTGACCAGCACATCAATGTTGCCGGCCGCCGCCAGCCAGAGTGCAGAAAGCCGATCAGACACCAGGTCGGGATGCGGCGATAACGGGTCGTAGGGCAGTGTTTCCCAATCTGGAAAGAGCCGCGTGGTTAAGGTCGGCGCGAACCAGGCGATTTCTTCCACCAGGCGGGCGGCGTCTTGCGCGGTTTGCGTCAAGATCAGCAAGCGATTGGAATGCTGTGCCAGGCCGGCGAGCAGCCGACTGTCAGCAGAACCGGGCGGTAAGGAGAGGCGGCGACGTTGACCGGGCGGCGGAAGCTTAAGGAAATCATTCATGGCGAGGTTCAGTGGGATTCAATTCAGGTGTGGAACAAGTTTGTTTGCAGCAAACGCCGACATTTTCCGTCATGTCGGCTAATTTGAATCAATATAATCGGCCTATTGCAATGCACAAATACAGGTGATTTATGTTGGTTGATGTTAAAGCGCCCGAGCTTTCTGAATCGGTACAAAGTGGTTCTTTGCTGGATTGGCGCAAAAAGGTGGGTGATTTTGTGCAACGCGATGAAGCGTTGACCGATTTGGAAACCGATAAAGTCATTCTGGAAGTGGCGGCACCGGTAGCTGGCGTGTTGCAGGAAATTTGCTTGCCCGCCGGCAGCGAAGTGAAAGCGGGTGACGTGCTGGCACGCATAGAAACGACAGCGGAGGAGGGGAAACCATTGCTGGCTGATCCTGTTTTGGCGTCGATGCCGACTCAGACCTCGACCCCGAAGCCCGCGCTGCTTGTGCCTGTTTTGCCTGTTGAGCCCACGGTGCCTATTGCCACTGCCGGCGTGAGTGCGGCCTGTATGCCTGAACGCACTGAGCGACGCGTGCCGATGACGCGCTTGCGTTTACGCATTGCGGAGCGTTTGAAAGAGGCGCAGAACACCGCGGCCATGTTGACCACATTCAACGAAATCAATATGCAGCCGGTGATGGATTTGCGGACACGTTATCAAGAGCGTTTTCAGAAAGAGCATGGCGTTAAGCTGGGGTTTATGTCCTTTTTTACCAAAGCGTCTTGTCAGGCGTTGAAAGCGTATCCGCTGGTGAATGCCAGTATTGCCGGGCGCGAGGTGGTCTATCACGATTATTACGATGTCGGCGTTGCCGTTAGCTCGGAACGTGGCTTGGTGGTGCCGATTCTGCGCAATGCGGATCGGCTTTCTTTCGCTGAAATCGAGAAAAAAATTGCCGACTTCGGCCGGCGCGCCAACAGCCTGGAGCTGACCTTGGAAGAAATGGAAGGCGGTACTTTCACTATTTCTAATGGCGGTATCTTTGGTTCGTTGTTGTCCACGCCTATTCTTAATCCACCGCAAGCCGGCGTGCTCGGTTTGCACAAAATTCAAGAACGCCCGATTGCTGAAAATGGCCAAGTCGTCATTCGTCCGATGATGTATGTCGCCTTGAGTTATGACCATCGTCTGATTGATGGGCGTGATGCGGTCAGTTTCCTGAAAACGGTGAAAGATGCGTTGGAAGACCCGGCGAGGTTGTTGTTAGAGCTTTAAACCGGCTGTTTAAAACACGTACCAGTTGCTTGAAAGTTGCTTGAGACCCTCCACGCCCACAAGCGAGAGGGCCACCCAATCATGTTAAAAGCCTATAGTGATTTTCAGTTGATTTGCCGTCTAACGACTGCAGGGGAGGTTGTAAATTTCTTGACCAGAAATGGATATTTCATCATAGTTACGACCATCATTTGTGCTGGCAACAATTAAAGACTTGCACGCATTCCATGAAAAAGATCACAACAATATCAAACTTTTTAAACTCTCTGCCTTTTTGACTGAATTCAATTTACATGGCCACGCTACTTGCACAACCTGATTTAAGCGGTTCAGTCCAGCAACTTGTATCCTTTTCCCCTCGTCAGAAACCCTACGTAGCTTATGCCGCCTCACTGCTGGGGGGCGAAGGATACGAGTCATTTCGTTGGGCTCATTAATGATTTATCTCATTGTGATTTAAATGTATACTGTCTCAATAACAGAACATCTTGAAGATTGGTATGTGGCAGACGAGATCACTGGAGAATTCGCAACGTTTGGAAAAACCTTGTGCTCTTTTGCTGAGTTATGTTTATGTAAAAACTTGCTTAACCAAGAGTTTTCTTCTGATGGAATAGATGAATATATTTCTGAAAATTTCCAAGATGTGGATGACAAAGACTACAGAACCCATTCGATTGTCGGTGTCTATCTAATTGAGCTTAATGTTGAATGTCTTACTTCTGAAGAAGTCTTGAAAATGCATCATTGCTTAACAGCCAATTAGGGTACGCTGTGCGTACCTTTAGATAATGCAGCAACATAAACATTTTCGAGTTACCAATGGAATATGAATGGAATAATAATAAGGCGGTAGCTAATTTGGCTAAGCATGGCGTTTCTTTTGAAGAAGTTAAAACGGTTTTTGACGACCCTTTGTATGTGGATTTCTATGATCCTGACCATTCTTACAATGAGCAACGTTTTATATTACTGGGCGAATCAATTCAAGGTAGGTTGTTGTTCGTTTCATATATG
>CAYWXO010000190.1:0-326 GCA_964462255.1 uncultured Thiobacillus sp. | reverse complement strand
ACAATCTGAGAGAAAGGCATATGAACAAAAATGAAATGGAAGATGAATTACGCCCAGAGTACGATTTCCAAAGCTTACAGGTGAGAAAACTAGGGGCTGAACGTAAACGCTTTTGTGATACCGTTCGATTAGAACCTGATGTTATTGCCACGTTCCCAAGTGCCGAAGCTGTAAATGAAGCATTACGTTATTTAATCGAAGTAGCCAAACATTCGTCTAGCCTAATTCAACGTTCCAGCGGACTCCACTAACGCTCCGCCGCTGAACTTTGCGTTAGGTTCCAGGCAGCACTGAACGGAGGCCAAGGTGCTCAACGAACGGATCGA
>CAYWXO010000189.1:1188-6498 GCA_964462255.1 uncultured Thiobacillus sp. | reverse complement strand
TCACTGGCACCTTCGTGAGTTACCTGCGCTTCCTGGCAGCGCAAGCCCGCCGGCTGAAAATAAGTGACGGCTGGATTAGACGCCGGCACTTGCATGCCAGGTCCCTCAAACAATTCGACCAGCCGCACGCCGTGCGCGGCTTGCTGCGGCGACAGGAGAAAAACCAGTCGAACATTAGTGACCGCCTCTCCCCCCCCAGCCAGCGGATGATTAACCTCCACAAGCAAGCGTTCCGCATCGGCCGCCAACACGCGTGTTGGCCGCTTATCACCCGGATTCAACGCCAAATTCTTGAACGCCATACGCGGATAAAAACGGCCGGCAATCGGCTCGGTCGGCAAGCGAAAATGCTGCGCGGCGACCTCTAGCGGCGTTTGACCCACCGGTTGTATCCACGCCGCCGCATCCAATTCCGTCTCAGCCACCGCCCCGCTCCGCACCGGCTGGGCGGCACGCAGCCAACGCCCATCGGCAAACAAGGCGCTCTCCACCACCAACAAAGCATCGACATGCTGGACGCCGGCACTTTGCCAACGCAATTGCGCTTCAATCGACATCGGGACAGCTCCAATCAATCCACTCATTTTTCCTGACGATATTCAACATAAGCACGATCACGCGCTTGCCGCACCCAATCTTCAAAGGCTTCTTCAGACTTACGTTCGCGAATGGCACGCCGCGCATCCAAACGCCGGCGTTCTTCAGTGACATCCTGATTGCGCCGTTCCATTACTTGAATGATGTGCCAACCAAACGGCGATTGCACCGGCAACGACACTTCATTCAGCTTCAGAGCGTCCATCACCCGCTCAAACTCGGGCACGGTATCACCCGGATTCAACCAATTGAGATCGCCACCGCGGCTGGCCGACAAATCATCGGAATGCAACTTAGCCAATTCACTGAACGGCGTACCGTTTTCAATCCGTTCCTTCAGCAACAGCAAACGCGCTCTGGCATCGTTGTCATTCACCACTTCGTTGGTTTTGACCAAAATATGCCGCGCACGCGTTTGCGTAATCACCGTCTGCACATTCTTGCCGCGCTGCTCGAATAATTTAATGATGTGAAAGCCGTTGCCACTCTTCAGCACACTCGAAAAATCCCCCGGTTTCATCTCACGCAAGGCATTGGCATAGAGCGCAGGCAGTTGCCCCTCATTACGCCAACCGAGTTCGCCGCCCTGCAAGGCATTCGCCGTATCGGAATACGCCGCCGAAACTTGCACCAAATCGACACCCGCCTGTAATTCTTTTAACGCTGCCTCGGCCTTCGCCTTCAATTCAGCCAGTTTTTCGGGGCTAGCGCCTTCAGGCGTCAAAATCAAAATATGCGCCAACTTGTATTCATCTTGCTGATTCACATCCGGCGTCAAATTAGCCAGAAAATTTTCGATTTCCGCATCGGTAATCACCAACCGATTTTCCACTTCGCGTTCCCGCAGGCGCGAAATGGTCATTTCCGTGCGAATTTGCTCACGAAAATCCGCAAACTTGATGCCATCAGCTTCCAGCGCCTGCTGAAAGGCTTCCGGACTCATTTTGTTATTCTGCGCAATACGCGCAATGGCCCGATCCAGCGCCAGCCCTTCAAATCGAATATTGGTATCTTCCGCAATTTGCATGAGTGCTTTTTCAGTAATCATGCGTTCGAGCAACTGTTTTTCCAATTGACGACGCGGCGGTAAAGCGGCTTTTTTGCCAGCGCCTTGCGTGGCAAGCTGACGCAGCGCCTGCTCCACCCGGCTGTTCAGCTCATACTCGGTAATCACCGTGTTATTGACCACCGCAACAATACGATCAATTTCCAGCGGCGCAGCATGGGCGCTGGCGTGCAAAACCACCGCACATAACAAGGCGGCTAAAGACTCATTCACTAATTTCGCTACTTTGGGCATAACCGGTAATGCTCCGTTTAAGAATATCGAGCGGATTGGGGCCAAGCTTGGTCAGGCCACGCAATTCGAGTTGCAAGAAAAAGGCATTGGTCGCGGTCGCCTCGGTGGTAGCTAAATGCTGCATGACCCCGCGCAACGACCAGCAGCCGGCGTTATATTCAAAACCCACTAACCCTTCAACCAGGCTGGAATCTTTGATCGAATAATTGACGCGGCCCAGCCCATACCATTTTGCCGCTAGCGGCCATTGAAAAGAAACATCCACCTGGTTCAACAAATCCTGCGTGTAGCGATAATCGGCGTTGAACAGCCGCCCCGGCCCATCCCGCCACGCGCCGCCCAAACTCGCCTTGCTGACGTTGCCTTCGCCGGTATCCACTTGAATCCCCGCATTCAAATTGAGCCGAGCGTTAATCTGCCCGCTGACCAAAGCAAGCAACTCCGTTGAATTACCAGAACGCGCAACCAAACCGGGCAGCGTCACTTGCTGCTGGGTAAAGTGGTAACGTTGCCCTAAGGTCAGTTGCAAGCGTTCCGCACCGCTGCCTTGATCGAGAAAACGGGTGGTGACTGCTAAGGTAAGCTGATTGGCATCGTTAATACGATCCACACCAATGTATTGGTTTTCAGCAAATAATTGATCGAGTGAAAGTTCGCGCACGCTGCTATCAAACACCGGAATACTGCGCTGATCTCGGTAAGGGATATAAACGTAATACAAGCGCGGCTCTAGCGTTTGCGTAAAGCTATCGCCGCGAAAATTCATGTCCCGTTCCAAAAACAAGCTGGAATCGAGACTGAACATCGGCAAGCTGCGGGTGCTATCGTCAAATCGGCCGGTCTCTGGCAAGGCCAAACTATCCGCTAAGGTGCGGGACATCTCATCAAGCGCGTAATGACTGAGATACCAGCCGACGCGCGGCGTGACGACTGAAAAAGGCGTTTGAAAAGGAAGGCTCAGACTGGGATTGGCATGCAGGCGCGTACCCTGCACCCGACTTGCCCCCGGATGATCGAAATACACCAGCTCACTATTCAAATCAAAGCGGCTAGCGAAGCGGCTTGTTAATGAATCCATTTGTGTGATTTTGCCAGAGGCCGCATCACTTCGAGCATCACTCCGAGCATCGCCCCAGGCAAAATCGCGCGTCGCCGTCAAACGCAATTGCGGTAAACGGCTGTACGGCTCCACCACGTAAGCCGCGGAGGCATCTTGCAACGTCTGATAACTTTGCAGCAAACCACTCGCCTTCCAGCTTTCGGCGGTGTACTGCAAACTGAGCTGTTGCGGCAGATTGACTTGCGAAGTCTGGCTGACTTGGCTGGAAAGATCAGAGAAATACTGATCATCCGAAACCTGGTCATAATCAAGCCCCGCAGCCCAGCGCGCGCCCAATTGCTGCCGGTGCCGCAACAAAACACGATAACGGCTGCTATCACTGGCGCGATCGTTCGGCAAGATCTCTGCACTCAACTCGCCGCTATAGTCGGGTTCCAGATAACGAAATTCACCGCCCAACTGAATACCGCGATCGGTCATCACGCGCGGGGTAAACGTCGCATCACGCTGCGGCGCGATATTCCAGTACCAAGGCGTCACCCATTCCAAACCACGCGCATCCGAGGCACCAAAACTCGGCGTCAGGAAACCACTTTTACGGCTGCCGTCCAAAGCAAAATCCATCCACGGCGCATAAAGAATCGGCACATTCATGTACTCCACTCTGACATGACGTGCCGTCCCCAAATTTTTGACGTAATCCAGCTCAAGATTATCCATCTTCAGCAACCAATCCAGATTCCCCGGCGGGCAAGTAGTGTAAGAAGCTTCATTGAGATGATAAACATCCGGCCCGGCAAAAATCAGACTCTCTGCCTCACCCCGCATGCGTTTGCCGTCATTGCTGTATAAAAGAAACGCAACATCCTTCATTTCACCAAGCCGAGATTCCAGCTTCAACTTTAATACGCTGCCTTGAATACGATCGCGCTCGCGCATAAAAACAACATGACCGCGCGCCTCAGCCAAATCAGCGGGCTGGTCGTAGCGCAGCCAATCGGCTTCCAGACGCTCACGCAAATTACGCATGACCACCTGTCCCTCCGCCACCAATTCCTGTTGATTGTGGCCGGTGATACTTTCCGCTTCGACGAATGTGGGCCCCGGTGACGGCTTGCCCAGCGGGCTAACGGACGATAATCCTGCTGAGCTCTTGAGCTGAACCGATGTCGCTGCAAAGGCTTGCAGGCTCGCTGCCGTCAACACAACGGGCAGCCACAGCAAAACAAAGGGTCGAACAGTGGATTGAACAGCAGGCGGCGCAGCGGCAGACATAACGGGAATGATAGAATCCATCGGTTTTTTTGAGCGCTGGATTATAGCTTTGGAACGTCCTCAACCACCCGATCGCCTCGAACGTCTGACTCACTGGGTGCAAACCGTGTTGCCAGCCCCCTTGTTGAATTTGACAACAGCTTCTGCCGATGCCAGTTTTCGGCGCTATTTTCGCGTTTTTTGCGCCAGCGGCAGCTACATCGTCATGGATGCGCCGCCCAGCCACGAAGATTGCCAACCGTTTATCCACGTTGCGCGATTATTTCGTGCCGCCGGTGCCAATACGCCAGAAATTCTCGCGCAAAATCTGACAGAAGGCTTTTTGCTGCTGTCTGATTTCGGTGATACGACTTATTTGGCGGCGCTTGATACCAACCCGGCTGAAAGTGCTGACACGCTCTACCGCGATGCCAACGCCGCCTTAATCAAGATTCAAAGCGCCAGCCAAGCCGGTGAATTACCCGACTACGATGCCGCGTTACTCAGTCGAGAACTTAACCTGTTTCCAGAGTGGTATTTGCAACGGCATTTAGGCATAGCACTCACTGCCGAACAGCAAAACATACTCGACGCCACCTTCGCGCGCATTCTCGCTAACACGCTGGCGCAGCCGAAAGTCTATGTGCATCGCGATTGGCATTCGCGCAACCTGATGCTTACTCCAACTGGCAACCCCGGCGTGCTGGATTTTCAGGACGCGGTTTACGGCCCGATCACCTACGATCTGGCCTCAATCTACAAAGATGCCTACATCCGCTGGGACGAAGAACGCATCCTCGATTGGATGATTCGCTATTGGGAAGCCGCGCGGAAAGCCGACTTACCGGTGCAGGCCGATTTCGGCGAGTTTTACCGCGATTTCGAATGGATGGGCGTGCAACGTCACATCAAAGTGCTCGGCATCTTCGCCCGGCTGTGTCACCGCGACGGCAAACAAGGCTATCTGCAAGACATGCCACGCGTAATGGACTACTTGCGCAAAACCTGCGCCCGCTACAACGGCCTCGGCGATTTTCTGCGCTTGCTTGATGCCATCGAAGGCAAAACCCTCGCCAGCGGCTATACCTTTTGATGTTGC
>CAYWXO010000189.1:0-1088 GCA_964462255.1 uncultured Thiobacillus sp. | reverse complement strand
TGGGCGAACGCATGCGCCCGCTCACCGACCATACGCCGAAGCCCTTACTCCAGGTTGGCGGCAAAGCACTTATTCTCTGGCAGATTGAACGTCTGCGTGCCGCCGGTTTCTGCGATTTAGTCATCAACGTAGCGCACCTAGGCCAGCAAATCGAAGATTTTCTCGGTGATGGCCGCGCATTCGATGTACGTATCGCCTATTCACGCGAATCACAACCGTTGGAAACGGCCGGCGGCATCGCGACGGCACGCGATTTGCTCGGACCGCATCCGTTTCTCGTCACCAACGGCGACGTATATACCAATTTCGACTACGCCCGCTTGCTACCGACATTGGCCAGCATGGCAACTCAACCAGCGCAGCAGGCGCATTTAGTGCTGGTGGATAACCCGCCGCATCATCCGAACGGTGATTTTGCTTTAGCTGACCATCGCGTTATTGACCAAGCGCAACTTGACCAAACGCAACTAACTTTTTCCGGCATTGGCTGCTATCAGCCGGCCCTGTTCAACGGCATCGCTGCCGGTGAAAAAGCCAAACTCGCTCCCCTGCTGAAACACGCCATCCGCGCAACCGCCGTCACCGGGGAATATTTCGCTGGCCGCTGGGAAGATGTCGGCACAGCAGCGCGACTGGCAGCGCTGGACGTTGAATTACAGCAAGCTCTTCTTTCTCCACAATACCCCTAATATGCGGCCTTCACTTAATCCATCGTTCTTGCAACCCAACCTTGCGCTGCACCGCGCCCGTCGCGAGCATGTGCTGCAACAGATGCAAACCGGCGTGCTGATTCTGGCCACCGCGCCGGAAGTCACGCGCAATCGCGACACGCATTATCCGTATCGTTACGACAGTCACTTTCACTACCTCACCGCCTTCCCGGAACCGGAAGCGGTGTTAGTGCTAATCGCGGGTGCGGAGCCGCGCCAAATTCTGTTCTGCCGCGAAAAAAATGAAGCACGCGAAATCTGGGATGGCTTTCGCTACGGCCCGGAAGCCACGCGCGAAATCTTCCATTTCGACGCCACTTACCCCTACGACAAACTCGACGAAGAACTGCCCAAACTGCTGGAAAACCAAGCCGCGCT
>CAYWXO010000188.1:0-6500 GCA_964462255.1 uncultured Thiobacillus sp. | reverse complement strand
GTGCGGCGCGATCAGCATCCGAACCCAGAAGCGAGAGTTCTGCCCTTGCGGAAGGAAGTAGCAGACGGCATCCAACCAGCGCAGACATTTCTCGCTGAATCCCGGCGAAGGCGAAAAGGGAAACAGTCGGCGTTATAACGTCGAGATGATGCCCCGCTGTGAGCTGCGGGCGCAGCAAGTCTATAACGCGGTCAGCGCCTGTGTTGCGAATGAGCTTCACGATTTTCCCTCCACATAATCTTTGCACTTTCCTGTGAATTGCCGTTGCGTTGTCACTTACTTGATGTTCCAGCGAGGCCGAAAGCCAAAAGAACAGTGCCCCTTCAAGCAGTCATCAAAGCCACCCACGAATTTTTAAACGAAAAGGCAGCTGCCACCCCAGGAACAATGTCGGTATGGCGAAGCACTGGGCGCTACAACCTGCCATTCATTAAAAAACGCCGCCAATCAGGCCAGCAAAACGAGTGATTTTGAAGCGATCAACTGCTGCTATGCAGACAACACCGCCGAACACCAAGCTAAGCCCAAAGTTGACCTGCTTTCAGGGTCACGATTTGGGGGAGAAGAAGGCACTAAGCCAAGCCGGAGCCGCCAGCCTAAAAAGTCATGGCAACGTCAGCAGCCGAAGCCGAAAGATCAAAGGAATTGCTTGGCAAAGTTGCCAAACGCTATAGCGACTAGAACGCCGATCATCCATTTTAATGAAAACATTTCACCCTGCACACCAGCAGTCGCTAACCTAAGCGAAGCAATTGCAAGTTCGATGCCATGCAAATCAGATTTTGTTGCTAGCGTTGAGTCAAGCGCCTCAGATAGCGCGTCTTTCTGTGCCTCGACTATGGCCGAAGCTTGCTCGCGCGTTACCCCAGCTTTTTCAAGCCGTTCTACGAATTTAAGTGTGTCAAAAGTAGCGGTAGCCATAGGCCGCAGTTTATCGCGGTTACTATCCAATGAACACCCCGCTGGTATCACGCTGACCGTACAAGGCACCCGCCCCAACATCAAAATCAAGGCCGCTATCGAGACGGTTTTGCACCTCTGGCAAATGGCGCTGAGCTTTCCGGCTTTTGACGAAGCTGATGATGAGTCCTACGACGCAATGACTAAGCTTTTTATGGCAACCGAAGAAATCGGGAGCGCATCATGACCCAACCTGATGTCGCAAAGGCTGTCTCGAATTCACGCGAATGACGGCGTGGCCAGATGGGTTCTGAACAAATCTGTTGGAAAGAGCCAGCATCTTGCAAGACGCCAGTAACGTCGGCGTGACGGTGACGAGATGAGCTTGGATGCTAGCTCATCTTCGTGCTGGGCTAAAAAGTTAGCCTAACGAAGAACCACATCCTGGCAAAAAAATAGCCCCTCAAAATAAGGGGCTATACACCGCATCCGACATCCGACTATTGCACTGCCGTATCGCCCTTGAAGGTATTGCCCATCAAAGTCCCGACGTCCGTCTGTGGCGCATGGCACAGCGTGCAGACGTAACGCTTGTTGGAAACCAGGAACGCCTTGCCCTCCATGACGTAATGCGTATCCGACATCGGCGTCGGCTTGCCTTTTTCTTTCTTGCCGATCTTGTCGGGTTCCTCGTGGCATTCCAGACACTTGTTCAGCTTGGCGTTGATCGGCAGGTATCGCTCGGCACGGTGCGGAATCTGTGGCGGCGCGTCTTCCCAGGCGCGTGGCAGGATGCCCGCCACCTTGGGATCGAGATCGCGGTACTCGAAGGCGGCGGGTGTTTCCACATCGAATACGCTAGTCTGCGAAAGACCGAGGCTATCGTCGGTGACGGCGACATTCCCCGTGGCGGCGCAACCGAAGGAGAGCACGGCCAGCGAGGCAATCCACTTGAATTGATGTTTCATCATTTATCTCCTGGCTATCAGACTTTGTAGACCTTGACCGCGCTCTTCTTGTAGTCGCTTTCCTTCGAGATCGGGCAAGCAGCGTCGGTGCAGATCTTGTTGACCAGCACGCCTTCGTCGAAGAACGCCGCGTACACCGTGCCTTTCGGCATGGTGTTGCGGCCGCCGGTTTCCACCCGGATCTGGATCTTGCCTCGGCGCGATTCCAGCCAGACCAGGTCGTTGCGTTTGACTCCGCGCTTCTTCGCGTCCTCCGGATGCATCCACATCACCGCAGCGGGCACGGCACGGTGCAATTCCGGCACGCGTCGCGTCATGGTGCCGGTGTGCCAGTGCTCCAGCACGCGGCCGGTACAGAACATGAGGTCGTAATTGGCATCGGGCATTTCCACCGGTGCGGCATAGGGTCGGAAGAAGATCTTGGCCTTGCCGGCGATGCTGACCGGCTTGGGATCGGTCACCTTGTCGAGGTCGCCGCTGGGGATGGCCTTGAACAGCTTGCCGTAGAACTCGAAGCCGGCGCCCTTCTTGACGTAGGGGTCGTGCTGTTCGTTGAAGCGCCAGTGGGTTTCCTTGCCATTGACCACCGGCCATTTCAGGCCGCGCACGTCATCGCGGTGATAGACGTCGAAGTCGGCCAGATCCTTGCCGACACCCCGGCCGAACACGGTGTATTCCTGCCAGATCGCCTTTTCCGGGAACCAGCCGTCGCCGAGCAGGTTGGCGATGTGATTGCCGCGCCCCTTCGCAACCGCGTCCGGCCAACGGTACTTCAAGTTGGCGGGCGTCGCGAACAGCACCTTGTACAGGCTGTCCTCCGGCGAGTAACCCAGTTTCACCGCCTCGTCGAGCACGCTGGGCAGCTTGCCGTCCTCATAGCCGACCGCTTTCAGGCCGGGCACCTTCTGCTCGCCCCAGAATTCCTTGATCTTGAAGCGCTTGGCGAACTCCATGGCCTGCCACATGTCGCCGCGCGCCTGCCCCGGCGGTTGCACGGACTGCCGCCAGTGCTGGGTGCGGCGCTCGGCGTTACCGTAGCTGCCCCATTTCTCGAAGATCATCGCCGCCGGCAGAATGAGGTCGGCAACCTTGGCGGAGACGCCGGGATAGGCTTCGGAAACGACGACGAAGTTGTCGAGCTCGCGCGCCGCCTTCAGCCAGTGGTTGATGTTGGGGTGCGACTGGAACGGGTTGTTGGCCGCCACCCACAACCATTTCACGCCGCCATCCTCGAGGTCGCGCAGGATCTTGCCGTAGAACGAACCGATGTGCGGGTTGATCGTCTTCAACGGCAGGTTCCACTGCTTCTCGGTGTATTCGCGGTGCGCCGGGTTGGGAATCAGCCGGTCGGAGGGCAGACGGTGACAGAACATGCCCACCTCGCGCGCGGTGCCGCAGGCCGAGGGCTGGCCGGTCAGCGAGAAGGCGCCGTTGCCGGGCTGGCTCTGCTTGCCCAGCAAAAGATGGTTCATGTAGCACTGTTCGTTGACCCAGGTGCCGCGCACGCTCTGGTTGAAGCCCATGGTCCAGAACGACACCACCTTGCGCTTGGCGTCGATGTAGTAGTCGGCCAATTGCTTGAGCTTGGCCTTGTACTGGTCAAGCGGTTCGTCGACATCTCCCTTCGACATGGCCGCGACGAAGTCCAGCGTGTAGGGCTCGACCGCCTTCTTGAAGTCCTCGAAGCTGATCAGCCAGTGCGCAGCGGGGTTGCCGGTGTTCTTCTGCTCCACCACCTCGCCTTCGGTGCGGCGCTGGCTGATGGCCTCGTCGCGATCCAGCTTGACGCGCAGTTCCTTCGCCTGGATGTCCTTCTCCGCCGGGAAGGAGAACTTGTCGGTGGCGCGCATGCCGTAGCCGATGTCGTAGGGGCCGGTGGTGAATACACAGTGCTTATCGACGAAATCCTGGTTGACTGCGTTACGCGCGATGATCTCCCGCGCGATGTAGTTCTGGATGGCCAGATCGGTCTGCGGCTTGAAGATGATTTCCAGATCGGAGATGTCCGACGACATGTTGCGGTAGGTGGTCAGATTGACGATGCGCGTGTTCTTGTGGCTCATGCGGCGGTCAGTAATGCGCGACCACAGAATGGGGTGCATCTCCGCCATGTTCGCACCCCACAGGATGACCGTGTCGGTGTACTCGATGTCGTCGTAGTTACCGGCCGGCTCGTCGGTGCCGAATACGCTGTAGAACGCCGCCACCGCGCTGGCCATGCAGTTGCGCGCATTGGGGTCGATGTTGTTGCTGCGCCAGCCGGCCTTGAACAGTTTGTTGAAGGCGTAACCTTCCTGAATGGTCTTCTGCGCGGAAGCCAGCATGGCGACGCCGGTGGGACCTTTTTCCGCGTAGGTTTTGCGGAACTGGCGTTCCATCTCGTCGAAGGCCTGTTCCCAACTAACGGGCACGAACTTGCCATTCTTGTCGAACTTGCCGTCGGTCATGCGCATCAAGGGCTGGGTCAGACGGTCCTTGCCGTACATGATCTTGCCGTTGAAGTAACCCTTGACGCAGTTCAGTCCGCGATTGACCGGTGCGTCCGGATCGCCCTTGGTGGCCACCACGCGGCCCTCCTTGGACGCCACCATGATGCCGCAGCCGGTGCCGCAAAAACGGCAGACCGATTTATCCCACTGCCAATCCTTCTCGCCCGCCTTGATGGCGGCCTCGGCCTGCTTGGACAGCGGCATGCCGACGGTGGCGGCAGTGCTGGCGGCAATACTGGTTTTTAGAAAATTACGTCGCGTGAGTGTCATTTGTTGTCTCCTGAGTATCTGTTTGGTCACACGGGGCTGATTTCAGGCGGCAAACAAGGTCATTCGATTACTTAATGCTTAACTGAGAAAAGCGAAAAATCCGTCTTACCACCCTGCTTTGATTCTCGAATCCATGTCGCGCCCATTGCCTTGACTAAACTCAAGTTTCCAGGAGAAAGCGAGTGAACATGTAGAACGTGCTACGAAAAAAAAATAACTGCGACCGCTCATGGAAGCGCCATTAAATCCGTCATCGGCGATCAGGAACGGGTAATAAATTGCTGTAACAAATCAGCATTACACCGTAGGTTGGGCTGACTTTAGGAAGCCCAACATTTACGCTGCATGTTGGGCTTCGCAAGCTCAGCCCAACCTACGAATGTTTGTCATGATTATTTTCTAACGGCCCCTAAGCGGCCCATGGTTTCCTCCCTGCTCCACCATGAAATTCGCACCTGCCGTCCAGTCAACTGCGGTTTTTTAGGGTAACCGGCCTTGATTGATATTTTCGGTCGAGCCCAAACCTTCTCGGCAAGACCCATGCACAGCCAAGCACGCTTTCCATCAATTTCACTTCACGAATACGGCTTCGGCTGGCATTCTTCCGCATCTTGTCCACCCTATTTCTCCGCCATGCCGACCCTGCGCCAATCTCTTTCCCAGTTAACCATCGATCAACTCAAGAAATTCAAGCAATTGTTTCCGGATGTCGCTCTGGTCGGCCGCAAGGACGAGTTGGTTGAGACGATATGGAGCCAATATCAGGGTTTGGGTCTGGGCAATTTATGGCGTCGACTGAGCGATCTGGACAAGGCCGCTGTAGCCGAGACCATTTTCGACAAATACGCGTATTTCAATCATCGTAAATTTGTCGCCAAATACGGCAAGAATGTGTCGTTAACGGTCGAAGAAGGGCGCTACGAACTGCTCGCGCCGCTGTCCCTGTTCCTGTTTTACAACGAAGGGTTTTACTGCGTTCCGGATGATCTGCACGAACCGCTGAATGCCTTCGTCAGCGCCCCCGAGCCGGCGCGACTGATGACGGAAAAGGAACTCCCCGAGGCGAGGGATAATTTCCTGCTGGTGGTACGCAACATGGAAAACGAGGCTCTGAGCGATCTGCCTCGGCTTTTGCGCCTGATCAAGCAAGGCAAGATCAAGGTGAGCGACAAGACTCGGCAACCCGGCGCTGCCACGATTCAATTTCTGGCCAGCCAATTGCCCGATGGCGATTTTTACTCCGAAGCGCCGAAGAAAAACGCGTGGGATCAGGAAATCGGCGCGATCAAAGCTTTCGCCTGGCCGCTGTTGTTGCAGGCTGGCGGACTCGCGCAGAGACAGAATTCACGTCTAGCTTGGGCTGTGCTCTAGTCTAAATGAATCGAACGAAGGCCTATGCTTTTCTACAAAACAATTTGAGTGCGCAGGGGACTGGAAAACTCCGTCACATGGCGGGTAAGCACGTGGTGAAGCCCTTTTGTAAACTGTCGGCATGAACCTGACCTGTCTGCAACATGGGGCGGCATCCAATGCATCCATGAAACCGATCTTGTCGGTCACTGGCAATTTTGCCAGTGAGTCTATCAACTCAACTGCATGGAGCACGCCAAAGCGAAAGCCGAAACCATGTAGCTTTTACCTGGTGCATATTTCTTACTTATGATGGGTGCAGCGAAAGGCAGTTGTCTTGAGGGTGCCGGCATCATACCAATTAGCAAACATCGTGCCGTGTATGAAATAGCCATCCAAAAGCTTTGCTAATTGGCGTGGGCAATATGATGGTTACATTCGGCTTGGTTACTTGACGCGGTTACACCGATGACGGCGCTTCCTGACCGGTATCCAAGAAACGGGCTTGTAAGTGACTGACACG
>CAYWXO010000187.1:850-6564 GCA_964462255.1 uncultured Thiobacillus sp. | reverse complement strand
CTGCAATGACCTAGCTGTTAAGGACATCTTCGCCCGCTCCACCGCCATTGGCTCACTCATGCGCCGCAAAATTCAACCGATCATCGCGCCGTTGCTGCAAGACATTGCGATGCTGCGACGTTGATCCTTGCGGCGGAGATCCTTGCTGCGTTGATCCGCTAGCGTTCGTTTTATAATCACTCTTTTAGAAAAACGAGAACCTTTAATTGCTTTACCAAAATAATTTATTTTGTTTTTAAATCAGGAGAAAACCATGTCAGAAGAAAAAACCAAAACCAGCAAGCAAACCGTCAAAAAAGCGGTGACCGCCGGTGGAGTGGAAAAGCCGAAAAAAGCGGCGACGCCCAAATCTGTTGCCTCTGTTGCCAAAGCCCCCCCGAAAGCAACCCCGAAAGCAACAACCAAAACAACAGCGAAGCCAGCAACCCAAGCGGCAACCCCGGTTGCCGCCAAACCATCCCCCAAACCAGCCCCCAAACCAGCCGCCGGGGTTGCCGCCGGGGTTATCACTGCAGAATCCCCGCTGAAAGCCGTAGAAACAATCGCCAAAGTCCCCGCACATTCATCCCCGAATATTGGGGATAAAGATGTTGCGGATACAGATGTTGCGAATAAAGAGGTTGCGCCGCCGCGCGCCGTGGCGGTCGCGTCTGCCGCGCCAGCCCCGCATACCCTGCACGAAAAACCTGCTGCGCCTTCCGCCGAAGAACGCCAACGCTGGATCGCCACTGCGGCTTACCATCGAGCGGAAAAACGCGGCTTTGCGCCCGGTTACGCCATACAAGACTGGCTTGATGCGGAAGCAGAAATCAGCGCACTCATCGGCTAAGCAAGCGTAAAAACCTACCCGCTACAAACATGTCAGGTTGGTCTGACCTGGTAGGTTGGGCTGACGTCAGGAAGCCCAACATGTAGCGCCAATGTAGCACCAATGTTGGGCTTCCTCACGTCAGCCCAACCTACGGAGAATGCTTATTCTGCTGAAGCGCCGACCACTCCCCCTTCCTCGCACGACGTTAATTTAACGAAATTCACGCTAGCGGAGCGCGAACAGGCTTGCAGCAGTTCGCTCCCTTCAGCTAGCATCCGCGCACTCTCTCCTGACGCTTCCTGCGGCCAGGCTTTCTCGTTTAATTTGATCCTTCTTTTGGGGATGCGTGTGTTCCAGAACTTGCGTTTATGGGCCAAGATCATGGTGGCCATGGGTGCGTCAATTGGCATCGTGGGAGCCGTACTGACCTTTTCCAATCTATCCAATATGAGCAACCTAATCCACGAAGCCGAACACGGCGCGCTGGATGCACATTTGAAAGCCATCAACAACGCCATTGCCGCGGAAAATCGGCAAGCCGAAGCGATGAGCGCGCTCATCGCCAACATCCCCTTGGTGCAAGAAAAATTTCTCGCTGGCGACCGGAAAACCCTGACCGAATTATTCTCGCCCGGCTTCAAACACATGGCCAAGCAATACGGCGTCGAACAGTTTCAGTTTCATACCCCACCGGCGACCTCTTTTTTCCGCGTCCACAAGCCAGAAAAGTTTGGTGACGACCTTTCCGCATTCCGTCACACCGTCATCGCCACCAACAAAACGCAAAAACCAACGCATGGCCTGGAAGGGGGCGTGGCAGGACTGGGCGCGCGCGGCATGGTGCCGGTGTTCAGTAACGGCAAACATATTGGCTCGGTCGAATTCGGCATGACTTTCGGACAAGCCTTTTTCGACACATTCAAACAGCAGAACGGCGTTGATGCCGGCATGCATATTTTTGACAACGACACCTTCAGCACGCTGGCCGCCACCTTTGGCAACGAGCCCCTGCTCGATATGGCCACTTTGAAACGGGCGGTGAATGGCGAACCTCAGCTTGATCACCGTGCCATAAAGGGTCAGCCGCATGCGGTTTACGCCGCCGCAGTGCATGACTTCTCCGGCAAAGCGATTGGCGTGATCGAAATCGCCATGGACAACAGCCACTTTCAAGCCAGCCTAACCTCAGCGCGCATCACGGCACTGGTGGTCGGCATCCTGTCAATCGGATTAGGCCTGTTGCTTGCCATGTTGACCGCACGCCATCTGGTCAGTCGCATCAACATTGTTGTGGCCGGCGTGAATCGCGTCGCGCAGGGCGATTTATCCGCCGATATTCCGCTGGAAGGCAACGATGAAATTGGCGATCTGGCGCGCGCAACACGGGAAATGCGGCTGAAATTGCATGCTTTGGCCGCCGAAGTGGGCGCTAATGCCGCCAAAGTCAACGCGGCGGCACAAGAAATCGCCGGCGCGGTAGAAGGTCAGGCGGCCACCTCTTCCGAAATGTCCTCCTCGGTGGCGGAAATCACTTCCACCATGGAAGAACTGTCCGCCTCTTCCACCCAAATTGCCGACCATTCCAAATCGGTGGTCGATATCGCCAATCAAACGCTGAACGGCAGCCGCAAAGGCTCAGAATCGATGCAGACCGTGTTGGGCCGCATGAACGATATCCGCATGGACAATCAGCATAGCCTGCAAGAAATTGTCGATCTGGGTGCCAAATCAAAGCAGATCAGCAAGGTGATGGAAATCATCAATGCGGTTGCCGACCAAACCAAGCTGATTGCCTTCAATGCTGCACTGGAAGCCTCCAGCGCGGGTGAAGCGGGCAAACGCTTCTCGGTGGTCGCCAGCGAAATTCGCCGTCTGGCCGATAGCGTGACCGATTCCACCGGCGAAATCGAAGCCAAAATCAGCGAGATCCAGGATTCGATCAGCCGCTTGGTCATCACTTCCGAAAAAGGCGCCAGCGGTATCGCCGCCGGCACCGCCGCCAGTGCCAATACGGCCGAACGACTCGGCGAAATTGTCAACGCGGCCAGCCATACCAGCAGCGCTGCGCAACAGATCTCCTTATCGACACAGCAACAAAAAACTGCCAGCAACCAAGTCGTGGTCGCGCTGCGTGAAATTGTCACCGCCAGCTCCCATACCGCCCATTCCATTACGCGCATTTCGCAGATCAGCAAGGAGATGTCCGGCTTGTCTGCCCGCATGGAAGAACTGGTGGGGCAATTCAAACTGGGTGACAAAACCAGCGACCCACGCTGATCGGTAAATCATGACGACTGCAGGCAAGACCAGAGGCAAGATTCGCGTCGTTATTGCCGACGACAGCAGTATGGCGCGTGCGCTCTTGCGCGATTTTCTTGAACGCGAAGACGATATCGAAATTGTCGGCGAGGCCGGCAATGGCCGTCTGGCCGTTGAGCTCGCGCGTGACCTCAAGCCCGACATCATCACCATGGATCTGGAAATGCCGGTGATGTCAGGCATGGAAGCCATTGAAGAAATTATGACCAGTAAAGCGGTTCCCATCCTGGTGGTGAGCAGCGTTGCCGATGCGCACAATGCCTTAGTGGCTATCGGCCACGGCGCACTGGAGGTGGTCAACAAACCGGATTACTCACCAGAACAAGCGACCGAATTTGTCGACAAGGTACGCATGCTGGCCGGCGTTTCGGTCATTACCCGGATGCGGCCACGCAAATCACCGCAGCCACCTCTGCCACTGCAGCCACCGCTGATAAACCATCCAACCCAGCCTCCGCCTGCAGCGGATTTTTCACCTGCCCACCCGGCGGCCAGCGACTTCAACAGCGCTTATTCGCATATCTTCGCTATTGCCTGTTCAACCGGCGGCCCGCAGGCGTTGACCCATATTCTGCCGTTACTGCCCGCCAACTTCCCCTGCCCGATCGTCATTGCGCAGCACATTTCTGATGGTTTTGCCGGCGGGATGGCCGATTGGCTTGGCACGCTGTGCAAACTCCCTGTTCGCCTGGTGACAGAAGGCGAGTTACTGCGCCCCGGCACCATCTATATTTCCCCGTCTGAACAACACCTTTGCATTCAACCCAATCGCCGCGCCCACTTGCTAAACCGCGCGCCGCTTGATGTTTACCGGCCCAGTTGCGATGTCTTGCTCAAATCGGTGGCCGATGTGTTTGGTCGTCAAGCCATCGGCATCATCCTGACCGGCATGGGCAGCGACGGTGCGCTCGGCATCGCGCGCATTCGTGAAAAAGGCGGCGTCACGCTCGCGCAGGATGAAACCAGCTCAGTCATCTTTGGCATGAATCGCGTTGCCATTGAGTCCGGCGCGGTGCAACAAGTCTTCCCGGTCGATGCCATTGCCGAAGCCATGATCCATCTGGCGGATCCTTTAATGCGCATCAATTACATGGAATCTGCCCAATGTGGTCAGACACAATGAGGCCGGACACAATGAGGCCAGACACAATGACGCTGGACATTCAGCCGTTCAAGGCACTGGTAAAAGAACACTGCGGCTTGGTTTTAGACGCCAACGGTGATGAAAAACTCAAGCAGGCCTTGACAGAACGCATCTTGGCGCTGGCCATTCAACCCGCTGCTTACTACAGCCGCTTACTGAGCGAAGACGCTGAATTTAAGGAATTGATCAACCTGCTCACGATTAACGAAACCTATTTTTTTCGTGAACCGGAGCAAATCCGCTTGTTGGTCGATCGACTCGCACCGCGCTTATTGACTGCCCACGGCGGCATGACGCCCGTGCGCATCCTCAGCGCCGGCTGTTCTTCGGGGGAGGAACCTTATTCATTAGTCATGGCATTAATGGATAAATACGGCGAAAGCGTGGCGCACCTGTTTTCCTTCGCCGCCGGTGACATCGACAGCACCGTGTTAGCCAAAGCCCGAGAAGGGCGTTACACCGACTTCTCCTTTCGCGGCGTTAGCAGCACCGTGCGCAACCGCTATTTTGATAAAGACAAACACAACAACCTACTAAAAGAACACATTAAAAACCGGGTTGTTTTCCATGAACTTAATTTATTGGCTGACACCTTCCCGCCCGCCCTCAGCGGCTTCGATGTCATATTTTTCCGTAATGTATCCATCTACTTTGACACGCCGACACGCAAAATTATTCAGCAAAATCTGGCTTCGCTGCTGAAGCAGGATGGCTTTCTCGTCATCGGCACCGCTGAAACGCTGGCCAATGATCTTGGCGTACTGCCTTTAGTGGAAGAAGATGGCCTGTTTTATTTCATCAAAGGCCAGCCCCCCCTGGCGGAAGCAACAAGCCCGCTGCCGTTAATCACTTTCGATGCCGTCTGCCCCCCGCCGCCGACCTTCCCTCCCGCCGCTGATTTCCCCTCGCTCACCACACTGCCCTTACCCGCCGGCACATGGAATTTATCTTGTCCGCCGGCCCCCATCCCCGAAGCCAGCCTGGATATGGATAATGCACGCAAATTAACTGCTGACCGCCGTTACGATGATGCCTTACCCCTACTGGATGCGGTGTTGCTAGCCGAGCCAGACAACACCGAAGCGCGTTTACTCAAAGCGTATGTGCAAATCAACCGCAAAGATTTTGCCGCCGCCGAAGCACTGGCACAGCGAGTATTGGCCGCCGATACCTGGTCGATAGACGCGCTGATTGTGCTGGGCCTTGCGGCTAAATGGCGCAATCAGAACGAAGCCGCGATTCGCGCCTTCAAGCAAGCCGCTTATGCCTGCCATGACTGTTGGCCGGCCCACTATTACCTGGCCGATCTCTATCGCCACAGCGGCGAAAGCGAATTGGCCCGCCGCGCCTACCGCGTCGTTGTGCAATTACTCAGTGGCAGCGAACTTAACCCGCGTGAGGATGCCGCCCAGCCAAGCGGCATCAAATACCTTCCCCTTG
>CAYWXO010000187.1:0-840 GCA_964462255.1 uncultured Thiobacillus sp. | reverse complement strand
GCGAACTCGGCCACGGCCTTCTCCTCGGCCTGCCGGCGAAGGAAGTCCGCTTTCTCTGCGAGCATCAGCTCACCAAACTGCCCACCGGCAAGGTGACGGCAAGCGGCGGCCAACGGTAAACCGCCATGGCCATCGACATCAAAAAATTCATCATTCGTTTTGTTGAGGAAGCGCGCGACCACATCAATCGTCTCAATGACGGTTTGTCGGCGCTGGAAACCGGCAGCGCCGACAAGGAAGGCATCAATGCCATTTTCCGTTCAGCGCATACCATCAAGGGTTCCTCTCGAATGCTTAAGCTGGCCAGCATCACGGAAACCGCGCACAAACTCGAAGATGTGTTAGGTGCCCTGCGTGAAGGCAGCCTGTCATTCAGCCCACCCTTAGGGCAACTGCTCTACCGTGCGGTCGATACCCTCTCCAGCCAGGTCGATCAGTTAGCGGCCAGCAATGATGCGGCCAGCCTAACGCCGCCCGATGCCGCCTTGTGTGCAGCCCTGACGCAAGCGGTGAGTGGTCAACTGGGCACCCCAGCAGCAACTGAAGTCAGCAAGCCCGCGGTTCCCGCCCCGGAAGCGTCGCCGCCACCAACGCCAACGCCCCCCACGCCAGCTCCAACCCCCCCGCCACCGCCGCCCGCACCGGCAACCACCGCCGCACCGGCTGCCCCCGCCCCCGTTGAGGCCAAGCTTAAAACCGCGGAAACCGTTCGTGTTCGCCTAAGTAAATTAGATGAACTGATCAAACTGATGGGGGAAGTGGTCTCCAGCCATGCCCGCTTGCGGCAACGGCTGCTTGAAGTTCGCGGTATTGAGCGCGAGCTGATCGAAACCCATGGCC
>CAYWXO010000186.1:0-6572 GCA_964462255.1 uncultured Thiobacillus sp. | reverse complement strand
TGAAATCATCTCCATCGAACAGGCCAATACTTTTACTCGCTCTGACCGCTGCCCCTTCAGTAAACCCGGGGTCAGGTCTCGCATCATAGCATCTCGTTACGCACCCCGCGACGCCGGACCCGAGGTGACAACGCGGGTAGAACACAAACTTAACTGCCGACAATTGCCCTTCTTTTGCTTGCCACCAGCGCGGGGGTTGGCCTTCTCACCTCCCACACTACCCCCATCTTCTCAAGAGCCAAAAGAATCATGGCATCAAGATCAATATGCCAAGGCTCTATTCTGAAAGTTGCGGAACTGGGAAAAGCATGATGGTTGTGGTGCCAAGACTGGCCCAGCGATGCAATCGCCAGCCAAGCAACGTTTGTGCTGCGATCTCCATCATGGGTGATGAATGGGCGACGGCCTGTCAAATGGCACAGGGAATTGACGAAACCCATGATCTGCTGAACAAGGAATATCCGCACAAAACCACCCCAGATAACGCCCGCTAAAAAGCCTGACCAAGAATAGGTGATCAGGCCGCCAATCACCCCAGGAATAAGCAAACCCGCCAATATCCACCACAATTGCAGGCGTGCCAGTCGCAAAATAAAGGGATTTTGTAGTTTGCGCCGGAACTCGGCCTTCATTTCCGGTGTGGCAATTGCGGCGGCGTCGGAGACTTTAAACACCCAACCAATATGTGCGTGATAAAAACCCTTCAGACTATTGCGAAACCCAGTGCCAGAGAGGTGGGGAGAATGTATATCACCAGGCCTATCACTTACCTTATGATGACGCGGATGATCCATTACCCAGTACCATAGTCCTCCTTGCGCCGACATCATTCCCAGTATGGCAAGCAACGACTCCATCAATGTCCCGGTCTTGAAGGAACGGTGCGAAAAATAGCGGTGATAGCCGACATCAACGCCAAATAACGTAACAACATACATGCCAACCAATAGCCCAACTTCCAGCCAACCAATGCCTTGCCAGAAAATCACGCCGACGGCATAACAAGTCACCAAAAAAGGCAAATAGACGATCAATGCCGTCAACACATACCGCACGCTGAACCTCGGTGTAGGATTACTCATAGAATTTTCTCGATTGTTTTCATCTTTTCCCTTCCCCGGAAATCTTCCGCATTAACGCATCCATCGCTTTGATTGAGAGCACGCGTTTTAGCCACCAAAACAGGTTCGCCGGCAGCGTAACCGGGTAGCGCGCCTTCGGATAAGGCGATTCCAGCGCGTGCAGAACCGCTTTTAGCACGGCTTCTGGCGGTAGCGTGAACGGGGCGGCGGGGCCGGGTGTTTTCAGGCGGTCAAGTTGTGCAGCGTATTGGCTGCGGTGGACGCTGTGTTGCCAGTCGATATGCCGCTCAAAATGCGGCAGGCAGTTTTCGCGAAAGCGCGAGGTTATCGGGCCGGGTTCAATCAGGGCAACATGAATGCCGCTGCCGTGCAATTCTTGCCGCAGGGTATCGCTTAATCCTTCCAAGGCGAATTTGACGGCGTTATAAGCACCGCGATAGGGGAAGGCCGCATAGCCCAGCACCGAGCTATTCATGACGATGCGGCCGTAACCTTGCCGCCGCATCACCGGGATGATGCGATTAGTCAATTCAACCCAGCCGAATAAATTAGTTTCAAACTGTGCGCGTAAGGCATCACGCGTCAGGTCTTCAACTGCGCCAACCTGGCCGTAACCACCGTTATTGAAGACAGCGTCCAGTTGGCCGCGCGTACGGTATAACACCGCATCAACGGCAGCGTGAATGGAGTCCGAATCATCCAAATCAAGCTGGTAGCTATCCATCCCCTCCACTAAGAGGCTATCAACATCATCAATTTGGCGCGCGGTGGTAAAAACGCGCCAGCCACGTGCATCTAAGCCGCGTGCGACACACGCGCCAATGCCGGAAGAACAGCCGGTAATAAGGATAGTTTTCATAGGTAAAGTTGTTTATCACGCAGCAGCACGCCGCAGCACGCGATCATGCGCCGATTCATAAAACGACAGCATCGCGGGCAGCCAAAGCAGCGCCAAAATGGTGGAAAAGGCAAGGCCAAAGGTGATGCTAGTGGCCATTGGGATAAGGAATTGCGCTTGCAAGGAGGTTTCTGCCATTAAGGTTGACAGACCACCAATGGTGGTGAGCGAAGTCAGCATGATGGCACGCAGCCGCAAACAGGCGGCATTGACCAAGGCTTCGTTGACGGCAATGCCCTTTTCGCGTTGATGGCGGTAAAACTCCACCAACACAATGGAATCGTTGACGACAATACCCGACAGGCCGAATAAACCAAACATCGACAAAATAGTCAGGTCAATACCCATCAGCCAATGGCCGCCAATAGCGCCGACCAGGCCAAAGGGAATCGCCAGCATGATGATGATCGGCCAGCCGTAATGGCCAAATACCCAAGCCAAAATAATGTAGATCAGGCTGAGGCCGAGCAACATGCCGATTTTCATGTCGGCCATGGTTTCACGCTGATCAGCAGCGCGGCCCTGGAATGACCATTGAACACCGTATTTGTCTTCCAGCGCCGGCAAGGTCACCGCGGACAGGCCGTTGATGATGTCATTGCTGTTGGCGATGCCGCTGTTGACGGCGGCCAGCACTTCAACCGCCAACTGGCTGTCGGCATGACGGAGCGCGTCAAAACCTTGCCGTGTGCTCCAATGCGCTACCGTAGTCAGCGGCACCCAATCGCCTGCCGGAGTGCGTACGGTCAGGCGATCCAGCAGATTAAGGCTGGCACGCTCGGCGGCCGGCAAGCGCACCCGCACTTCGACTTCTTCCGCGCCATCCTGAAATAATTGCACCAGCTTGCCATCCAGCGCGGCGCGCAGTTGCCGCGACAGTTCTTCCAGCGTCAGGCCGAGCGCTTCTCCCGCTGGCGTCAGGTTAAACACCACCTGCTCACGGCCATAGGGCATGTCATCTTCAATGCCGTAAACGCCGGTAATCTGACGGAGACTGGCTTGCAGGTCGAGCGCGGCTTGTTTGAGTATGGCGGCACTTTGCCCAGTCAGGCGAACAGCAAGATCGCCACCGGGCGGGCCTTGCCGGCGTGGCACCACGACAAAATTCTCTACGCCGGCCGGTGCTTTAATGCGCGCCTGCCAGTCTTTGATGAAAGTTTCGGTGCGCACCGCGCGCGCTTCCGAGGGCGTTAATTCGACGGTGATGGAGCCAAATTGGTCACCCTGACGAGCGTTCTGCACCCCGGACAAGGCACCACTCCGATACAAGGCGTGCTGCACCACCTTTTCATCATAAGCGGCTTCGGTTGCTTGCAAACTTTGCCGTAACTGCTGCAAAAATTCATCAACGCTCGCGCGCGGCGTGCCACTGACAAAGGTGGCATTGGCATACACAATCTGCGGTTCCGGGGTGGGGAAGAAGGTAAATTTGACGCGGCCGCCGGCCAACAAACCCACCGCTAGAATCAGTACAACAATGCCTAGGCTAACGGTAATACTGCGGTATTCGATGGCGGCAGTCACCGTGCGGCGAAACGCGCCATCACGAAACTGTTCAAACGTCCGATCCAACCAAACACGCAGGGCGTACGGCTTACGTAGCGTCAGTTTTTTGGCGGCTTCCTGGCTGAAGGCGCCACGCAAATGCGCCGGCAAAATGAAAAAGCTTTCAATCAACGAGGCTATCAGCACGCAAATCATGATGAACGGGATATCACCGAGTATTTTGCCCATCGGCCCGGACACCAGCATCAACGGCAAAAAAGCGGCAACCGTGGTCAAGCTGGAAGCAATCACCGGCCAATACATGCGGCGCGCACCGCCTTCGGCCGCGTGCATCGGGTTATCGCCCATTTTGTGATGCGCGTAGGCGTCTTCGCCGACCACAATGGCATCATCCACGATAACCCCCAGCGCCATAATCAGCGCAAACAAGCTGATCATATTAATGGAGCCGCCCACCAGCCACACCACGGCCAAAGTCGCCAGAAACGCGGTTGGA
This sequence comes from uncultured Thiobacillus sp., assembly GCA_964462255.1. GTDB lineage: Bacteria > Pseudomonadota > Gammaproteobacteria > Burkholderiales > Thiobacillaceae > PFJX01. The sequence continues at coordinate 2,590 of CAYWXO010000186.1, read as the reverse complement.
ATGCCCATTGCCACCCACAGCGTGACGCGGCCATTCAAAAACAACAACATCACCAATACCACGATGAGCAAACCCTGTAAGCCATTACTCACCAGCAAGCCAATCCGGTCTTCCACCAAACTCCATTGTTCGTCGTACACCTGCAGGTCTATCGTCGGCGGCAGTTTCGGTTTCGCGTCGGCGAGCCAGTCTTGCATCAACTTGGCGGCCTTCAGCGTGTTGCCGTCTTCCGCCCGCTGCAGCAATAACTCCACCGCCGGCTTGCCATTCACTTGCAAAAACAGGCTGTTATCACGCGGGCCACGTTCAATCTGCGCCACCTGACCCAGTTCAACGCGGTTGCCGGCCTCGGTGATTAGCGGTAAATCCTGGTAATCGCGTGCATCGCGCCGCAAATTGACGCCGCGCACTTCGCGTTGCACTTCGCCTTCGCCGACTTTGCCGGCCGGTAAATCGCGATTGGTCTGGCCGATGCGGGCCGCGACCTGATCCAAGGTGAGGCCGAGACGTTCCAACGCCTGCCCCGGCACGGTAATGGCGATTTCTTCATTTGGCAGGCCAAGCAAATCGACTTTATCGATGCCGCGCCCCAATAATTCTTGTTCATATTGCCGCGCAACGCGGCGCAACTCCGGCAAACTTTCACCGATCAGCAAGACGCGCGCAATCGACTCATAGCGAATGATGCGGCTGACTTTCGGCGCTTCGGCGTCTTGCGGCAGATTGCGGAATTGCTCCACCGCCTGCTTGACTTCATCCACCGCAGTCACTGGATCAATCCCTTCCTTGAATTCGATGGAGATTGAGCTGATGCCCTGGCTAGAAGTTGATGTCAGATTTTTGATGCCGGCCACCGTTTTCAACTTTTGTTCCAACGGCGTGGTGAGGCCTTCATCGACATCTTCGGCCGCCGCGCCACGCCATTCGACGCGCACGGTGACTACATCCAAACTGAAATTGGGAAAAAATTGCACATTCAATTTCGAGACGGCAAACAAGCCGGCCAAAATTAAAATGATCATGAATAAATTGGCCGCCACCGGGTGATGGACGAAGGTGCTGAGCAAGTCTTGGCGTTTCATGGCATTGGACTCCAAACCTTCAGGCTCCAAACCTTCACTTCAGCGCCGTTCTCTGCACTGCCGTTCACTGCACTGTCGTTCACTTCACCACCTCGACTTTTAAGCCAGACACCGCATTGGGCAAGTGCGTGGCGAGCAAAACATCGCCCTGTTTCAGCGCAGAACTGCGCACTAATAACAGCGGCGGTCGCGTTTGCGTGCCGGCATCGCCAAGCACGTCCACTGGCAAGGCTTTTAATCGGCCCGCTTCAACGCGATAAACCAGGCCGCCTTCAAACAGCGCCGCATAAGGAATAGCGACGGCAGCGTGCTCCGGCGCACGCGCCACTTGCAAGCTGACCATTTCGCCGACGCGCAAATTCGGTGACGGCCGCCGCGCGACGAAAAACGCATCCAAACCGCGCGCATCGGCGGCACCGGCACTGCGCACCAAGCTAAATTCCACTGTTTCACCGGCCACTTGCGCGGTGGCTCGTGCTTGATCGCCGCGACGCATCGCGACCAGAAAAGCATCTTGTTGCGTGGCCGGCAATTTGGCGCGCACTTCCAATGCCGCCGCCGGATAAAGCGTCAGCAGCGTCTGGCCGCTGTTGACCTGATCGCCGACCGCCACTTCTACCTTGGCGACATAACCGGCAAAGCTGGCGACCACGCGACTGCGCTGCAACGCCAACTCGGCTTGCTCAAGATTGGCCTGCGCCTTAATCAAGCGTGCCTGCTGCTGATTCATGCGCGCTGTGTGATCAGCCACGGCTAATTCACGGCTGCGCAGGGTAATTTGCTGGCGCGCCAGATTCTGTCGGCTTTGGTCCACCGCGCTCTGCGAATAAAAACTCTGCTGGCGCAATTGTTCAAAGCGCGCGACATCCGCGGCGGCGAAATCAAGCAGCTTGCGTTCCTGCGCGAGTTGTTCCAGATCCGCTTGATGGCGGAGTTGTTCGCTGGCTATGCCGGCTTGCAATTCAGCCACTTCCGCGGCCGCTTGATTGACTCTGGGCTGAAAATCGCGCGCATCCAGTTCTAATAAGACTTGACCGGCGCTAATGCTTTGCCCTTCGCGCACAGGCACACGCAATACCCGGCCGACGCCCGGCGCGGCAGCACGCGTTTGTTCCGGACTTTCCACCCGACCATTCAAATGGGTTACCGGGCTGCGCGTGGCAGGCTGCGCGATTAATGTTTGCACGCGCCAAACCGGTTCTTTGGGTGCCACCATGGGCGGCTGCGGCCGCGTATTTTTTAGCACTGCAAAACCGCCCACCGCCAGCGCTAGCAGCAGGATGGGGAGAAAAACTTTTTTCTTGTTCATTTGGAAAAATCTGAGACAGGATTGATGCGCGATTATCGTGCCGCCTCGCCGTCTAGCAAAGCCGGAATGCAAAGAGTTTTCATGTCATTACAGACAAAATTTTACGGTGCATGAAATTCAATACTTGAAAAACCCCCCGTTTCAGCAAGAACTGAGTATGATGCGCGGGCGCTTGCGTCAAGTGGTTGTCTAAGTGGTA
>CAYWXO010000185.1:0-6695 GCA_964462255.1 uncultured Thiobacillus sp. | reverse complement strand
GAGGCGATAGGCTAATTGCTGTAATTTATTTTGCAGGCTGGGTTTCATTGCACGCTCAGGGCTTGCCTCATTTCGGGTGTTTGCATCCAATCCGGCAAAAAACCTGCACTCATTCCCCGTGCAAGTTATACAAATGCGAAACCAACCGCGCCAATTCCGCGCGTTCATGTTCGCCCGCTTGATTCAGCGCATGACTCGGGTCGTGCAAGATTTTGTTCATCAGCGCGCGGCTGAGCGCATCCATGACCGCGGCCGGGTTTTCACCGCGTGCCAAGGCTTTTTGCGCTTTTTCCATTTCGTGTCGGCGCAAGCGTTCGCCATGGTCACGCAGCGAACGAATCACTGGCACTGCCTGACGGGTATCCATCCAGTGCATGAATTCATTGACGCGCGATTGAATGATCGCTTCCGCCTGCGTCACCGCTGATTGCCGACTGCTTTGCCCAGCGCGAACAACCTCGCCCAAACTGTCCACGGTGTAAAGGAAGACATCGTTCAATTGCCCCACTTCGGTTTCAATGTCGCGCGGCACCGCCAGATCAACCATAAAAATTGGTCGATGCTTGCGTACTTTAATAGCGCGCTCCACCATGCCAAGACCAACAATAGGCAACGGACTCGCAGTAGAAGTGACGACAATATCGAATTCCGCCAACAAATCCGGCAACAAATTGAGCGCCGCCGCCTCACCACCAAACTTATTAGCGAGATCGCGCGCACGTTCAATAGTGCGATTCACCACCATCAAACGGCGCGGTTTACGGGCGGCGAAGTGCGTCGCGACCAGATCAATCATCTCGCCGGCACCTATGAACAACACCGCTTGCTCGGCGATCGACGGGAAAATACGTTCCGCCAACGTCACGGCAGCGGCTGACATGGATACCGTACTCGCGCCAATTTCAGTCGAAGTGCGCACTTCCTTGGCCACCGAGAAGGTGCGCTGAAACAACTTATTCAGCAGCAAGCCCATCGTGCCGGCGTCGTGCGCCTTTTCCGCCGCCTGCTTCATCTGACCGAGAATTTGCGTCTCGCCCAGCACCATCGAATCGAGTCCGGAAGCCACGCGGAAGGCGTGATTCGCCGCATCTTGCTGCGGCAACAAATACAGATAGGGTTTGACATCACGCGGCGGCAAGCCATGAAAATTGGCCAGCCATTCCGCCACGCCCGCCGGTTCCTGCGTATTGCAGTAAATCTCGGTGCGATTACAGGTGGAAAGAATGGCGGCTTCACGCGCAATACGACGGGCTCCGGTGATATCGGAGAGGGCCTTTTGGAGGATATCGGGCGGAAACGCCACCCGCTCGCGGATGGAAACCGGAGCGGTATGGTGGTTGACGCCGCAAGCGAAAAGCTGCATTGATCTAGATAATCAGAGATTAAAGGGCGGGCGCATTGTACCTATTGCAGCCAGCAAGCGCTTAAAGCGGCTGCGCGGAATATTCCACGCACAGGCTGTGACTGGCACCGGCAGCAACGCTGACGACGTTTTCCAACGCGTTTGCCGATTCCACGCAAACCATCTGACGCCAACCATCCGGACCGAAATCGCCCATTTTGTCGGCTTTTTCTTGCCACGGTGTCCATACCACCGTCGAACGCGAACCCGTTTTGGCAATGACAATGCGACGATTCAAACCTGGATCAACAATTTCACAGGTAGATTCGGTATCGACGTAGACACGATCCACTTCGCCGTTGAATGTGATCGCACCCTCCTGCGTTTTACGCGCCACTTCGCCGACTTTGTCCAGATAAACACCGTTTTCCAGCCCGGTGACTTTAATTTCGCCAATGTCGCCGATGTGGAAATAGGTGTGCAACGCTTCGCCAATCTGCACCGCTGTCTCGCCCAAATTGTGCGTCGTCAGGCTGGCTTTCAGACTTTTTCCAACGATCACATTCAGTTCAAGGCGCGTTTTTTCTGGCCACTGCGCTTGTGTTTGTACATTTTCTTGCAACACCAAGGTTATTTCCGTTTCGCCACTGGGTAAGGCGGCGCTGTGCGTCACCGCCCACATCACGGTACGCGCAAAGCCATGCCCCGGAAAACTGGCTTCACTGGCGTGCGCGCCAAACCAGGGCCAACACACCGGTGCCCCACCGCGGATGGATTTTCCAGCCGCAAATTTGGCGAATTTGGATAGCCAGATCACCGGCTCATCCTGATCTTTCGGGCGGAAGGTGGTGATATGCGCGCCTTGCAAACAAAGATAAGCCGTGCCGAGAGCATTATCGATTTCAGCGAAAACCAAACCGCCAGGGCCATCAATAAATTTGAGTTGTTCAGCAAGGCCGAAACGAGCATTAAGGTCTTGGGTGCTAAGGTCAGCGAGAGTCATGCGTGCTCCTGTTGAAATAACGAAATAAAAGGGGGAATTTATAAAAAATTAACAACCAACTTAAACGCTGAACATCACGCTCCAATTAGCGGCGATCATCAGCGGGCAAAGCAAGCGAAACATCGACCAGCGTGAATGACGCAATCGCACCATGATGGCCCAATAAAGCGCGCTAGCAATAATATTGAACGGCAGCCAAATCAAGGTTTTGTACCAAATAGCCAACGTAGCGTCGCCCATGCCAGCCAACATGCCATAAACAAAAAGCACGTTGACCGCCAAAGAGGCCAACAAAAAACCCAACCAATTTGACGCGCGCTGACCCGCGTCAGCCTCAGTCTGTTCAACCTCGGTTTGTTCAACCATTGCAGTCACCGGCATTACCCTATTGTTGTTCAGCATAAAAAACCATCACCTAATCCAGCTTAGGCAAACGCGATACAACTTCATCCCATTGGATGCAGACGCCATCCAGAATATTCAGCCGCGTTTGCCCGGCTAGTGCTTGCACATGTGGGCGGCCATAAACACGATTAACACCATCAACACCATTAGCCCGCTTATAAATGGTTAAAACTTTATCGCGTGGATGAATTAACCAATATTCGCGTACCCCATGCCGTTCATAAAGTTCCAGCTTTTGCACTTGATCACGACCGGCCGTAGCGGGCGACAACACTTCCAGCACCCAATCCGGCGCACCGCGCAAACCGCGTTCACTTACCTTACTTTGATCGCACACGATAAGCACATCAGGTTGCACCACCGTATCAATTTGCTCATCCGCCTCATCCGCTTCACCCACTTTGGGCAGCCTGACATCGACCGGGGCAATCAGTACGCGACAGGGCTTACCGCGCAAGGCATTTAACAGTTGGGCATACACTTCACCCGCTATATCCTGGTGACTGACCGTAGGGGCCGGTGACATTAAATAGGCTTCACCATCAATCAACTCATAGCGCACATCCTCTGGCCACTTGAGATAATCTCCGTAGGTGTAATACGCATGATTTAGGTTAGGCAGCCCCATTCCAATCCCCTGAATTCCATTAATTTGCTGACTTTCGCTCCACCTGCGCTACATCACGCACTGCGCCAAAAGCTGCGCTCGTGGTCATGGCGGCGTAAGCGCGCAATGCCGGCGATACGGCACGTTCACGATTCAACGGTCGCCAGGCTTGCGCGCCCTTCGCTTCCATCTCCGTGCGTCGCGCGGCCAATTCATCCTCGGCAACCGCAACACGAATACTGCGTTCAGGAATATCGATTTCAATGCGATCGCCTTCATGCACCAGGCCAATCAGGCCGCCTTCCGCCGCTTCCGGTGAGACATGACCAATGCTCAAGCCCGAAGTGCCGCCGGAGAAACGTCCATCCGTAATCAGCGCACAGGCCTTGCCGAGTCCTTTTGACTTCAGATAAGAGGTTGGATAAAGCATTTCCTGCATACCGGGGCCACCACGCGGACCTTCGTAGCGAATCAGCAAGACATCGCCTTCGCGAATTTCATCGGCCAGAATCGCTGCCACGGCGGCATCCTGGCTCTCAAAAATACGCGCCGGGCCGGTGAATTTGAGAATGCTGGCATCCACGCCCGCCGTCTTGACGATGCAGCCATCCAGCGCCAAATTGCCGTACAACACTGCCAAGCCGCCATCTTGCGAATAAGCATGTGCTTTATCGCGCAGACAGCCATTGGACCGATCCATATCCAATTCGGGGAAACGCTTATTTTGTGAAAACGCAACCTGCGTCGGCACGCCACCCGGTGCCGCCTTGAAGAAATCAAACACCGAAAGATCATGCGCTTGCATCACGTCCCAAATCTGCAAGGCCCCTCCCATGGTTTTACTGTGTACGGTATGGCACTGACGGTGAATCAAACCGGCGCGATCCAGCTCACCCAGAATCGCCATGACGCCGCCCGCGCGATGCACATCTTCCATGTGGTAAAGCTGTGTCGAAGGTGCGACTTTGGCCAGATTCGGCACGCGCCGCGACAAACGATCGATATCCTTCATGGTGAAATTAACGCCCGCTTCATGCGCTGCTGCCAGTAAATGCAACACGGTATTGGTAGAACCACCCATGGCAATATCCAGGCACACCGCATTTTCGAACGCCTCAAAACTGGCGATGGAGCGCGGCAACACGCTAGCATCGTTGCCTTCGTAATACCGTTTCGCCAAATCAACCACTAAACGTCCGGCGCGCAAAAACAACTCTTTTCGATCGGCGTGGGTGGCGAGCAAAGAGCCGTTACCGGGCAAACTCAAGCCAAGCGCTTCGGTCAAACAATTCATCGAGTTGGCGGTAAACATGCCCGAACACGAGCCGCACGTTGGGCAAGCGGAACGTTCGGTCGCCTCAACTTCCGCATCTGAACAATGAGCATCGGCCGCTTGCACCATGGCATCGACTAAATCCAGCTTGATGGTTTTGTTATCCCAAACAACCTTGCCGGCTTCCATCGGCCCGCCAGACACGAACACGGCCGGAATATTCAACCGCAGCGCGGCCATCAACATGCCGGGCGTAATTTTGTCGCAATTGGAAATGCAAACCAGCGCGTCGGCACAATGCGCATTGACCATATATTCCACCGAATCGGCGATCAAATCGCGGCTGGGCAGGCTGTAAAGCATGCCGCCATGGCCCATCGCAATGCCGTCATCCACGGCTATCGTGTTGAATTCTTTGGCAACTCCGCCTGCTGCCTCAATTTCGCGCGCCACCAATTGGCCCATGTCCTTCAAATGCACGTGGCCGGGCACAAATTGCGTAAAAGAATTAGCAATAGCGATAATTGGCTTACTGAAATCGTCATCTTTCATACCGGTCGCACGCCATAAAGCGCGTGCGCCAGCCATATTGCGACCTTGTGTGGTGGTATGTGAGCGGTATTGGGGCATAGCAACGTCCTTCAGTCTTTATAATTGCACGCATTTTAGCCCAGCAATCGCTGACAAATTCACAGGACACTCATGCTCATTCATCCTCAGTTTGACCCCGTCGCCATTGCTATCGGTCCAATCTCAGTCCATTGGTATGGATTGATGTATGTAGCGGCATTCGCGGCTTTTATCCTGCTGGGACGCAGCCGCATTTTTAGCCACACCCACTCAGAACCCGCAACACGCTGGCGGCCACAAGAACTGGATGATTTGTTATTTTTAGGGGTAATCGGTGTTATTTTGGGGGGGCGTCTCGGGCAAGTCGTGTTCTACGAACCTGGCTATTACCTTAATAATCCCGAAGAAATTTTTGCGGTCTGGAAAGGCGGCATGTCATTTCACGGCGGCCTCATCGGTGTTTTGCTGGCACTCGCCTGGCATGGACGCAAAACGCAGCGCTCCTTTCTCGCCGTCGGCGATTTCGTTGCGCCACTCGTACCGTTAGGGCTGATGTTTGGCCGCATCGGCAACTTCATCAACGGCGAATTGTGGGGCCGTCCAGCGGATCCCACCCTGCCTTGGGCGATGATTTTTCCGCATGTCGATGCGCTTCCCAGGCATCCATCACAGCTTTATCAAGCGGGCATGGAAGGTTTGGGCTTGTTCTTTTTACTCTGGTTTTATTCGGCAAAATCACGCCCGGTCGGCGCGGTCTCTGGCATGTTTTTGATCGGCTACGGCGCATTCCGCTTCATCGCCGAATACTTTCGCACCCCAGATGACGGAATCCTCGGCTATATGACCTTCAATATCAGCATGGGACAATGGCTATCTCTACCGATGCTGCTATTAGGTGGCTGGCTTTTATATCGCGCCTACCAAACGCCCCAATCTCTTACCTAGCGCCAAATTTTTTGTTATATTGGCGGCCGTCGTGGGGGGGTAGCTCAGCTGGGAGAGCGCCGCGTTCGCAATGCGGAGGTCGGGAGTTCGATCCTCCTCCTCTCCACCAACAAAATCAAGGGCTTACACAATGTAGGCCCTTCTCATTTGGGCCATGGCCCATCCGTGGCCCATCTATGGCCCATGCTTGGCCCACAAGTTTTCCGCGCTTAAATCAGACGTACTTATACGACCTTCACACTACCAGCCCAAATCAGTCTTCATCAGTCTTCTTTTGGCGGATCAGGAACAAAATCCAACAAATCAGCAAGGTCACAGTTCAAATAAACGCAAAGCTGATTCAACGTTGCTAGATCAACACGCTCAGCGGTCTCGTGATAGAGCCGAGTTAACGTGCCGCGATTTATATCAGTATCCCTTGCTAAGTCACTGATTTTCAATCTTTTTTCACCAAGAATACGGGATAGATAACATCTAATCATGATCTCTCACTAAGAAAAATAATCTGCAGGAGGTTATTTTTGCTTGCATTTTGACTTTCTACAGGATA
>CAYWXO010000184.1:0-6715 GCA_964462255.1 uncultured Thiobacillus sp. | reverse complement strand
AAGAGACGAACTCAGTGTGCCACGCCCTCCTGCAAGATCCAAGATTTTTCCAATTGCTGTACGACGCCAATGGAGTGCTCGCGAACGAGACACGGTCATTGGGTTGCGCGTGCGAGGGTGTCTTGGCAGCACCCTGCAGGCGGCTATTTAGGATAGTGGATGATAGAAAAATGACCGGGTCAACATACTCATGCTCATGGTTAACCCTCAGACACAATGCGAAGCTTGTCGCGGTCCATCAGGATGAAGAGGTTGCAGCGAATCATAGTCTGACAGGCTCAAGTCATAGGGCGGTGCGCAGCGTAACAATTTGTTTTTCTGCGCGCAACCCGCGACAGACTATTACCGTGTTTTTAATTTCACTCACACTTGAGATAAACAAGAAAAACCCTTATCTGCTTGTCACCTTAAAACAAGTTCGTTTTGATTCGATTTGATTCGTTTTGATACTCCCACCACTTTGACAATTCCATCCTCGTACAGTAACTTTGCGCGGTTAAAAATTCCCACGTTAGGCAGCCACTTGAAAAGGCTAAAGCGCGGCTTTAGCCGTACTTGATGAAGCACGAAAACCCACGACCTAACACCTTCGATGATCCGTTCCCTCAGTTTTCTATTCGGCCTGTATCGTTCTCCGATTCAGATTGCTTGGCGCGCCCTGTTTTTTTATTTGTTACTTTGTTTGTTACTTAACGCATCGCACCGACCTTCTCACATGTCAGTACCCGCTAAAATCTGCCCATGACTTCGCTGCCTTTGACTTTGCCGCCCTTGACTTTGCTAGGGCTCGTTCTCCTCCCCTTTCTCGGTGCTCCCTTAGTCGCTTGGCTGAGCCGTTGCAACCGCTCCGCCGCGGCTTGGAGCGCAGCGCTAGTCACACTGACCGCAATAGCGCTATTAACTTACACAATTTCCACCTCCACGCTTGTGTCGGTGCTAGCCGGTGAAACGTTAGTGCAACGCATCTCCTGGCTGCCGCAAGTCGGCCTTGACCTCGCCTTCCGCCTCGACGGACTCGGCCTGTTGTTTGCCGGCCTAATCCTTGGCATTGGTTTGCTGGTGATTCTTTATGCGCGCTATTACCTATCCGAGCACGACAGTCTAGGCCGGCTCTATGCCTATCTGCTGCTGTTCATGGGTTCGATGCTGGGCGTGGTACTATCAGAAAACTTAATCCAGTTACTGATTTTCTGGGAGCTAACCAGCCTCAGCTCCTTCCTGCTGATCGGCTACTGGAAGGAGCGCGAGGAAGCGCGCCAGGGCGCGCGCATGGCGTTAGCGATCACCGGTGCCGGTGGCCTGGCCCTGCTCGGCGGCATTCTGCTGCTGGGAAAAATCACGGGCAGTTACGACTTGACGGTGATTCTGGCCTCCGGCGATCTGATCCGCGCGCACCCGCTCTATCTGCCGACCTTAATCCTGGTGCTGCTCGGAGCCTTCACCAAGTCGGCACAATTTCCCTTCCATTTCTGGCTACCACATGCAATGGCAGCCCCTACGCCCGTGTCCGCCTACCTCCATTCCGCCACCATGGTGAAAGCCGGTGTTTTCCTGCTGGCGCGGCTGTTTCCGGCCTTGTCCGGCACATGGGAATGGTCCCTTATCGTCGTCGGCGTCGGCCTGCTCACGCTGTTGATCGGTGCCTTCATCGCACTGTTCAAGCACGACCTGAAAGGCCTGCTGGCCTATTCGACCATCAGCCATCTCGGCCTGATCACCACGTTGTTCGGCATCGGCACGCCGCTGGCGGCAGTGGCCGGTGTGTTCCACATTATCAACCACGCCATTTTCAAGGCGTCGCTGTTCATGGCCGCCGGCATCATCGACCACGAAACCGGCACGCGCGACATGCGCCGCATCAACGGCTTGTGGAAGTTCATGCCCTACACCGCAACCCTGGCGATGGTGGCGGCTGCGGCCATGGCCGGCGTGCCGCTGTTCAACGGCTTTTTGTCGAAGGAAATGTTCTTCGCCGAGGCGGTCAGCGTCGGCACGATGATGAAGTTCGGCTGGCTGCTGCCGTTTGCAGTCACCATCGCCGGCATCTTCGCGGTGGCCTATTCGCTGCGCTTCGTGCATGACGTGTTTTTCAACGGCGACCCGATTGACCTGCCACGCACACCGCACGAACCGCCACGCTGGATGAAAGTACCCGTCGAGGTGCTGGTCGCGCTGTGTCTGCTGGTCGGCATGCTGCCCGCGCTGACGGTGGAACCGATTCTGGCGCTGGCAGCCGGTGCAGTGTTGCAAACACCACCACCAGAACACAACCTAGCCATTTGGCATGGCTTCAACCCCGCATTGTGGATGAGCGTAGTCGCCCTAATCGGCGGTGGCCTGGTTTACGCAGCGCGCAAGCCAATCTTCCAGTTACATGCACGCTTTGAAGGAAAACTCGATGCCCGCCGCCTCTACAACAATCTGCTAGCGCAAGTGTTTACCTTTGCCAACGGCCTTACCCGCCGCCTCGACATCGGTTCGCTGCAACGCATGATCGCGTGGTTCATCGGTTTCGCGCTGATCCTCGGGGTTAGCGGCTGGCTAGGGAGTGGATCAGCCCTAACCGGACCGCGTGACCTGCTGCCGGTTGACGCGGTCAGCCTGTTTGCCGCCCTCGCGCTGTGCGTGGTTGCGCTGACTGCGCTGGCGCTCCATCGGCAGCGCTTCGTCGCGCTGGTTTTGATCGGCGCGGTCGGGCTGATCGTGTCGCTGATCTTCATCAAATTCTCCGCGCCAGACTTGGCCCTAACCCAGCTTTCAGTCGAGGTGGTCACCATTATTTTGCTGCTGTTGGCACTGTACTTTCTGCCGCAACATTCCCCGGCCGAATCCAGCCAGGCGCGCCGACTGCGCGACGGCATCCTGGCGGTGCTGGCCGGCGGCGGCGTGAGCGCGCTGGCCTGGGCAGTGCTAACACGACCGTACAACAGCATCGCCGATTATTTCCTGCAAAACAGTGTGACGGGTGGTGGCGGCCATAACGTGGTCAACGTCATCTTAGTAGATTTCCGTGGCTTTGATACGCTAGGTGAAATCACTGTTTTGGCATTGGCTGGCATGGCCATCTACGCCATGTTGGAGAAACTCCGCCTCGACGGGCGCAGTTGTGACGATGTCGGCCGCGCCTGGAGCGACGACATGCACCCAGTCATCATGGCCTCACTGACCCGCCTGCTGTTGCCGCTAGCCCTGCTGGTATCCGCCTTCATCCTGCTGCGCGGCCATAACCTGCCCGGGGGCGGCTTCATCGCTGGCCTGGTCACCGCGGTGGCGCTAATCATGCAATACCTCGCCAATGGCGTGGAGTGGACCCATAAGCGGCTCCCCAACAATATGCACCCGCTTATCGGTGCCGGGCTGGCCATTGCAACACTGACCGGGCTGATTTCTTTCGGCTTCGGCTATCCCTTCCTGACTTCCACTTTCGGCCATGTGCATTGGCCCCTCATTGGCGACTTTGAACTGGCCTCGGCCATGGCCTTCGATCTCGGCGTTTACCTGGTGGTGGTTGGCTCTACGCTGTTAATCCTGATTCATCTTGGCTTGATGCATGATGCCAGCCATGACAGCAACCCTAACACCGCACCAACTCGCCGCTCTCCCCTCTCCCCCCTCAAACGCAACAAGGAAAGCCAACAATGGAAGCCCTGATTACCCTATTGATTGGCGTACTCACCGCCTGCGGCGTGTATTTGCTGCTGCGCGGACGCACCTTCCCGGTGGTGCTCGGCCTCACCTTTTTATCCTACGCGGTGAATCTGTTCCTGTTTGCCATGGGCCGCCTCACTGTCGGCCGGCCGCCCGTGATTGGCACTGGCCTACCCGGCTATAGCGACCCCGTCCCGCAGGCGCTGGTACTCACCGCCATCGTCATCGGCTTTGCCATGACCGCATTCGTCATCATGCTGGCACTGAAAGCGCGCGCCGATCTCGGCAACGACCATGTTGATGGCCAGGAGAAAGCATGAATCATCTCGTCATTGCCCCCATTCTGCTGCCCTTACTGGCCGGCATCATTCACCTGTTCGGCCGTCATCTCGCTTATCACTGGCGACGCGGCTTCAGCTTTGCCGTGCTGCTCGGTCAAATTGGCTTGGCGGCCGCGTTATTGCACGCCGTCAGCGATGGCGACATTTTGACTTACGCAGTCGGCAACTGGCCGGCACCGTTCGGCATTGTGCTCGTAGCCGACCGGCTCAGCGCCTGGATGCTGCTGGTGACCGCCGTGCTAGCGCTGTTCCCGCTGATCTACGCCAGCCGCGGCATTGATGTCAGCGGTCGCCACTTTCACATCCTGTATCAGTTGCAATTGATGGGCCTGAATGGTGCATTCCTCACCGGCGATTTGTTCAACCTGTTTGTCTTCTTTGAGGTGCTGCTGCTCGCTTCTTATGGGCTCATTCTGCATGGCGGTGGCCGTCTAAAAACCCGCGCGGGCCTGCATTATGTAGTTCTCAACCTGTGTGGTTCAGCGTTATTCCTGATCGCAGTCGGCACGTTATACGGCTTGTTCGGCACGCTGAACATGGCTGACCTAGCGCGAAAAATGGCCAGTGTGTCGCCTGAAAACCTGGGGCCAGCGCGTGCCGCCGGCCTGTTGCTATTCGCCGTGTTCGCGCTGAAGGCAGCGCTGTTGCCGCTCTACCTCTGGCTGCCCGCCGCCTACGCGCAGACCAGCGCACCGATCGCAGCGTTATTCGCAATTATGACCAAGGTGGGTGCCTACAGCATCCTGCGTGTCATGACGCTGATTTTTGCTGGGCAGGCGGGGGGCATGCTGATCGAACCCTGGCTGCTGCCGCTGGCCTTGGCCTCGCTACTGATTGGCCTGTTTGGTGCGCTGGCAGCGCGGGCATTGCGTGAGCAAGTGGCCTACCTGGTGGTCGCTTCCATCGGCACGCTGCTCACAGCGTTTTCGCTCGGCAGTGTCGCTGGCATTGCTGCGGGTCTGTATTACTTACCGCATACCACCTTTACCGCCGCCGCACTGTTTCTGCTGGCTGACCGTATTGCGCACGGGCGCGGCGAACAGCTTGCCGATCGTTTCATGCCCGGCCCAGCCATGGCCGGTGCGCCGATACTGGGCGGCTTGTTCTTCGTGAGCGCCATTTTGGCGGTCGGCCTGCCGCCGTTATCCGGCTTCGTCGGCAAATTTCTCCTGCTGCGTGCGGCGCTCGAACACCCGCACTGGCCCTGGATAGTCGGCACGGTATTGAGTGGCGGCCTACTCGGCCTGATCGCGCTGGCACGTTCCGGCAGCCTGCTGTTTTTCCGCACACAACCGGCAAGCCAGGACAGCACAGGTCACCTGCCTGCCACCACCGCCCCCACTGCCTCTTTCGACGCCATCGCACTGCTGCCGGTTTTTGGCCTACTCGCGCTAACTATCGTCCTGACCGTTGCCGCCGGCCCGCTCTACGCATTTGCATTGGCAACTGCCGAACAATTACTGCAACCGTATCAGTACGTTCACGCCGTACTAGGCGGTCAACCCTGAGTGTGTATCCAAACTATGCATCTACTACCCCACCCCCTACTCACCCCGATCCTTGCCGCCATCTGGTTGCTGCTGAACAACAGCATCGCCCCCGGACATATCCTGCTCGGTGCATTGCTCGGCTGGCTGATTCCGCTATTTACGCTACGTTTCTGGCCGGGAACTACCCATATCCATCGCCCTGTAATGTTGCTACGTTTCATTGCCATAGTGCTACTGGATATCGTCACCGCTAACATGGCGGTGGCATGGCGCATTCTGCATCGACCTGAACGCTTGCAACCGGCATTCATTGAGATGCCCCTGGCGCTGGAAAGCGATTTGGCGATCAGCTTTCTCGCCAACACCATCTGCCTGACACCGGGCACCGTCTCCGCGCAACTTAGCCAGGATCGCCGCACGCTGTTAGTACATGCGCTTGATGCGCCTGACCCAGCCGCCGTGCTGGCCGACATGAAGACGCGTTATGAAGCGCCGTTAAAAGCGGTTTTTGAAACAAAGGAGGTTGTCAAACCATGTTAAATCTGGTTATTCCGATTGCTTTTGCGCTGGTCACCGCCGCCGTCGCGATGAGTTTCTGGCGTCTGTTACGCGGTCCCAGCGCACCAGATCGCATCTTGGCGCTGGATACGCTGTACGTAAACACCATCGCGCTGCTGGTTCTACTCGGCATTCACCTCGGCAGTGCGCTGTATTTCGAAGCGGCATTGCTCATCGCGCTGATGGGGTTCGTCGGCACCGTGGCGCTGTGTAAATACTTGTTGCGCGGCGACATCATCGAATAAAAAACAAGGAAACAAAGCCATGCTCGATATTCTGCTCTCCCTCCTGATACTCGCCGGCGCAGGTTTTACCTTCATCGGCTCACTGGGGCTCGCGCGTTTGCGCGACTTCTATACCCGCCTGCACGGCCCAACCAAAGCCACCACCCTCGGCGTCGGTTGCTTATTGGTGGCGTCATCGATTTATTTCAGCCATCAAGGCAACGGCATCAGCCTGCATGAAATTTTGATCACGCTGTTCCTGTTCATTACCGCGCCGGTATCCGCCCACCTGCTGGCCAAAGCCGCGCTGCATCAGAACCTGCCACGCGTCGAAACAACACGCGAACACCCCAAGAAGTAGGTTGGGCTGACGAAAGGAAGCCCAACGTGATGGCGGGTGTTGAAGCTTCGGCATTCGCTATCCTGTTGGGCTTCCTGTTGGGCTTCGTACCTC
>CAYWXO010000183.1:0-6772 GCA_964462255.1 uncultured Thiobacillus sp. | reverse complement strand
TCGCCCCGGAACATCAACGCAATGCCGTTGCTAAAACGGCGGCTGCGATGGCAAAAATATATTGCAAATAAATCTGAACATAGCGTTCGTCACCTTGCCCGCTCAAATAATCGGAGACGGTGTAGGAATGACTGGATTTGCCGACTACGGAGTTCATGCTTGTTCCCTTTTGAGTTTGTTTTTTGACTAATGTTTTTCGTAGGAAAAACCACTGTTCGTCTACGCGATACTGTGCTTTCACAATGTTATTCAGCACAGACGAACAAATTTTCTCTTGCTCAGGTCAGCGTTGAACTTAATGACCTGAACATGGCGTAATTTTCTTGCCCTGAAAATGGCGACGGCCCGACATCCCTGCGAGCGGCTACGCGCTACAATTTGACTATTTTGTAACACATAGAGACGACGCCAACAAATTTGCCTTGCCATGCGTGAGGCAACTTTTACTTGCCGTGTCGATGCAGCCCTGAAAAACGGCTTCGCGCCTGTGGAGAAGTTGCGCGACCGTACAGGCGCGCAACGCCTGCGCATCTTGAAGTGGCTGATTGATGGCGCTGTTTTGGACACCAGAATTACATCCTGATTAACGACGCATCCGGTGACTCAGTTATCCAGTGATCCGGTGACTCGATGCGTATTCTGCGTGTTCTGCACGCTGCCAGACAGTGGCCATCCGCTCGATCAACAGAGGCTTAGGAGTAGGGAAATGAACGGCAGCACGCCAAATATTGAATCAGCAGTCAAGAAACCGCTTTGGATCATCGCTGCCGTATTAGGCGCGAAGCTGAATCTGGCGGATTTTCAAAATGCCGTGCCGATGCTTCGCGAGTTGAGCATTAACAACGATTCTGCTGTGGATGCGAATGAACTCACGCTCAGTGTCGAATCGGTTCCTGCCTTCCTTAAAAGCAAACAATGGCATATCGATGCCGTCAATGCGGGCCAACGTTGTCACATCACCGATTTGGATGTGCAACTTGACGGTGCCCTGCTGTCACGGCTGACAGAAGCCGAGACGGCAACGGTTACCTTCAGCCTCAGGCGACGTGGCGAAGCTGCAATTGAACTGGCTCGCTTCGAGCAGACCGTTGAACTGCTGCCGCGCAACCAATGGGGCGGCTTATCCCACCTGCCGGACATGATCGCGGCCTTCGTGCAACCGAACGAGCCTGCGATTGAGCGGGTGCTCAAGCAAAGCGCTGAGATTCTGCGCAAGCACGCCAAGAATCCAGCACTGGATGGTTACGCCGGTGGCTCGAAGCGGGCCTGGGAACTGACCTCCAGCATCTGGAGCGCCGTGGCCGCGATGGGGCTGGACTATGCACTGCCGCCCGCCAGCTTCGAGCATGCCGGCCAGAAAGTGCGCGCGCCGGGGCAAATTGCCGAGTTGGGGCTGACGACCTGCCTCGATCTCGCGTTGTTTTTTTGCGCGGCCATTGAACAAGCGGGGCTGAATCCGATCCTGGTTTTCACCCGGGGCCATGCCTTCGCCGGTGTCTGGCTGAAGCGCGAAGAATTTTCCAGCGTCGTGGTCGATGACATCACCGCTTTGCGCAAGCGGATTAAGCTTAAGGAGTTGGTACTGTTCGAAACCACGCTGGCCACGCACCGGCCAGCTCCGGCATTTTCCTACGCGGTACAACTTGGCGCGCAGCAAGTCAGCGAGGAAAAGGAAGAAACCTTCGAATTGGCGGTGGACATCCGCCGGGCCAGATTACAGCGGATTAAACCGCTGGCCAGCGCGGAGGCGCACAAAGTCACTGAGTCGGCTGAAACCGCGCCTGTTGGCGAACCGGCCTTCGATGAAGCGCCTGATTTGCCGGAAGACGACGCCAGCGCCGAACCCGATCCCGCCACGCTCAATCCGAAGGATCGCCTGATCCGCTGGCAACGCAAATTGCTTGACCTGTCGCTGCGCAACAACCTGCTCAACTTCAGGGGCGGCAAGAAATCGCTGAAACTGGATGCGCCCGATCCCAATGCACTCGAAGACCTGCTGGCAGAAGGCCGCACCATTAAATTACTTTCCCGACCCGAGCTGATGGACGGTGCCGATCCGCGTAATCAAGCGATTCACGAAGGGCGCGAACGCGAAGATGTACGCCGCGAACATGCCCGCGAGGCCTTGCACCGTCATGAAGTATTCGTCGCTATTGAGCAGGCGGAGTTGGATGCTCGCCTGGTGGAGTTGTATCGCGCGGCGCGCACGACGCAGCAGGAAGGCGGTGCAAATACCCTGTTTCTGGCTTTCGGTTTTCTGTCCTGGACGCGGGAGGAGAAAATTAATAGCCAGGTCGGCCAGCGCCAGGTTGGCCAGCTCCGGGTTGGCCAGCACCGGGTTGGCCAGCAGTATCGCGCGCCCTTGATTTTGCTGCCGGTGACGTTGAACCGAAAAAGTGTGCGTTCGGGCTTCAGCCTGAGCTTGCATGACGACGAACCTCGCTTCAATCCGACGCTGATCGAGATGCTGCGCCAGGACTTCAAACTTAACTTAGGTGTGGTCGAAGGTGAACTGCCCAAGGACGCGGTCGGTCTGGATCTAGCCACAATCTGGAAGGCCGTTTCCTTGGCCGTGAAGGATATTCCTGGCTGGGAAGTCAGCGAAGACGTGGCTCTGGCGATGTTCTCCTTCGCCAAGTATCTGATGTGGAAAGATCTGGTCGATCGAACCGAACAATTGCGCGACAACGCGGTGGTGCGCCACCTCATCGACACGCCGCGCGAGCGCTTTCCCAGCGGCATCGACTTTCCCAACCCGAAGCTACTCGACCAAGAGTTCACGCCTGAGCAGACTTTTTGCCCGTTGGCCGCCGATTCCTCACAGCTTTCCGCAGTGATGGCGGCGGCGCGTGGCAAGGATTTCGTCCTGGTCGGCCCGCCCGGCACCGGCAAGAGTCAGACCATTGCCAACCTCATCGCCCAATGTTTGGCCGAGCGCAAGCGGGTGCTATTCGTCTCCGAGAAGGTCGCCGCTCTTGATGTGGTTTACCGGCGCTTGCGCGAGGTCGGCCTGGGCGAGTTCTGCCTGGAACTGCATTCCAGCAAGGCAAGAAAACTGGATGTGCTGGTGCAACTGGAAAAGGCCTGGGAAGCACAGGGCAGCATCGATTCGAAGGCTTGGCGGGCTGAAGCGCTGCGACTGAAACTGTTGCGCGATCAACTCAACGTCTATGTCGAGCGGCTGCATCATCGCTACGGCAATGGCATGACGATTTATGAAGCCATCGGCCGCGTCGTGACGGGGGCCGATGCACCTGCCTTGGCGCTATCCTGGCTGTTGCCGCATGTCCACGATGTTGAGGCGATGGAAACCTTGCGCGACGTCGCCGACCGTCTGGAAGTCAATGCGCAGGCGGTCGGTTACGCCGACATCGTTGATAACCCTCTGGCCGCCATCGGCAATAGCGAATGGGCACCAAGCTGGCAACACGGCCTGATCGAAGCGGTGCGTGCCGTCGTGCCGGTCGCACAAGCGGTGATACAAACCGCCCAACATTTCCTGCAAGCGCTTGGCCTACAGCCGCTTGATCATCAACCGCATGATCACCAACCGCTTGATCACCGGCTGCGTGACGCTATTGCCGAACTAGCTAAAACCCTACCGTATGCCGCCGGGCGGGATTGGCGTTTCGTCTTGCGCAATGACGCCCGCACGCTAGCCGAGCGGCTGCATGAAGGCGCGCTATTGCTGGATCAGCAGCGTGCCATCAACACCGCGCTGACGCCGCCTTGGTCGGACGAGGTTGTGTATACCGGCAGAAATGGGCTGAAACTGCTCCAGCAGCGGGCGGCGCTGCATGCCCAACTGAGCCAGCCTTGGCCTTTGGGCGTCATTGAAACCTTGCGCCAGGGCCTCAGCCTTCTGGATGAACTTGAGCAGACGAGCGGGCAACTCTCGGTCAAGTACAGCGAGCAAATTGAGCCGTTGAACGTGAACCAGCTCCAGCGCGAATGGGCCAAGGCCGAGAAGGCGATCTGGCCGTTATCCTGGTTGGGTCAACGCACGATACGCAAGGCGCTGGCCGCAACAGTCGTCGGCGAAGGTGAGCCGGATGTCGGCAAAGATCTCGCCACGCTGGTCAAGCTGCGCGCCTTGCGTGCCGAGGTCGCGGCGCTGGCACCCGGATTCGTCACCGAAGGCGTCTGGGATGGCCTGAAAACACGGCCAGAACGGGTCGAAAGCGCCATCGAACTGCAAACGGCGCTGGCCGCCGCCCGCAATGAGCAAGCCTGGCAGGATAAAAACTTCGAACTCATCGCCGAGGGCTATTGCGGCGAACGCCAGGCCAAAACGCTGGAACACCTGCGCCAGTTGCGCCTGTTAGAGGGCGAATTGGCCAAGCTGGCCTGGCTTGGCGAGGCGACGACGGGATTGTGGGCCGGGCTGTCTAGTCAAACTGATCGCTTGGCAGCGGCATTAGCCTTCCAGGAGGCATATGAGAGCATTAAGTCTTTTGGTGCACTCACCGGCGATCACGCTGCCGTGGCCGCGGGTGACTGCGGCGCGGCGCTGCAGTCCAACCTCCAACACCTGCGTCAACGCATGCAAGTCGAACAACAATTGGCCGACTTGGCCGAGCTGAACCCCATCACCTCCGGCCTTTGGCAGGGCCTTCATACGCGCAGCGACGAACTTGATCAGGCTTTGAAATTTCACGCTGCCTTAGCCGCGGTGATCGCCAACTGGGCCGCACGCCCCGAAGACATCGCCACGATCAAATCGCCGTTGGAACGCCTGCTTGGCGAAGGCAATGCGCTGCTGGAACCAGGCGGCGTTATCGCCGAAGCGGCTACCGGCTATCTCGCCGCCTGGGGCGCGCTGCAACCGCGGCTCGACCATTTGGCCACGGTGGGACATTTCACCGACGTCGGCAAAACCACGTTTTCTCAGGTGGCGCTCGATCAACTGCTTGAGCGTTGCAACGCCCTCATCGGCGCGGAAAACCGACTGCATGCCTGGTGCGCCTGGCGCAAAGTTTGCGATCAAGCGGATCGCCTTGGCCTGTCTTCCCTGGTCGCCGGCATCGAGGCCGGTGTCGTGGCAGCGGGCACGGTGCGGCGCGTGTTCGAAACCAACTACAGCCGCTGGTGGCTGAATGGCGTGGTTGATGGAGAGCCGGTCATGCGTGCCTTCGTTTCGGCAGAACACGAGAAACGCATTGCCGACTTTCGTGCGCTCGACCAGCGTTTCACCCACTTGACCCGCGCCTGGGTGCGCGCCCGCCTCTGCGCCGAACTGCCGCAGCAGGATGGCGTGCCACGTAATTCGGAGTGGGGCATCCTGCGCCACGAGATGAGCAAGAAAAAGCGCCACATGCCGCTGCGTGAGTTGATGTCCAAGATCCCGACAGCCTTGACCAGTCTCACGCCCTGCCTACTAATGAGTCCCTTATCGATTGCTCAATATCTGGCCGCCGACGCCAGCCGTTTCGATGTAGTGGTGTTTGACGAAGCCTCGCAAATCCCGGTGTGGGACGCGGTCGGCGCCATTGCACGCGGCAAACAGGTGATCATGGTCGGCGACCCGAAGCAACTGCCGCCCACCCATTTCTTCGACCGCGCCGAATCGGATCTGGACGATGAAGACGTGGAAGGTGACCTGGAAAGCATCCTCGACGAATGCCTAGGGGCTAACTTGCCCACCCTGCATCTGGCCTGGCACTACCGCAGCCGCCACGAAAGCCTGATCGCCTTTTCCAACCACCGCTATTACGGCGGCGGCCTGGTCACCTTCCCGTCGCCGGTCACCGAAGACCGCGCTGTTAGCTTCCACCCCGTCGCTGGCATTTACGAAAAAGGCGGTGCCCGCATCAATAAACTGGAAGCCAAGGCACTGGTTGTGGATTTGGTTGCGCGCCTGAAATCGCCCGGCTTCCGTGAATCCAGGCTGACCATCGGCGTCGTCACTTTCAATGGTGAGCAGCAAGCGCTCATCGAAGACCTGCTGGACGAAGAACGGCGTAAAGATCCCGACCTCGAACCCTGGTTCGCGGAAACGGAACTGGAGCCGGTGTTTGTTAAAAATCTGGAAAGCGTGCAGGGCGACGAGCGCGACATCATGTATTTCTCCATCACCTACGGCCCGGATCTGCATGGCGCGGTGTCGATGAACTTCGGCCCGATGAACCGTGAAGGCGGCGAACGTCGCCTTAACGTCGCCATCACCCGCGCCCGCCATGAGTTGCGCGTGTTCAGCAGCCTGCGGCCCGAACAGATGGATCTCGCCCGCACCCAGGCTCTGGGCGTGCGCGATCTGAAACTCTTCCTTGAGTTTGCCGAACGCGGCCCGCGCGCTTTGGCGACAGCCAATCACACTAGTCGGGGCGAGCAGATGAACGCCGGTGTCGGTCCCTTCGAGGAAGCCGTCGCCGTCGCTCTCGGCCGTAAAGGCTGGCAACTCCACAGCCAGGTGGGCGCTTCCGCCGCACCGTTAGACCTTGCCGTCGTCCATCCTGACAGCCCCGGCGTTTATCTCTGCGGCATCGAATGCGATGGTGTTACCTATCACCGCAGCGCCACCGCCCGCGACCGCGACCAACTGCGCGAACACGTCCTGCGCGGCCTAGGCTGGGAAATCCAGCGTGTTTGGTCAACTGACTGGTGGATTGATGCTGCTGGCACCCTGGAAAAACTGGACGCCAAACTGCGTGCCTTGCTCGAAATCAGCCGGGTGAAACACGCGGAGAAGGCTGAGAGGATGGAGAGGGAGCCAGGGCCGTAGATGAAATTTGTATGCCTGAATTGGTGGCGTTGGCGAGAGAAGTGCTCGCCA
>CAYWXO010000182.1:0-6846 GCA_964462255.1 uncultured Thiobacillus sp. | reverse complement strand
GTGACGCCGTGCGCCTGATTCATCTGCCGCATCAGATCGATCACCATGCGGCTGTTTTCGGAATCGAGATTGGCGGTCGGCTCATCTGCGATCACCATGCCTGGCCGCGCCGCCAGTGCGCGGGCGATGGCGACACGTTGACGCTGCCCGCCGGACAGCTGGTCCGGCCGCGCGGTGGTGAAATCGGCCAGGCCGACTTCCTCCAGTCCATCGCGTGCTCGGGCCAGCGCTTCGGTTTTGTCCATGCCCTGAATCTGCAACGGCAGCGCGACGTTTTCCAGCGCCGACAGCACCGGCACTAGATTGAAGTTCTGGAACACGAAGCCGATGCGGCGACCGCGAAAATCGGTCAGCGCATCATCCGTCAGCGTGCCGATATCGGTGCCGTCGAACTGCACCGTGCCCGAGGTCGGCGCATCAATCAGCCCGAGCATGTTCATCAAGGTCGATTTGCCGCTGCCGGATGGACCCCAGACGGCAAGGAATTCGCCAGCCTGGATATCAAGCGAGACGCCATTCAGCGCATCGACGACAGTTTCACCGAGATGGAAGCGACGCCGAATGTCGGTTAGGCGCAGCAGCGGGGGAGAAGCGGTTGTCGGCATGGCGTGGGTTCCGGTTGTCTCGATGGAGCAACTTTACCTAAACCGGACTTAAGTCGCGAGGCAGATACGACGAAGTGTTGAAATTGGGGGGCGAATTGCAGGCAGGCTGGCTGGTTGGTTCATTGTGCGCATGCCTGACGTAGTTTGATACGTCTGTTAAACGTCTGTTAAAGGAGGCGAGAGACGATGAGGTTGGTGACCGCATCAAACATGGCTTGCTCTTGCGCCTGTAAGTTTTCCATAAAATCGGCTAACTCGGTGTGGTTTTTGTGCGCGTAGGCGGTCACTAATTGCTGGCTCAAAGTATGAATTTGGTCGTGCAGCGTTCCGATAGTTTGGAACTTCAGTGAATTGCCGTAGAGCAATTTTCCTGCACCGTAATACCAGCGGCCAAAGCGGCATTGGGTGCAGTCCATTGGCGGCAGCGTGGCTTCATCGCTTGCTGGCGCGTTGACATACCTGCGCAGATTTTCCAGCCAATCACTGAAGGCGGCTGTTGCCATCATTAAGGGTAAATCTGATTTGTCATATTGAATGTTGGCCGCTTGCAGCCAAGCATGATGGGGTTGGTATTGCGTCAGCCAAGCGTTCAGTTTTTCGATCGGCATGGGGCGGGCAATGCCATAACCCTGTCCCAGATGACAGCCCAGATGCATCAGCAGAACCCCTTGCTCAACCGACTCGATTCCCTCGGCGATCACAGTGCGATTAAAGGTTTTAGCAAGGGCAATTACCCCCTCGACAATAGCCATGTCCTCCTTGTCATCAAGCATGTCGCGCACGAATACCTGGTCGATCTTGAGGATTTTGGCCGGCAAGCGGCGGAGATAGCTAAGCGAGGCATAGCCGGTGCCGAAATCATCCAGCGCAAATACCAAACCCATCGACTGACATTCGGCGATGACTGCTGACACATGCGCCAGGTCTGCCAGCGCGGAGGTTTCCAGCACTTCCAGTTCGAGCCGGCTGGGCGATATCTCAGGGTATTGGGCGAGCGATTTCCGCAGGTTTTGCATGAAATCTTGCCGCTGCAGGTGCTGGGCAGAAATATTAATGCTGATGCTCAGGTTTATGTTTTGCCGCGCCCAAGCCTGGAGTTGCTGCAGCGCTTGGTCGATAACCCATTGTCCGAGGTCAACCGCTAACTCGGATTCTTCAATGATGGGTAAAAACTCACCGGGCGGCAGCAGTCCACGCTTGGGGTGCTGCCAGCGAATCAAGGCTTCGGCACCGATGATCTGCCCGCGTCGCATATCGACTTTGGGTTGGTAATAGAGCACAAACTCTTGATCGTGCAGCGCCTGCGCTAAACATTGCAATGCTTCACTTCTAGCGTGGACTTGGCGGTCACGCTCTGAATCGAATACATGATAACGATTACGCCCTTGCTGCTTAGCGAGATACATCGCTTGGTCAGCATGACGGAGCAGGCCATCAGAATCGGCGTTATCGTCAGGATAGAGGGTGAGGCCGAGACTGCCTGAAACCCTCACTTCGGCTCCATCCGGAAGCTGAAACGGCAACGCAATACTGTGCAAGACGCGATCAAGGGTGCGCTCACATTCTCCAAGCGTGTGGATGCCGCTAATGACTAGGGCAAACTCGTCACCGCCCAAGCGGGCAACGGTGTCGGTGGCACGCAGGACATCCTGTAAACGGCGGCCTATTTCTACCAGCAGGCGGTCGCCGGCGTTATGGCCATGCAGGTCGTTGACTGGCTTAAAACCATCTAGGTCAAGGTAGCAGACGGCCAGCACTTCCTTGCTGCGATTGGCTTGCGCCATGGCCTGCCGCATGCGGTCGGCCAGCAGAATTCGGTTGGGGAGTTGGGTGAGCGCATCGTAGTGCGCTAAACGTTCCAGCCGGTGTTCGTTTTCCTTGTTCGGGGTGATATCCAAGAAGATGCCGACATAATGGGTCAGGCGGCCATGCAGGTCTTTGACGATCGAAATAGTGAGATGTTCGGCATAGAATTCACCGTTCTTTTTGCGGTTCCACACTTCACCGCGCCAGTAACCTTCTTGAGTAAGGGTTTGCCACATGTCGCTATAGAACTCAGGTGCGTGCCGGCCAGACTTCAGCATACTAGGGGGCTGGCCGATTACCTCATCATGGCTGTAGCCGGTGATGTCGCAGAAAGTCTGGTTGACTTCAATGATGCGGCCATTGGCATCACTGATGATGATGCCTTCGTGCGCGTTGGCAAATACGCTGGCCGCCAGTCGCAGGCGGTCTTCTGCTTGCCGTTGATCGGTAATGTTGAGTTTGATCGCCATATAACTGCTCGTCTGCCCATTCTCGTCAATAACAGGGGCGATAAAGGCACGTTCGATGTAAATAGAGCCATCTTTGCGCTGGTTGACGAATTCGCCTTGCCATTGCTCCCCTTTATTCAGTGCGGCCCAGAGTTCGGTATAGGCGTGGGGGTTGGTCTGGCCGGACTGCAATATGCGCGGGTTGCGGCCGATGACTTCGGCTGCCGTGTAGCCGGTTTCTTTGCTGAAGTGGCTATTGACGTACTGAATATTGGCATCCAGGTCGGTGATTACGATGCTGCAGGGATTTTGTTCCACCGCCAACGAAAGCTTTTGCACCATATCCTCGGTTTTTTTGCGGAAGGTAATGTCGCGATTGCTGCCGCGTCGCCCTAGGTAACGTCCTTTCTCGCCATACACTGGCTGACAGTTATGTTCTATCCAGCGGGTACTGCCATCTTTGTGGAGGATGCGGAAAGTCATGCGGTCGCCGGTATCGTGACTATCCGCATCCCCTGATTCAAGGTGCTGCAGGATGCGTTCACGGTCGTCGGGATGGAGTATCCGCCTCATCAGGTCGGCGTCATCCTGAAAATTAGCCGGTGTGTAGCCGGTAACTGCGATTGCGGCGGGTGAAATGTAGCGAAAATTACCCCGTTCATCTATCCATGTTTCCCATGCGTAGGCGTAGTCAGCAACCATGCGATATTGCTCGGCGGCATCGCGCAGGCGACGGGCAAAAGCAGCGAATATCGTTATGGCTACAACAATAGTAATTAAGATAAGTGCTGAAATAGCTAATGCTAGCATGGCGGGAATTGGGGATGTGATTAACAAAATACGCTTCCCATCGTTATGGCGCTCGCGGGGCTGGGTTGGTTGTGGTGGGGCGAGATAGCAACCTGTTGAGACCACGAACTCTAGCTAGCAAAGTGCATTGAGTCTGTCAGTGACGGCCGACAAGCTTGGCTGGAAAGAGGGAAATGATTAGGCCAAGGTGTGGTTTGGCTTGGTTTGGCGTGGGGGCGGTTCAGCTTTATCAGAAATCGTAGCGAAGACACATTGCCAAGAATTCGTTGTCGTAGCGGGCGTTGCGCGAACGCCTTGCTTCTAGCGCCACGCGCGCGGTCAGTTTAGGCGATAGTGTTGCGCGGTAAAGCACAGTATTAACCCGTATATCGCTGTTCGCCAGAATGGCGTCGTCAAGGTTGATGCGGGCATGGCCAAACAAAAGACTTTGCTCCTTAAATCCGTAGGGGCTAAGGTTGACCAGGACGGTGAGTCTTGCGAGCTGGGCGTTGGCGATGGCGGAGACTCCGTCGTTTTCAGCATACAAATAGGGCATGCTGACAAATTCAGGGTAGCCCCCCCAATTGCCATAGGCAGTGACAGTCTTTTCGTTGCCAGTAAATTCATTGAAAGCCAGAGAAGTGCTGAGGCCACTTGGTTTGTGTGCCAGCGACGCCTTGATGCCGAACAAGCCATAGGCGGCATTAAGCCCATGTTGGGCAAGATAGTGCTTGAAGCGGCCGACGGCAGATACCTGGTAGGCCTGCATGGCAATCGTGCTGGTAACATCTGGGCTCAGCGCTTGTTTGAACTGACCCTCTAAATACACGGTATTCAGCGTATCGCTGCCGTAGTAGTTCCACAATTGAAAGGCATGGACGTTTTCATACACAGCGCCGACGGCCCACACCCCCTTGTGCCCAACCACCGTAGAAGGGTCTAGCGTATCACCCGTGCTGGCATTAATGCTCCCGTTTGGGGTGACCAGTAATGAGGTGTAAGCCTGTTGCGACATGCTGCGAAACTCAGAGAAAGTCACCAGACCATCTAACCCCGACATTTTGCTGACGTAGGATAGCGTCAACTGGGTGTTAGCGCCTGCTTGGTGGCTGAGTGTGTAGGCCTCGAATAAATTGGGAATAATCCGGTAGTCGTAGGTGTTGATGAGGGGCGAGAAAAAGGTTTGCCGACCGGCGGTAAGTGCAGTATTTCCGGCACGGTAGTTGACTTGCGCCTCACCCAGCAGCGAATAAGGACGTTTATCAAGATCAAACATGTAGGCATCGGTTTGCTTCGGGTTGTCACGTTGCAGGCCCAGATCCTGGCTGGTGTAAACAGCGCCTTTGAGGCTGAAGCCATACAAGTCGGCAGTTTCACCACCAAGTTTGCCACCAAAACCGGGGGTGCTCTGATTTGGCCGACCGCCCTTTTTATCATCAGCAACGTACATGATTTTGCCGTAGCCAAAAATACGGCCGGCATGTCCTTCCTGGCTGCTTACTTCGCTGGCCTGTGCATGGGTGATAAAAACTGGGGTGATAAAAACCGGGGTGACAATAGCGACCAGAAAAGCAGCGCACAAAACGAGCGGACGCAAGGCCGGCCTCATTGGCCCTGTCATGACTTCACACTCACTTGATTACGCCCCGTGTTTTTGGCGACGTAGAGCGCCTCGTCAGTGCGTTTCACCATTTCCTTGGCATGATCGCCTGGTCGATAGGTCGTCACACCGAAACTCGCCGTCTTGTGCGCGACAACCGGAAACGCGTAGGCATAAAACTTTTGCCGCAGGCTTTCCGCTAGGTTGTAAACACCGGCAGCGTCAGTGTGCGGGCAAATGACAATGAATTCTTCGCCCCCCCAGCGGCCGACGATATCCGCTTGACGTGTGTTTTGCCTGAGTATTGTGGCCACGGCAATAAGTACTTGGTCGCCGACTTGATGGCCATAGCTATCATTGACGGATTTGAAGTGGTCAATATCAAGCAGTATCAGGCTGAATGGTTGCTCGAAACGTTGGGCACGCACGATCTCCTGCTCAAGTGCCGCGTCAATCTTCACGCGATTAAACAGCCCGGTTAGTTTGTCGGTGACGGAAAGGCGTTCAAGTTCCTTGTTGAGTTGGGTTAACTTGCGGTTCCAGTAGGTGGCAATCAGCAGAACAACGATCGCCGCGGCGAGAATTTTCCAGGCCAGGCTGTAATCGACGCCTTGTTGTACGTTGATCGACACATGCTTATTGGCTATGGCCTCGCGTTCTTCAGGGGTCAGGGTTTTTACGCCTTTGTCGAGGATGTCACGCAGCACAGTTTCCTCTTTGAGAACACCCATGCGCAGCTTGTTGGTGAGTTCAGGTATCTGCCCGGAAATTTTCAGATTGAACAGGCCTTCCTTTTTGATGGCATACGCCGCCACGATGAGTGAGCGAATGGTCATGTCTGCCTTGCGCTTCGACACCAGCTCGACCGATTCCGGCTCGCTGCTTGTGGGGATGATCGTTAGATTGGGGTAATTGCTGCGGATGCGTTCTTCGACCATGGTGCCGCGCGGCAGGGCAACCGTCTTATTCCGCAACCCACGGATGTCACCAATGTAGGCATGTTCCTCACGGGTAATGATGATGTTGGGATCGAAGAAAATGGGGTCGGTAAAGATCAGCCACTTTTCGCGTGCCGGTGTTTGATTCAGAAAACTCATGATCTGGCAGCGCTTGGCTTTGGAGGCAAGCAGACTTTCGTCCCAACTCTTGACCGGATAAAGCACAATTTTTAGGCCGACTCGCTGGGCGACCAGCTCAATCAGGTCGGCGGAGATGCCTTCATGCTTGCCTTTTGCGTTGATGCGCTCAAAAGGGGCCCAGTCCGGATCAACACACATGTGGATGACGCCGGCCTTCGCGATATAAGCTTTTTCTTGCGCGTTAAATTGAATAGGAGCTGTGACGGCTTCGTTTGCATGAGTAGCGGGTAGCGTGCTGAAGAAAACGACACTCCACAAGCTAATCAGCTTGATCAGTAAAAAGGTGGGGTACGTCCCCTTATGAAAGTGCTTATCTAAATGCAGCACAATGTCGCTGAATTGGGCGCGGATTTCCATGCGAATACCCTGCTAAACCACTGCGCCGGGTTCTTCTTTTGGCGGTTTGATGAAATCTTCCCGCGATACGCCCAGCCACATCACCACCGGGCTGGCCACCA
>CAYWXO010000181.1:0-6858 GCA_964462255.1 uncultured Thiobacillus sp. | reverse complement strand
GCTGTAACGCGACTAGTCAGTTCGACGCGTGCGACGGAGGCGATGCTGGCCAATGCTTCACCGCGAAATCCCAGGCTGGCGACCCGTTCGAGTTCATCCAGATTGCCGATTTTGCTGGTGGCATGGCGAGTCAGCGCGAGCGGGAGTTCCTCCGGCGCGATGCCGATGCCGTCATCAACGACGCGTATCAGCTTGATGCCGCCTTCTTCCAGTTCAATGCGAATCTCGCTGGCCCCGGCATCAAGACTATTTTCCAACACCTCTTTCAGGGCGGCAGCCGGCCGTTCAACCACCTCGCCGGCAGCAATTTGCGAGACCAGCAGGTCAGGGAGGAGGCGAATAACAGGCATGCTTGGCGGAGGCTTTGTACGTAAGGTTGAGCGTAAGGTCAGGCGAGTGGTCGGACGAAAGGTCAGGCGAAAGGTCGGTCGAAAGGTCAAACAAAAAAATCGAGTGAAAATTTAAAAAAAGCTGACAACGGGGCGGAGCGCGGCGTGCAGCTTAGCGATGAATGCGCGAGGGGGGAAGTGTTGGCCGCCTGATTAAGCGCTTATCAACGCGGGTGGGATGCGCTGGCTATAGACTTTTAACAAGTTATGGGCTTGTAACAAGTTACAGGCTTTAAACAAGTGCGCCTTGTCGGCTCTGACGCTTTTCTAATTCTGCGGTGATGTCGTTCAGTACGGTCCATTTATGACTGCACCATTCGGGGGCCAGCAGCAGATTGGCCGGGGAGGTGCCGGTGACGCGGTGATAGGTGATTGGCCACGGCGTTCGCTCAATCAGGTCGGCGGCGATTTCGACATATTCGCGCTGCGTGAGCGGCGTGTATTCACCGCGCCGCCATTCATTGGCCAGTTGGGTGCCTTTAACCACATGCAAGGGATGCAGCTTGAGGCCATCGGTGCCAATGTCGAGCACGATATTGAGCGATTCGAGGCTGTGGCGCGCTGCTTCGCCGGGCAGCCCGACAATCAGATGTGTACAAACAGGAATATTCATGCGGCGGGCTGTGGTCGTGGTTTCGATATATTCGCGCAGTCCGTGGCCGCGATTGACGCGTTCCAAGCTGTGATCAAAGGCGGATTGCAGGCCGAGTTCCAGCCAGACTTCCATGCCGCGGTCACGATATTCGGCGAGTAGATCAAGCACGGCGGGCGGCACGCAATCGGGCCGTGTGCCAACCGAGAGTCCTATCATGCCCTCCATGGCCAACGCCTCGTCATATTGGGCTTTGAGGAGCGCGACATCGGCGTAGGTGTTGGTGTAAGCCTGAAAATAGGCCAGATATTTGCGCGCCTTCGTGCAACGGTCGATGCCCCGGCGGCCGGAAGCGAGCTGATGTGTCAGCGAGGGCCTGTTGCGTGAATTGGGACTGAATGAGGCGTTATTGCAAAAGGTGCAGCCACCGATGCCCTTGGCACCATCGCGATTCGGGCACGTGAAGCCGGCATCCAGCGCAATTTTGTGCACGCGTTCGCCATATTTTTTCAGAAGATGTTGCCCAAAGGTATGGACGCGTTCAGAGAGCATGAGGGTGGGTGCTTTTATTGCGGTAAAGATTTATTGAGATGAAGATTTATCGCGGTAAAGCCAGATTGCAAAGACGATGCCGAACCAGCTCAGCGCCGTCAAGGCCGGCATGCCCGAGCATTGCAAACCGGTCAGTGGCAAGCAGGCGGCAGTCAAGAAGAGCAGGGCGCGCACACTGTTCCAGCGGGTGATTTTGGCGCGGTCTTCAGCGTGGCGGGCGGCGGTGCGACCCGCTTCTATCCATACGGGAGCGAGTTGGCTGGCCGCGCCGACGACCAGCGGCATCAGAAATCCGGGTAGAAAAATAGTGAGCGGCGCAAGATGCGGCAACTCGAACAGCGTTTGCGCCAGCACGCCGCTCAGCGCGCAAGCAAAGCCGAGCAAAGCGGCGGCCAATACCGGTTCCGCGCCATGCCAAGCCAAGATGCGTGCGCGGTGCAGTTGCCACCATGCTTTGCCCATGCGGCCAATACTCCACAACCAGAATGCGCCGCCCAGCCAGCTCAACGGCAGCCAGAAAGCCTGGCCGCTAGCGAGGAGAAGACTGCCCGCCAATGCCCATTTCAGATCTTGCCGTAATCGCACGCTGACCATGGGGTCAGCTTGATTGGCAGCGGTCGGCATCAACACCTGCAAGGTGCCCACTGCGGTGAGTCCAATGAAGCCATATAGATTGATGTGAAGGTGAAAGTTGCGCAGCTCGGCATGCCAAGCCGGTAGCCATGGCATGAGCATGGCCGCGATCAGCCCAAGACTGAGGCAGCCCATCGCCGCGACATACCAGGCCAGGCCAGGATGCGGACGCCCCAAAGTGCGGCGCGCTTTGTGCCGCATCCAGATCAACATGCCGAGGGCAGCGGTCAACGCTGGCAACGCTGCCAGCGAGATCCAACCATAGGGCAGCCAGCCATAAAATACGATTAAAGCCAGAGCGCCGGCGGCCAGCATGAGCCAAGGTAACAGCCCTGTTCTGCGGCCAGGTCCGCGGCTGCGCGTGAGAACCGGCACAAAATGCTGCATCGACGCGGTAATCAACGTCATGACCCCCGCCGCCAGAATGAGATGCGCCCAGAATGCCGGGGCTGCACCAATGGCTTTGGGCAAGGCTTGGCCAGCAAAAAAAGCCAGCAGAGTGGCGGCAATGAGCGCGATGAGCATGGGGGGTAGATTAAACGCGAATGATCGTTTCATGGTTGATCAAGCACGCCAGCTAAGCCTTGATTAATGTCAGAGTTCAGCATCAGCGTCGGGGTGGAATACAGTCAGTGTGCTGATTTGTGGCGGAGCTTGTCGAGAATTTTGTCGAGAATTTTGCTGAAAAAATTTTTGCGTTCAACGGTCCCGCTCATCCTGCGAGTCGTTGCCTAGCCTTGAATCTGGCACGCTGCTGGTCCAAAAGTTGGCTGAACCGTTTGCCATGTCAGGTAACAATTAGAAGGCAATTAGGCCATTATTAGCATCGGCGGGTCTTTAAGTCGGAGGCCTTTTGTCTGTAAAATGCGGGCTTTTGTACGGCCGGCTAAGCTGTGCCAGGTTGTGTAAGCGCTCGGAATCATTTTTTTCGAGATGCGCCACGTTAACAAAGACACGAATTTATTCCCACAGGCAGGACAGATGTTATGAGCAACTTGAGCGTTGACCCTTCCAAACGCCGATTTTTGGTGACTATGACCTCAGCAGTAGGGGGCGTGGCGGCCCTTGGGGTTGCAACTCCTTTTGTCATGAGTATGTTGCCTAGCGCACGTGCCAAAGCGGCAGGTGCCCCGGTTGAGGTTGATTTGAGCAAAATTGAACCGGGTATGCAGCTCGCAGTGGAATGGCGAGGCAAGCCAGTCTGGGTCGTTAATCGCACCCAGGAAATGCTGGATTCGCTTTCCAAACATGATGCAAAGCTAACCGATGCAGCTTCGGAAAATTCCGGACAGCAACCGGAATATTGCAAAAATCCAACCCGTTCGATCAAACCGCAATATTTGATCGTGGTTGGTATTTGTACCCATCTCGGCTGTTCTCCTTCTTACCGGAGTGAAATTGCGCCGGCTGATTTAGGCCCGGACTGGACTGGAGGTTGGTTCTGTCCTTGTCACGGTTCTCGCTTCGATCTTGCTGCGCGTGTTTTCAACGGTTCTCCGGCCCCCACCAATTTGGTTATTCCCCCGCACAAGTACCTGTCTGAAACACGGGTCTTGATTGGTGATGACCAAGGCGCGGCCGCCTGATAGCGACGGGAGAGTTATTCAATGCAAAAATTAATGAACTGGGTCGATGAGCGTTTTCCGCTCACCGCCACTTACAAGGCGCATCTGTCCGAGTACTTTGCGCCGAAGAACTTCAATTTCTGGTACTTTTTTGGTTCCTTGGCGTTGTTGGTTCTTGTCATTCAAATTGTCACCGGTATCTTCCTCACCATGCATTACAAACCGGACGCAGCGTTGGCCTTTGCGTCGGTCGAGTACATCATGCGCGATGTGGAATACGGTTGGATGATTCGCTACATCCACTCCACCGGCGCTTCGATGTTTTTCGTCGTCGTCTATCTGCACATGTTCCGAGGCTTGATTTATGGCTCTTATCGCCAGCCGCGTGAGCTGATCTGGATTTTCGGCGTCACCATTTATCTTGTGCTGATGGGCGAAGCTTTCATGGGCTATCTGCTGCCTTGGGGGCAGATGTCTTACTGGGGCGCACAGGTGATTATTAACTTGTTTGCCGCCGTTCCTTTTATTGGTAACGAGCTGTCCGAGTGGATTCGTGGCGACTATGTGATTGGTGACGCCACCTTGAATCGCTTCTTTGCCTTCCACGTTATCGCACTGCCCTTGGTTTTGTTGGGTCTGGTTGCGGCTCACCTGGTTGCTTTGCACGAAGTGGGTTCCAACAATCCGGATGGCATTGAAATCAAAAAGCTGAAAGGTGAAGATGGGCATCCGCTTGATGGCATTCCCTTCCATCCCTATTACACGGTCAAGGATATTCTCGGCACCGTTGTCTTTCTGATGGTGTTTGCTGCCATTGTGTTCTTTGCACCGGAAATGGGCGGCTACTTCCTGGAAGCCAATAACTTTATTCCCGCCGATTCGCTGAAAACGCCTGAGCACATTGCACCGGTTTGGTATTTCACGCCTTACTACGCCATTTTGCGTGCCATTCCGCCGATCTTTGGTTCGCAGTTTCCGGGGGTGGCGGCCATGGGCGTCGCGGTGCTGATCTTCTTTGCCCTGCCTTGGCTGGATAAATCACCGGTCAAATCGATTCGTTATCGCGGCCCCAGGTTCAAGATCGCATTGACTTTGTTTGTCATCGCTTTCATCGGGCTGGGTATTCTGGGTGTATTGCCTGCCACACCGCTGTATACCTTGATTTCGCAAATTTTGTCGGTGGTGTATTTCGCGTTCTTCTTGTTGATGCCTTGGTACACCAGGAATGATACGACCAAGCCAGTTCCAGAAAGGGTGACCCAATGAAAAAGCTGTTATTCATACTATTGGCTTTGCCGATGTTGGCCATGGCTTCAGGCCCTAGCCTGAAACTGGATCATGCGCCAATCAATTTGAACGATCAGGAGTCATTGCAGCGGGGTGCGCGCGTCTTCGTCAATTACTGCCTCAATTGTCATGCGGCTAGTTATATGCGTTACAACCGCATGCAGGATCTAGGCCTGACTGAACTGCAGATCAAAGAGAATCTGCTTTACGCTGCCGAGAAGCCGGGCGAAACCATGCGCATTGCCATGCGTATTGAAGATGCCAAAGCTTGGTTTGGCGCACCGCCGCCCGATTTGTCGGTGATTACGCGTTCACGCGGTTCGGACTGGGTTTATACCTATTTGCGCAGTTTTTATCGCGACGATAGCCGTCCGACCGGCTGGAACAATAGCGTGTTTGATAAGGTCGGTATGCCGCATGTTATGCAAGAAATGCAAGGTCATCTGGCACCGGTCTATCGCAGTGTAAAAGGTGAAGATGGCAAAGAGCATCATGTCATCGAGCGTTTTGAGTTGGTCAAACCCGGTAAGCTGACGTTGGCTGAATATGATGCAATGGTCGGCGACTTGACCAACTATCTCAGCTGGATGGGTGAGCCTGCCAAGGGTGATCGCATGCGGATTGGTTTGGTTGTGCTGTTGTTTCTGAGTGTATTTTATGTGATCGCCTTCTATCTTAAGAAGGAATTCTGGAAGGACGTGCATTAAGCACGCGTTAACTCACTATGATGATTCTTTATTCAGGTACTGCTTGCCCCTTTAGTCAGCGCTGTCGGATTGTTCTGTACGAAAAGGGGATGGACTTCGAGATCAAGGATGTCGATCTCACCGAAAAAGTCGATGAGATTGTTGCCATGAATCCTTATAGCCAAGTTCCCATTCTGGTTGAAAGGGAGCTGACGCTGTACGAGTCAAATATCATCAATGAGTATATTGACGAGCGCTTTCCTCATCCGCAGTTGATGCCGGCTGATCCGGTGATGCGGGCACGGGCACGCTTGTTCTTGCACAATTTTGAGCGTGATCTTTTCTCGCACCTGCCGGAAATCGTGCATGGAACGTCGAAGGTGGCCGAGAAAGCACGCATGATTGTGCGAGACAATCTGACGCAGATCGCGCCTATCTTCAATAAGCAGAAGTACATGCTGGGTGATGATTACTCCATGCTGGATGTTGCCATTGCACCTTTGTTATGGCGGCTTGATCACTATGGAATTCAGTTGCCCAAGCAGGCGACACCCTTGCTGAAGTATGCTGAACGTTTATTTACCCGGCCCGCGTTTATTGAGGCACTGACGCCGGTTGAAAAAGCCATGCGCAAGTAAGTTCATGTCTGATACTTCACTTTCTCAACAGCCCTATTTTTTACGCGCTCTTTACGAGTGGATCGTTGATAGCGGTTACACTCCGTATTTGACCGTACGTGTTAATAGGCTGACACGTGTCCCACAAGCGTACATCAAGGATGGGATGATTGTGTTGAATGTGGCTCCCGGCGCGGTGCGAAATTTTCACATGGATAACGAGTGGGTTACTTTTTCTGCTCGCTTCGGTGGCATGTCGCATTCGATCGAAATACCGGTCGAAAACGTGATTGCAATTTATGCACGTGAAACTGGCGAAGGCATGGGATTTGAACCCCCGGGACAGCCTGATGCGCAAGACGATGCAACAGATGCTGAGCCGATTGAAGGTCAGGAAATTGAGAGAAATGTAGCGCCCCCCCGTGGCAAACCGCAGCTAAAAGTGGTTAAATAGCGGCTTGGCAAGTTTTACAAGCTTCCCATTGCCGACATAGCTCAGTTGGTAGAGCAACCGCCTTGTAAGCGGTAGGTCACCAG
>CAYWXO010000180.1:0-6890 GCA_964462255.1 uncultured Thiobacillus sp. | reverse complement strand
TGCTTAGCTCAGTTGGTAGAGCGTCGCCCTTACAAGGCGAATGTCGGCGGTTCGAACCCGTCAGCACCCACCAAAACAATTAATAAAAAGCCGCATTCGATGCGGCTTTTTTGTTGCTACGGATTTTTTGTGGCCAAACTTTTAGCTTATAAGCGAATGCGTGCAAAAGTGTGATTTTGGATTCCTGTCCAGTTTGCGCAGGCTTGAATTAGAATTCACCCATGTCCGAGCTTCTCTCCCCCCCCCATTCTCCAAGCGCTTCACCGCGTTTCGCCCATCTCCGATTTCATAGCGAATATTCGATCCAGGACAGCATCCTGCGCATTGATGACGCGATCAAATTAGCTCAGGACGACGCCATGCCGGCACTGGCATTGACCGATCTGGGCAATGTTTTCGGCTTAGTGAAGTTTTATTCCGCCGCCCGCAAGAAGGGCATCAAACCGATTGCTGGCTGCGATATTTGGGTGGCGCCGTTAGCGTCGTCTGATAAGCCAACTCGCTTGTTGTTGTTGGTTCAAGACACCGAAGGGTGGCGCAATTTATGTGCATTGCTGACGCGCGCCTATCGCACCAATATGCACCGGGGGCGCGCTATCTTGCAGCCGGACTGGTTTGATTGCGCCAGCACCGCCGGCCTGATTGCGCTTTCTGGCGGTCATTTGGGCGATGTCGGTGTCGCCTTGGTCAATGAATCTTTCGATAGCGCCCGCCGGATGGCTAAAGACTGGATGTCGCGCTTTCCTAATCGTTATTACCTGGAATTGCAACGCGATGGCCGGCCGGAATGCGATAGCCATGTTGCTCATGCCGTCGCATTGGCGGCCGACCTGGGCTTGCCGGTGGTGGCGACGCATCCGGTCGAGTTTATGCAGCGTGACGATTACATGGCGCATGAAGCGCGCGTCTGCATTTCTGAGGGCTACGTTCTCACCGACCAACGGCGTCCGAAAGTCTTCACCGAAGACGATTATTTCAAGACGCAAGCGGAAATGGTCGAGTTGTTTGCCGATTTGCCGGATGCACTGGAAAACAGCCTCGAAATTGCCAAGCGATGCAATCTGATCTTGGAATTAGGCAAAAGCAAGTTACCGGATTTTCCAACGCCGGCGGGGATGCCGCTGGATGACTATTTGCGCCAATTTGCCCGCGAAGGCTTGGCCAAACGCATGCTGGTGCTTTTTCCCGATGCCGCTGTTCGCGCGACACGCTTGCAAGAATACGAATCGCGGTTAGAGCTGGAACTCGACACCATCATTCAGATGGGCTTTCCCGGCTACTTCTTGATCGTGGCGGACTTCATCAACTGGGGAAAACACAATGGTGTACCGGTAGGGCCAGGGCGGGGGTCGGGGGCCGGTTCGCTGGTTGCCTTTTCGATAGGCATTACCGATTTGGATCCCCTCGCTTACGCCTTGTTGTTTGAGCGCTTCCTCAACCCGGAACGGGTCTCCATGCCCGACTTTGACGTTGATTTTTGTCAGGATGGCCGTGGTCGCGTTATTGAATATGTGCGCGAAAAATATGGCGCTGATGCGGTCTCGCAGATTGCCACCTTCGGCACCATGGCCGCGCGCGCGGTGGTGCGTGACGTCGGTCGCGTACTCGATTTGTCCTACACCTTCTGCGATCAGATTTCCAAGTTGATCCCCAATCAGCCGGGCAAAAACGTGTCGCTGGATGAAGCGCTGGAACAAGTGCCCGAGTTGAAAACGCGTTACGAGCAGGAAGAAGAGGTCAAAGCGTTATTCGATCTTGCGCGCAAATTGGAAGGGCTGGCACGCAACGTCGGCACGCATGCCGGCGGCGTCTTGATCGCACCGGGCAAACTGACCGATTTCTGTCCGCTCTACAACGTCGAGGGTTCCGATTCCGTTGTGTCGCAGTTCGATAAGGACGATGTGGAAAAGGTTGGCCTGGTCAAGTTCGACTTCCTCGGTTTACGCAACCTGACCATCATTGACTGGGCGGTGCGATACATTAAACAGCTTGATCCAACCTGGAATGTGGGGGTGGAAAACCCGCTGGAAACTTTACCGTTGGATGACAAAGCCGCCTACGACATTCTGAAAAAAGCCAATACCACCGCCATTTTCCAGCTGGAATCGGACGGCATGAAAAAGCTGTTGACCAAACTGGAGCCAGATCGCTTTGAAGACATTATCGCCGTACTGGCGCTCTACCGGCCGGGGCCGCTCGGTTCCGGCATGGTGGACGACTTCATTCTGCGTAAAAAAGGCAAACAGAGCATCGATTATTTCCACCCTGATTTGAAGGAATGTCTGGAGCCGACTTACGGCGTCATCGTCTATCAAGAACAGGTGATGCAGATTTCGCAGATTATTGGCGGCTATACGCTCGGTGGTGCCGATCTGTTGCGGCGGGCGATGGGTAAAAAGAAGGCTGAGGAAATGGCCAAGCATCGCGACATCATGCGCGAGGGCGCCAAGAAAAAAGGCTACGAAGAAAAGCTGGCCATGCAGTTGTTCGACTTGATGGAGAAATTTGCCGAATACGGCTTCAACAAGTCGCATACGGCGGCTTACGCCGTGGTTTCGTATCAGACCGCCTGGTTAAAAGCGCATCATACCGCCGCTTATATGGCCGGCACTTTATCTGCTGATATGGATGACACCGACAGCGTCAAGATTTTCGTTGAGGATGCGATCAAGAATGGCATCACCGTCTTGCCGCCCAACGTCAATCAGTCGGGATTTCGCTTTGTGCCGGTGAATCTTAAGCAAATCCATTACGGCCTCGGTGCGGTGAAGGGCACTGGAGAAGGGGCGATCAACAGCCTATTGGCGGCGCGTGCGGCCGGCGGCGCGTTCAAAGATTTGTTTGATTTTTGCCGGCGGGTTGATCGGCGTTTGGTCAATCGTCGCGTCATGGAAGCGCTGGTGCGGGCCGGCGCTTTCGATAGCCTGCACCCGAATCGTCATGCTGTGCTGATGAGCGTGGGGCTGGCGATGGAATGGGCGGAAACGCAGCATGCCAACGCCGCACAAAATTCATTATTTGGCGAAATCGACGCACAAACGCCGCCGGCTTTGCTGAAAGCGGCGGAATGGTCGTTGAAAGAACGCTTGATCCAGGAAAAAGTAGCGCTGGGTTTATACCTGTCCGGTCACCCGTTTGATGCCGATCGTGCGGCTTTGAAAGGTCTGGTTGAGCGCAGCTTGAAAGAGGTCAAACCGCAGCCCAATCTGCAATTGATGGCCGGCACCATCGCCGGCATCCGCACACAAATGAC
Source organism: uncultured Thiobacillus sp. (assembly GCA_964462255.1). Lineage (GTDB taxonomy): Bacteria > Pseudomonadota > Gammaproteobacteria > Burkholderiales > Thiobacillaceae > PFJX01. Next base: position 3,637 of record CAYWXO010000180.1, on the reverse strand, counting down.
GCGGCGCGGCAAAATGGCCAGCATTTTGCTGGACGATCGCAGCGCACAAATTGAAATTGCCATCTTCAGCGAGTTGTTTGATGCCAATCGCACCTTGTTGAAAGAAGATGCGTTGCTCATCGTTGCCGGCAAAGCCAGCGAAGACAGTTATTCCGGCGGCATGCGCGTTACCGCTGAAGAAGTCATGGATATCGACATGGCGCGCACGCGCTTTGCGACTGGGCTGAAGCTGGTGCTGAACAACGTTGTCGCCTGGGACATGGCAAGGTTACGCCGCCTGATTGATCTGTTAAAAGATTACCAGGAAGGCAAGGGGGCCGGTTGCCCGGTGACGCTGCATTATCAAAATGCCCAAGCTGAATGTGATATCCAGTTGGGGGCGGCTTGGCGCTTGCGCCTGACCGAAGCGCTGTTTGTCGCCATAGCCGAATTCGGCACGTTTAATGTCAATTACAGCGTGGCGCTGAAAAGCAGCAAAGAACGGGGGCGGCGTGAGGCTGGGCAATGAACGAGGTCCTGGAGCGTGTTGATGCTGCCGAAGTTGAAATTCGCCACCTTGCCAAAGTGCAAGGTGAACTCTGGACGGATCTGCCCACCGATTTATACATTCCGCCTGATGCGTTGGAAGTCATTCTGGACGCTTTTGAGGGGCCGCTCGATTTATTGCTCTGGCTGATCCGTCGCAATAACCTGAATGTGCTCGACATCAATATGACTGCGCTCACCAAACAGTACATCACTTATGTGGAAGTGATGCGGCAAAAAAAATTGGAGTTAGCGGCGGAATATCTGGTGATGGCGGCGATGTTGATTGAAATTAAATCGCGCATGTTATTGCCGCGCAAAGAAATTGAAGTGGTGGGCGACGAACATGACCCACGCGCAGAACTGGTGCGGCGATTACTGGAATATGAACAAATGAAGTTGGCGGCGCGCAACCTGGAAGGTGTGCCGCAATTGGGCCGTGATTTTCAAATGGTCGGTGTTTACGTCGCGCAACTGGCGGTGAAACGGCTGCCGTTGGTGGGGAGTGACGATTTACTGGACGCGTGGAATTCGATTTTGAAGCGGGCTGCCATGCAAAAACATCATCGGATTGGTCGGCAAGAGCTGTCAGTGCGCGAACACATGAGCCGTATCCTCAAGCATTTACAAGCGGCTGGCCGCACGCTGTTTACCGAATTATTCGACGCGAAGGCGGGGCGTTCTGCGCTGGTAGTCACTTTCTTGGCGCTGCTTGAATTAGTGCGCGAGCGCTTGGTGGACATCGTACAAAATGAACCGTTTGCGCCGATTCATGCGCAAGTCGCCGGCAGCAGCGCAGCGCCATCAGCGAATGTAGCGGTTGAAATGGCATAATTGCGCTCATAGCGCGAAAAAAATAGTCACTTCTTTCTTCCACTTACCCAATAAATCACCTTTACTTTCATGAATCCAGACGAACAGCGCATTCCGATTGATCAGATCAGAGTCGGATTATTCATTCGCCTGGAAGTCTGGATGGATCACCCCTTCTTATTCAGCAGTTTCAAGATTCGCAATGAAAAGCAGATTAAGGCGTTGCGATCACTAGGCTTGACTGAGATTCTTTTCGTGCCTGGCAAAAGCGATGTTGCGCCGCTGCCGCCCGATAAAGTGGAAACCCCGATTGCCGTGCCAACGCAAGAAATTGACCCCGAAATTGCGGCAATGTGGCAGGAAAAGAAGGAACGGCGCGAAAAAATTACCCAGCAGCGCGAAGCTTATGGTCGCTGCGAAAAACAGTTTGTTGGCAGCATTACCTCGGTTAAAGGCATGTTGCGTAACTTGTTTGCGCGGCCGCAAGAATCGATCAAGCAAGCGCAGAGCCTGATTGTGGGATTGGTTGATTCGTTGTTGTCGGAAAAAGATGTCCTGCTGCATTTGATGAATGCCAAAAATGGCGACGATGGTGCTTATTACCACGCGCTCAACGTCACCATGTTAGCGTTGATGCTGGGGCGTGAATCGGGCCTGAATGCCGCAGAAATGTGCGACTTGGGGCTGGGCACCTTGCTGCACGACTTGGGCAAAGAACGCGTACCCAGCCAGATATTGTTGAAGAAAACCCCTTGGACAACCGCCGAACGTAATTTTTATCAGCAGCATGTGGTTTACGGCATGGAGCTGGCCGAAAAACTCCCCGCTTTACCTGACGGTGCGAGAGAAGTGATTGAGCAACATCACGAAATGCTTGATGGTGCCGGCTTTCCATTAGGGCTTGCTGGAGGACGCATAGGCAAACTCGCGCGCATCGCCGCCATTGCCAATGCGTTTGACAATGCTTGTAATCGTGTTAACCCGGCCGATTCATTGACACCATCGCAGGCTTTATCGGTCATGTTCAAACGTGATCGCGCTAAATACGATGCCGCCTTCATGCAACAATTTGTGCGCTGTTTGGGGGTTTACCCGCCAGGTAGCATCGTGCGTTTGAATAACGATTCGATTGCGTTGGTGGTCAATGTAAACCCCGGTAAATTATTGCAGCCCACCTTATTGCTATACGACGCAACGGTGCCGAAAGAAGAAGCGCTAATGCTCAATCTGGCGGATGAAACTGATTTATCGGTGGTGAGCACGTTAAGGCCGGCACAACTGCCGAAAGTCGTGTTTGATTACCTTAGTCCGCGTTCACGCATCAGCTATTTCAGTGAAACGACTAAGCCGACCCAGCCTAATCGAAGACCATGACGGCACCCCGATGAGCGTATTCAAATCTTCGCGTTCCACGATTTTGCGCAGTGAAGAAATGCGTGCTTTTCCAGCCGGCGTGGCATTGCCGCCGTATTGTTTGCGGCGGAGCAGTCGTCGTCGTGGTTTGGCGCTAAAAGTGGACCCAAACGGCGGTATTGTGGTCAACGCACCGATACGGCTGGCGCAAGAAAATATCGACCAATTTATAACGCAGCATACCGCCTGGATCAAAACGCGTTTGTCGGTCATTCAATCGCAGGTTTTTCACTGGTTGGATGGCGCTGAATTACCTTGGCGTGGCGGCACGTTAACGTTGTTGTTATTGCCGGCTAGTAGCAAACCCTTAATCAAGCGGGAAGATGAGTGTTTGCATTGCGCCGCACCTGCCGAGGTGGCGGCCAGCCTGGTCAAAAAGTGGTATCAACAGCAAGCCAAAGCAGTGCTGGCGGAGCGTCTTGCCTTGCATGCGGCGCGCGCACGCTTGTCGGTTCCGCCGCTGCGTGTTTCAGATGCACGCACGCGCTGGGGAAGTTTGTCGGCGAAAGGTGTGGTGAGTTTGAATTGGCGGCTAATCAAAGCGAGCCCCGTTGAGCTTGATTACGTTGTCTGCCACGAACTAGCGCATTTCCGACAACGCAACCACTCGCCCGCGTTTTGGCGTGAGGTGGCGGCGCTCTTCCCGGATTACAATAACGTACGGGCTAAATTGCGCAGCGAAGGGCAGCGCTATTTTGCGTTTTAGACATTTTGCGTTTTAGACATTGTGCCGGCTTTTCTTGAAGACTTTCTTGATTGCTATCTGGAGCCATTATGATCGGACTACTGCAACGCTCGCTGAATACCCGCGTCACCCTGTTCACTCTGATCATTTTCGTCCTCAGCCTGTGGACGCTCGCCTACTACGCGTCGAAGATGCTGCGCA
>CAYWXO010000179.1:229-6895 GCA_964462255.1 uncultured Thiobacillus sp. | reverse complement strand
GATCAGGCAAAATACATTGAATTTGTGAGGGAACAAGTGCGGGAACTTTGCACCAACTATGGCGAAATTCATGGTTTCTGGTGGGATGCCAACCGGATGGGGGTGGTCGATCCCTCCATCAACCAGATGATCCGAAAGCTGCAACCCAATGCTGTAATTAACAACCGTGGATTTGATCAGGGAGATTTCAGCACTCCCGAGCGGGATTACGATAAAGACGATCATTTACGTTTCGAACGCCCGACGGAAGCCTGTCAGGCCGTGGGGATAGAAAGCTGGGGCTTCCGGAAAAATGAAGACTATTACAACGACCGCCACCTGATGCGCAGCATCGACAAATACCTGTCACGCGATGCCAACTATTTGCTCAACGTCGGGCCTGATCCTAAAGGTCTCATTCCGTATCAAAGCAGCCATATTTTGGAGAACATCGGGCAGTGGTACAAAACGGTAAAAGAATCGTTCGAAGGGACAGAGCCTGCCTCACACCTGACATCGAACATGAATGTGATGCTTACCAAAAGGGAAAACACCCTGTATGTCCATTTAAACAAGGATCCTGAAGGCAACGTGGTGAAGCTTAGACCGTTTACCGATGCGCCTAAAAGTGCCATTTTACTAAATACAGGTCAAAAAATAGAATTTGAACTGGAGTTTGCACCACAGGATCATTTGGTAAAAAAAGCCTACCTGCGTTTAATTAGCCTGCCAACCAACGAGATGTGCAATACGGTTCTAGTCCTCAAACTTGAATTTGACCGTCCACCAGGGGAGTTGGTTCGAACTGCAGCAGCCACTGAAGTCTTAAGAGATGTTCAGAAATAATCAAGGATCCGGACAAAAATATGAATGCAACTTATCATTAGAATAGCAAAATGGAATCGAAATTCAACCGACGGCATTTTATATCCTCACTTGGGGTCGGAATTGCTGGCAGCCATTTGATGAAGGCGACTGCAGGCAACAATGATGGAATACCAGCAACCGGCCATTCATTTATGGCCATTCACCACAAAGACCAGTTTTTACCGCTCAAATATGAAAATATTAAAATCGGAGGTGAAATAGGGCGCCGAATTGATATTACCATCCACAATAACCTGCTTAAAATTGATGTCGACAAAGATTTTTTATATTCTTTTACCCATAAGGATACCTCAGACGAAGGATACGTGGGGCTCGGAAAACTGATCGATGCAACGGTTAGGTTTGCTGCTTATACCGCAGACAAACAGACGATAGCACTCAAAGAACATTTGGTTCACACCATAATTGCGACACAGGAATCCGATGGATACATCGGCAACATGAAACCTGGCAGCAGAATAAAAAAGTTGTGGGATATTCATGAGGTTGGCTATATCATTTATGGGTTGTTGAGTAATTATAGGTTTTTTGATGAAAATGAATCCCTGGAATCGGCGAAAAAAGCTTCAAAATACCTGATCAACAACTGGGATCCAATCAACAATGAGTGGGAGAAATCTACCAGGGTTGGTTTACATGTCGGGATTACCGGCATCCACCGGACAATGCTTACCCTGTATGAAATTACCAGGGATCAGGTGTATCTGGATTTTTGTGTAAACAAGCTTAAAATCCAGGAATGGAATCCGGGAATTGTTATAGGCAGGAAGAACCTGATTTATGGGCATGTTTATGCCTACCTTGCTGCATCCCTTGCCCAGATTGAGCTTTTCAGGATATTGGGGAATGAGAATCTTATTGAGCCTACGAAAGTTGCCCTTGATTTTATTTCAACAGGCAATGGCATGGTGATCAGTGGTGGCGTTGGTCAAGTTGAAATTTGGACAAATGACCAGGATGGAAGGGGTGAATTAGGTGAGACATGTGCTACCGCCTATCAAATCCGAATCTATGATAACCTTCTTAGAATCAGTGGAGATCCGATATTTGGCGACCTGATTGAAAGGACAATCTACAATGCCCTGTTCGGAGCACAGTCACCAGATGGGCGACAACTTCGTTATTTCACACCCCTCGAAGGCAATCGGAAATACCACAATACCGATACCTACTGCTGTCCCAATAATTACCGCAGGATCATTGCTGAGTTGCCATTGTTGGTCTATTATCACGCTGTGAACACCTTAATAATCAACCAGTACTTAGAATCTACCGCAAATATCGACATGGTCGGATTTTCACTAAATGTCAGACAGGAGACGAATTATCCCAATTCAGGGAAGGTCACCTTTCATGTCAGCCCGACACTTCCGTCACATTTTCGTGTTAAATTGAGAATCCCTGGATGGTGCCAAACTGGTAATATCCTGATAAACAAAAAACCGGCATCGAACATTTCCAAGTCAATGGGTTATTTCGAGATATACCGGTTATGGACGGATGGGGATACCATTGAAATGAATATGGAAATGGATTGGCGCCTTATTCGGGGAGTTCAAAAACAAGCCGGAAGGGTTGTTGTAATGCGGGGTCCGCTGGTTTTTTGCTTAAACCCTGAGCAAAACGGGCAATTTGCTGGATTGGACGGAGCTGATCTTGGTAAATTTGTCATAGATTATGAGTCTATAGAAAAAGAACCAATTGCCGACCGGTCTGTCAGACCCGATGGGATTGCCTGTCATTTGAAAGCTGGTAATAAAGAATTTGGTATGGGAAATACCCGTAATCTATCTCTTGTCTTAACAGAATTTCCCGATCCATCCTGTAAATGCACCTATTTTAAAACTCCTGAGATTGGAAGTGCCATTCAGGATGAATTAACCATAAAAAATCCTTTCTGATGAGCCAACTATTTAACAGACGTCAATTTGTCTCAACTTTAGGTTGTGGTGTTGTTGCCATGCAAGTCACACCCGTTCAGGCTGGCGATTCAGCCAATAGCCCAGCCCCTTATACAAGCGATGGTCTAAAATTCTGGAAGGATCCCCGCTTCGCCATGCAAAAAAAGATGCCATGGAGGAAGGTGCATCTCGATTTTCATAATTCGAAGCATGTACCCAGGATTGGGGCCAACTTCAATCGCAAGGAATGGGGCGATCGGGTGGTTGCCGGAAACCTGGATAGTATTGTGGTGTTTGCCAAGGATATGCACGGCTATTTTTACTATCCCAGTAAATATGGTCCGGTACATCCTGGATTGTCGTTTGATTTGCTTGGAGAACAGGTAAAAGCCTGCCGGGAAAGAAATATAGCAGTTTATGCCTATTACTGCACTGCCTGGGACAATTACCTGGCAGAAACACATCCGGAATGGAATATGCGCAAACGCGATGGGTCGGATTACCGGCCCAAGGCAGGGGAAACACCCGGATGGACCGCACTCTGTCTGGGTAACAAGGATTTTGTCGACCTGATGGCCAATCATATTCAGGAGTTTGTGTCTAAATATGAGCTGGATGGAGCCTGGCTGGATATGGCAGAGCCTATTGCACCGGAGTGTTATTGCCAGGCATGTGTGGGGCAAATCAAAGCCTTGGGAAAGGATCCGTTCGACAAAGAGGTTCAGCGGACCCATCAAAACAGGAATTTTATTGAGTTTCATCGTCGGATGAGGGATTTGGTACACACCACACGACCTGACTGTCATGTGGATTTTAATGACATCGGATTGAGCAAAGTGAGCGAAAGGGCCGAATTTTTGGATAACATCGATATTGAAGCCTTGCCGACAGATCCGCATTGGGGGTATTTTTATGCTCCCTTGCAACTGCGGTATCAGCGAAATTTTGGCATTCCGGTGTATGGAATGACGGGGCGTTTTGTCTCCTCCTGGGCCGATTTCGGTGGGTTAAAACTCCCACAACAGCTGGAAGCAGAACTTAAAAGTCTGGTTGCAAATGCCGGTCGCTGCGATGTTGGCGACCAAATGCCGCCCGATGGTGTTTTGGACAAAGCCGTTTACCACGTTCTTGGAAAATCCTTTGGAAAAATCAAGGAGATTGAACCCTGGCTGGAGCAGGCGGCTCCGGTTACGGAGGCGGTACTTTTGATTCCAAGTCAGCCATTGGGAAAATTAAATCAAAATTATCTGTTCGGTATCTCCAAGATGCTGATTGAGCTGCATGTGCAATTTGATGTTCTGGAGCCGGAAATGGCATGGGAGAGGTATGGATTGGTGATTGTTCCGGATGAATTAAATCTGGATGAACAAACCGTTGACCGTCTGCATCAGTTTATAGGAGCCGGTGGTTCGGTGCTTGTTTCTCACAACGGAGGGGTAATTACAGGAACAACTCAATCCTGGCTACAAAAATATGGTTTGTCGTTCAGCGGCCAATCCCCGTATAATCCGGCTTATCTTGTGGCCGGGGATCATCTTTTTCCGGATATGCCCGGTTATGCCTATGCCTTGTATGGAGGAGCTTCACAATGGAAAGTTTCCTCACCTGCAAAATCGGAAGCTCAATTGGGCGAGCCACTATTTCAACGGTCAGCCGAACATTTTACCAGTCACAAACAGACACCCTTCGATCATGCCACTGAATTTGCAGCCGTGGCAACCAGTGGAAAGGTTGGGTTAGCCGGCTTTCCCCTCGGTCAGGCATACTACGAAAAAGGATATTGGGTCTACCGTGAAGTCTTTAAAAACTTGATCAATCAGATTTTGCCAAATCGTTTGGTCGAAACAAATGCCCCCTTGAGTTGTGAAGTTACCCTGACCTATCAGCCTGCAAACAAGCAAGAAAAGCGGCCGGAAAGATACATGATACATCTGGTCAATTGGTCGGCCACCAGAAAAACTCCATCCCACCCGGAAGTGCATGAAGATCCCGTTGCCTTAACAGATATTTGGGTGAAGCTCAATATCCCTATAGGAAAGGCAAGCGTCTATGCTGTTGTTGCCGGGAAAAAACTTGAGGTGCAAACCGTGGGAAATGCATCAAAAGTAATGCTACCCAGGATTGAGATTGGGGAGATTGTTTGTTTTGAGATATAATTCTGTATATCGGAAATTTTCTGATGTATATCGGGGATTCCGCTGTAAATCCAAGTAAAGCCACAAAATTCAAATTGAAACAATCTTGGTTATTATGGCAAACTTGTTCCTGCAGCACTCATCGGAAAACAGGTCGTAGAAGTGAAAAATGTTCCTGACGGAAAGTACTTTCTGGAAGTATCGGATTGGATACCGCTCGAACGACATTTATCCGGCCTATATCGATATGGGAAAGCCCGATTAGCTGACACCGGTACAGATTGAAAGCCTGAAAAAGATAGGTTCAGGGCAACCGTTTAACCGGAAGGTTATTGCCGTTTCCAACAACATCGTCAAACTGGAAAGCGACCAGTATGAAAACGAGATTCGGTTTTACAAACTGAACAAATTAGAAAGATAGAGCTGAGTCGCAATTATGTAATGATTGTGCCTGTAAGACTCTGGTAATGAGCAGTTAATTGCACGTCAAAATCAAAATTGTATAGTGAAAACTGTTTCTTTTCCTGAGACCGACCTTACCTGAAGGCTTCCACCATTCAACCGCATAATTTGTCGCGAAAGGCTCAATCCAATACCAGAACCGTTTTCGCGGGTGGTAAAAAAAGGTACAAAAATCTGCTCCAGTATTTCATCCGGAATACCCGGCCCGTTGTCGGTTACACGTATTTGGGGACGATGTTCTGAGTTAATTCCGATGGTAATCTGGATTTTGCCATCCGGATTTTTTTCGTTGGCCTGTAACGCATTTTTTGTCAGGTTGATCAGCACCTGCGAAATCAGGTTTTCATCAGCAAAAAGTTCCATATCCGGCGGGGAAATGGTGACTGCCAACTTAACCTTTTCGCTGTTTTCGAGCGAAGAATACAGAACTTTGATCCGGTTCACCAAATCTTCCATTTTAAAAATGACTTTGTCTGGTTTGGGCAACCGGGTTAGTTTTCGATACGATTCTACAAACAGCATCAGGCCATTACCCTGTTCTTTAATAACATTCAATCCGCGCAGGGTCGTTTCAATCGTCGCATCAGTCACCTCTTCTGGAAGTGCAGGTCGTCCGTCGATGGTGAAAAACTTACACAGGCTTTCCGAAAGCGAAGTGATGGGTGCAATCGAATTCATAATTTCGTGCATCAGTACACGGATCAGCTTCATCCACGAATCCAGTTCCTTTTCGTCCAATTCATTCCTAATATCCTGAATCGACAACAAAATCAACTCGTTTTCTTTTGCCTTGAAAGAAGTAGACTTGATCGAAAGCTGAATAATTCCCCTTTCTGTAGTAACTGAAACCAGCTTCTGTTCAAACGGGTTAATATTCTTTATGGCCTGAAAAAGGTTCCGGTTAACCCGTTCCAGTTGATTGATGTGCGTGAGCACGTCGACTCCCAACATTTTTTTGGCAGCCGAGTTGGCATGAAGGACGAACCCTTTGGTATTAAAAGTGACAATTCCGGTGGCAACATGCTCCAGCAACGTCTGAAAATATTGTTCCTGTTGCCGGCCTTCAATTTTCAGTTGCTGAATTTGTTTATTTACCTTATTGAGGCCCTGATAGATTTCGCGGACAGGTTTGTCGGTAATATTCGGCGGAAACGAAAGGGTCGAATCCTCGTTTTGAACAGATTCCAAAAAGTAGCTTATTTTTTGGTTGGTCGAATTCAGGTATTTGATCAGGTTTATAATCAAAATCAGGACAAAGAAAAAGCACAACAAAATCAGGGTGAGCGATTGTCCTGAAGCCA
>CAYWXO010000179.1:0-219 GCA_964462255.1 uncultured Thiobacillus sp. | reverse complement strand
AATCAATACAATCCTGAAAATGATTTGAAAATGGAGGTTTCGACCGATCATTGTCCTGATTTTTTGATCTTGTTATAAAGTGTCTGCCGGGTAATTCCTAGTTGCTCGGCAGCCGCGCTTAGGTTTCCGTTATTCTTATCGATGGCAAGGTTGATCATGCGTTTTCCCATTTCTTCGAGTGTCAATTCAGCTTCGCCCGTTCTTCCTGAAATAATTGGC
>CAYWXO010000178.1:0-6901 GCA_964462255.1 uncultured Thiobacillus sp. | reverse complement strand
AATGTCGACGCCATCAAACTTTATGTCCTCGCGCGCAACAAAGAACCCTCACCGGGTTATACAGACACCAAAACCTACCAATTGGGCAGTACCACACTCGGCCCTTATAACGACAAATACATCCTTCACTCCAGTTCAACAACAGTTATCATCAAAATGCGAAGAGTCGAGACGTAAATGACGTTCAGCTGTGAAAAAAATGTGTGTAAAGATTTGCTCTATACTGGTCAACAATTCGATACGTTGAGATGTCATCAAATCAAATGTCACTTGTTCGCCCAATACACGGATTTTCGATGATAGAACTGCTGGTTTCCATCAGCATTGCGGCGATCATGCTGACTGTAGCGGTGCCTAGCTTCAGGGATTTTCTGCTCAACACACGCTTAGCGACGCAAATCAATGAGCTGACACTCGCCTTAACTTTTGCCAAGAGCGAAGCGGTCAAGAGGAATGCCGTAATCACCGTTTTAAAAAACGCCGACGCGGCAACGGCATGCAGTGGCACCAGTACTGGATGGTCGAAAGGCTGGACGGTATTTGTCGATGCCGACAGTGATCGAGTGGTTGATGCCGCAGAAGAGATATTGCGAGTCTGGCCGGCGCTAGAAAGTAACACGCTCTGCTTTAACGCGGGTAGCTGGGTCGAATTCCAAAGAACCGGTTCCACGTCTAACATCGGGACTTTTCGTATCTGTGACAGCCGGGGTGCCATAGAAGCGCGTGGATTAGTCATTTCCTTGACAGGCAGAGCACGCCGCGCTACAGACAGCAATGCCGATTCCATTGAAGATGTTTCTGGAACTAATCTGCTATGCCCATAAAAATTTCTGCGACCATTTCTGCGACCATTTCTGCGACCATTTCTGCGACCATTTCCCAGCCGAATTCGACCTGTTTGCGTCAGCAAAACGGCTTCACACTGCTCGAAATTTTAATCGCGGTTGTCGTGCTCTCTATTGGTTTGCTGGGACTGGCCGGTCTCCAAGCCAATAGCCTCAAGAGCAATCAGATCGCTTATTACCGCTCTATCGCCTCACAGCAAACTTATGACATAGCGGATCGAATGCGATCCAACTTGGCAGGCGTTACCGCCGGTAATTACGACAATCTCACGACTGCCATCCCGACAAATCCAAACTGCATGACCGGAGGTTGCACAGTTGGCAACATGACCTTAACAGATCATTACCAATGGCAGACCAACAATGCCATTCTCTTGCCGGGGGGCGCTGGGACAGTACTCTGTATAAATTGCCCCCTAAACGCGGCCAATCCCAGCCGAATATATGACATTACGGTGACCTGGACAGAAAAAGCATCGGCTGGCAACATCACCCAGAGCTTTGTTACCCGGTTTGCGCCATGAACAACATTTGCGCTTTTCATCGCCCGCCTCTTCTGCAATGCGGGGTCACGCTGATTGAACTGATGATCTCACTGACGCTAGGTCTAGTGTTATTGGTCGGCATCGGTTCGATTTATGTGGGCAGCAATCAAACTTACCGCGTGCAAGATCAAAATGCTCGCATCCAAGAATCAGGCCGCTTTGCCCTTGATGTTCTTGGTCGCAGCATTCGCCAGGCAGGCTATTGGAATATGCCATCCAGCTCGGTGCCGCCATCCGCCGGCTTCAGCGGCACCCCGATTGGTGGCACCAATGGAACAAGCGGCGCAGCGGACACCGTCACTATCCAACACGATGCAGTTGCTGGAGACCGTGATTGTGAAGGCGCGGTCACCGGCTCCGTCGTTGCACAAGAAATCATTTCATTAGACGCGCCCAATTTAGAGCTTGAATGCGATAGTAATGTTGATGCCACTGTTGATCCCCAACCTATCATTTCTAACGTTGAAGACTTGCAGTTTCTCTATGGTGTTGACACCGATGGCGATCAGTCTGCCAATCTTTACACCGCAACCCCCGCTAACTGGAGCCTGGTCGTAAGCGTGCGAGCCTGCGTACTCATCCGCTCTGAAAACACGGGGATTAGCGCGACCGCACAACGTTATCTAAATTGCGCGGGTGCGCTCGGCACCGCCACCGGTACAGCCATTTACACCACGGCCACCGATACCCGTTTGCGCCGTATTTTTGTCGCCACCCTCAGCTTACGCAACCGCGTAACCCGGCTACCTTAAGCAAAAAGACCATGAACCCCCCTTTCGCTCGCCAAACCGGTGCGGCTCTGATTACCGGGCTGATTTTTCTTGTGGTGTTAACCATGGTAGGCGTCACCGCGGCGCGCATGTCTATGCTGGAAGAACGCATGTCCGGCAACATGCGCGACCGCACGCTTGCCATGCAATCTGCGGAGCTAACCCTACGCGATGCTGAACGAGATATTACCAATGCGGTAACGGCTTCTGCGCGAAGCATTGCCGGAATATCGGGATTCGTCGCTGACTGCGGTGCATCAACCTCCGCGACGACTGCAGACGATGGTCTTTGCTACAACGGCCCTTCAGTCTGGGCCACGGCAGGCTGGACTACAGCGACATGGAACGCAACCATGACCGCAGCCCCCAGCGTGGCTTACGGCACCTTCACCGGAGCCACGGCCATCGCCGGCCTCTCTGCTCAACCGCGTTACCTCATTGAAGGCAATAGAAAAATCCCCCCCGGCAGTGGCGAGGTTTTCTACTATCGAATCACCGTACGCAGCCAAGGCATCAACCCTAATACCGTGGTCTGGCTACAAGAAACATTCAGACCTTAATTATCACGTTTCCGTATTAACGGAGGTCAATATGAATTTACATCGTATCCTACTGGCGGCTACAGTGACTTTACTGCCTCTTTCAACTCAGGCATTAACGCTTTCACAATCCCCTTTGTTCATCGCCTCGACTGAACCCCGTGTCATGCTATTGCTTTCGCGGGATCATGAATTATCAAAAAAAGCCTATACCGATTACACGGATTTAAATGGCGATGGTGTGCTAGATATAAGCTACACCGATACCGTTAATTACTATGGCTATTTTAATTCCAACAAGTGTTATTCATACGGCAGTAGCCGCTTTTCCCCTTCTGGCGCAGCCAGTGGTACCAATAGTCATGAGTGTTCAGGGGCATGGAGTGGTAATTTTCTTAATTGGGCCTCAATGACACGGCTAGATGTGGTGCGCAAGGTGCTTTATGGCGGCTTCCGCTCCACCGACAATACCGGAACTACAGTAGGCACGACAGTGCTAGAACGCGCCTTTCTGCCGCCCGATGTGCATGCTTTTGCTAAAGTGTACGCACCAGCAGGCGGTGCTACCGATGTCGCCAAATTTACGCCTTATTCGCAAACCGCCATCACGCTGTGCAACGTCACCGATATGGGTGCGGGCATTCAAGCGGGAAGCATCAATACGGTCAATGGCACCGATACCACGCCAGCGCCGCTGATCAAAGTCGCTAGCGGCTCTTGGCCTACCTGGGCGATGACCGAAATTTTGCAATGCCAATGGGATGAGCAAACCATCGAAGCCTCGCCCCGACCAAGCACCGCAAGCCATCGCCTGACTGGCGCAAGTGACCTGACCGCACGCGTGGCAGTTTGCGTACCTGGCATGTTGGAAGATAAGTGCAAATCGTATTACACCCGTGCCGCCACACCGGTAGAAACCATCAAACCAACCGGTCTATTACAACAATACAGCGATGTTGACGCTGACCGCCGCGTACGTTTTGGCCTCATAACCGGCAGCTACAAGAAAAACACGGCAGGTGGCGTGCTGAGAAAAAACATAAAACTATTGAGCAATAATCTTAATACCGATGTCACCAGCACCGCCGTGTGCGGCGATGACGACCCGAAGGACGAAATCGATGTCTGTACCGGCCAATTTATCAACCAAGGCGCAACCGATGGCGGCATTGTTGACTCCTTTAATCGCATTCATATTGTGGGTTATAAGACACCGACTGCAGGCGCTATCACCGCAACAAATGTCTGCGCAGGTGGCTATAACAACAGTTCGCCTTATGCCTGTAGCGCCAGCGCTTTACTTAGCGGCACTCAAGGCACCTGTGTTGACTGGGGCAATCCACTCTCTGAGATGTATTACGAAGCCTTGCGCTATTTCGCTGGAAAAGCAGCCGCAACAGTTGCCTACGCGGTAGATGATGGTGCGGCAACGGCGGTGATTACCGGGCTGGGGCAAGATACTTGGAGTAGTTCTTCCGACCCGCTTCCGTCAACGGAATGGTGCGCATTATCCAATATTATCGTACTTTCCACTGGGCTGACCTCATTAGACAGTGCGACCATTACCTCAGACATCACCGGCCTAGACCCTACCACACTGACCAACGAGGTGGGCACAGCCGAAGGCATTGCAGGTAGCTCTTACCTCATTGGCAGCAATGGCACGACGACCGACAGCCTTTGCAATGCAAAAACATTACCTAATCTCTCTTCCGCTAGCGGAATTTGCCCCGAACTACCGCACATGAAAGGGGGGTTTCTAATCGCGGGTCTAGCTAAAGCCAACCGTTCGATCGACTTAAGACCAAGCTATGCTACGCTCCGTAATACCCGTTGGGGTGATATCTCTTCTACTGCTGCGGTGGATCCGATCAACGCGGATTGGGCTGCGCGCCAACCTTTGGGAACCTATACCGTAGGCCTGGCTGAAAACTTACCCAGTTTTGAAGTGACCGTCGGTAGTGGAAAAATCAGCCTCGTACCCGCTTGCCGTTCTAATGGATCAACGATCTGCAGCATGACTGACTTACGTGTCGAAAGCCAAACCACAACGGCGGGCAGTTTCCTAATCTCATGGGAGGACAACTCCGCCGGCAGTGATTACGACATGGACACCATCTCGCGCATTCAGTATTGCGTAGGCCCTAACGTTGCGGGCTGCAATGATGCCGCAGTTGCCAGCAACCAGATGCGGATCACGGTTTCCGTCGTGCAATCGGCTACCGGATCAGGCATGGAATTAGGCTATACCGTATCAGGTTCTAGTGCCGATGGAACGGTTTTTCCTGTCAAGATTCCAGGTACGGCGACGTGTAATCCGACCGACGGTTCTGGTACAGCCAACGCCAATTTTTTTAGTTTGTTAACCAGCCCGCCCGCCTATCGCACCGCCACCAACTTCAATACCGCCTCACCTGCTGCGACCTATACTTGCCCAGGCACCACAATTCGTATGCCCGCAGGCATCGTCAGCGCAACCGGCTGCCCCAGCGCTAGCAACTGCGGCTGCCCCAAGAGAACAACCTACACCCAAAGCGCCAGCCCAGCCGGTTTACTAAAGAACCCCCTGTGGTACGCAGCCAAATACGGCAGTCCGACTAGCTCGTGGGATCTAAAAAACAACCTCACTGGCGTGACGACTCCGGACGGTGAGCCGGATCATTTCTTCGACGTGCGTAACCCTTCTGACCTGTACGACTCATTGGCCAATGTTTTCGATGCCGCCGCACAACCCGATCTATCTGCCTCTTCAGTCGCCACCAACTCCACTAACCTCCAAATTAAAAGCCATGTATTTCAGGCTAGATTTTCCAGTGCGGATTGGAGCGGGCAAGTGCTCTCATTTAAGTTCAATACGGGCACCACCGTTCTAAATTCAACCGCCGACTGGGATGCCGGCACCCAAGTTAACGCACAAAACCCCACCACCGGCCGCGTCATCTTGACCAAAGGCGTATCTGACGGGGTTGCCTTTACCTATGCCAATTTAACCAGCGCAGCACAGGGCTATCTGAACAGCAATTACAGCGGCGTGACGGACACCTGCGGGGCCGAACGTGTCGCTTATCTGCGCGGTGTTCAAACGCATGAAGGGGCTAATGGAACCTTTACCTGTGCTTCCACCAGCGTCATCAATAATTTCCGACCCCGTCTAACCAGTGTACTGGGCGATATTGTCAGTTCCAGCCCCTGGTATGTGGGTGAACCCAAAGCCGGCTTTTCTGATGTTGACTACCCTGGCTATGCAGCATTCCGTGCCAGTCAGTTGCATCGTATGCCCGTGGTTTACATTGGCGGCAACGATGGCATGCTGCATGGCTTCGACGCCTCGCTCGATTTCACGAGTAGTGCCGATGGTCAAGCCACCGCCCATTCTGGCAATGAAATAATGGCTTATCTCCCCTCGGCGGTATTTCCCAACTTGAGCAAGCTCACCGATTGGAAATACAACAAAAACCACCAGTATTTCGTCGATGGTTCGCCCATGGTTGGCGACGCTTACCTGCCTGCTTTCGCCAGCAACAAATGGCGCACTGTTCTCATCGGCAGCCTGGGCGCAGGCGGTAAGGGCTACTATGCGCTGGATGTAACCAACCCTGGCATCATCAATAACGCAGGGGTAGTTACCACCACGGGCACCTTTAGCGAAGCCGGCAGCGCCCCTGCTGATACGCTGTTCTGGGAGTTTACCGAGGCCCATGATGCTGACATGGGCTATGCCTTCAATATGCCGCCCGCACACGCTACGACCAACCAGGCCAAGCAAATCGTCAAAATGGCCAACGGCAAATGGGCAGCCATCGTTGGCAATGGTTACAACAGCGCAGCAGGCAAGGCTGTCCTCTATATCTTATTTATTAATGATGGCATCGATGGATGGAGTACAGGTGATTATGTAAAAATCGTAGCCGAATCCTCTGGCTCCAATGGCTTATCTACCCCCGTGCCCTTCGATAGCGATGGTGACGGCACGATTGATACCGTTTACGCGGGTGATTTAAAAGGCAAACTTTGGAAATTTGAAGTGGGGCCAAACGCTATTGATGCCACGGTGACCGCCTCCACCGTAAGCACAACCTGGAAGGTTTCCCTATCCGGTGCAGCGGGTTGTACAACTTGCACTCCCTTATTCAGTGCGACAGATGGTGCCTCGACACCCGCGGCTCAGCCGATCATTTGGCCGCCTGAAATTACGCTACATC
>CAYWXO010000177.1:0-6918 GCA_964462255.1 uncultured Thiobacillus sp. | reverse complement strand
CTTCGACCTTGGAGGCCGAGAGACCGACCTTGCTGCGGATGGCTTCCATCCCTGCGATGGTTTCCTTGACGGTCTTGGCGCCATCGCATGAATAGCGCGCGGCTTCGGCCGAATCGCGGGTGACAGCCTGGGCGTTGCTGGTGACCTGTTCGATGGCGGTGCTGATGCGGGTGGCCACCTGCGAGGCCTTGGTGACGGCGGCAGCCTGTTCCTGGGCGCCCTTGGCCACACCGTCGATGGCGCGGCTCATTTGTTCGACCGAGCCTGCCGTCCTGGTGACGCCTTCGGTCTGCTCGGCGGTGCCCTTGGCGACCTGCTGGATGGTGGTGGCGATCTGGTTGGTGGCTTCGCCGGACTGTTCCGAAGCCTTGGCCAGTTGCCCGGAGGCGGATGCCACTGCGTTGGCGCTGTCGGTAACCTGGCCGATGACTTTCTGCAGGCTGGCGATCATTTTTGCAAAGGCGTTGCCGAGCTCATCCTTGGCTGATTTCGCCGTGATGCTGACGGTCAGGTCATTATTGGAGATGGAAGTGGCGGCCGCGCCCATGCCCTGCATGTAATTGATCAGGGCATTAAAAGCCTTGCTGATATCGCCGATCTCATCCTGGCGCAGGCGTACCTTGTCTTTCTCGGCCTCGCTGACATCGCGCACCAGGTCCCCAACCGAAATTGCGCGCGCCAGGGTGGTCAGGAAAGCCAGCGGGGTAGCGATGGCGCGGGTGATCACGAAACCGAAAACGACCGCCAGCAAGACTCCAAATATGGCCACCCCGATCAATAGATTTCTGGATGACGCAAAGGTCACATCGCCCTGGGTGTTAATTTCGCCTGCCATGCGGGTGTTAATATCTGATAGATTGCTCAGGGCTGTCTCCACATTCGTGTACACTGTTATGAATTGTGAACCCTTTCCCAGCAATGTTTTAGCGCCTTCATTATCGCCAGCCTTGACTTTGGCGATAATGTTGGTCATTTCCTGCTGCAGAAGCGGCCAGTCCTTGTCAAAGGCCGCCAATTCTGTCACTTCATCCGGCTCCAGTTGGGTGGCGCGATAGGCATCCATCTGGGTGTTCATGCTATTAACACTGGTGGCGATGCTCTGCTCATACGTGGCGGCATTTTCGGGGAAGACGATCATGCCGTTGAGGTAAATCCGCAGGTTGGACTCCTCCATATTGGCGATGCCCAACTGCTGGATGGGCACTGTCCGGTCAAAGTACAAAGTGGTCATGCCATTATTGATCGTGTTCATGCCAGTGTAACCCACCACAGCGATCGCGATCATGAGTAAAACCACGACCCCGAAGCTGCCAAAGAGCTTGACACCCGTCCTGAGATTATCGATCCATTTCATGTTCTTCCTCCTGGTTCGGTGGCTTTTGTACATATATCAAACTTATCAGTTAATAAATTTGGCTTAACGACAATCATTTTTTATCCTTCTCCGGCCTGCAAGGCATAATAATATTTCATCTTGCACCTGCCTGAACTTCTTTATCAGCGCTGCGAGAAAAAACTTCCAACAGAACAGGGATCAAATCAGCCTGGGTCCTGCTTTTCGTGATATAAAAATCGGCCCCGGCGGATTCGGCATCTTCACGATAAGCCAGATCCTCGTGGATGGTGTGGATAATGACGCATGTCTCAGGCAGGCTCTGCTTGATCTGGCGGGTAGCTTCTATACCGCTGATCCCTGGAAGACCCACATCCATAATCACCGCCACAGGTATATTGCTGCGGACCAAAACCAACGCTTCTTCGCCGCTGGCCGCGCCCAGGAATTTGATATCCTGGAAAGCAGTTCCCAACCACTCAATCAGCAGGCTGCGCAGGGATACCTGATCATCGACAATAATGCAGGTCTGGTTCATTGCAGAATATCCTCCAGGAAACCAGGCGAAATAGTGATTTCGCCAATTCTATTAGACCACTTTTACCTTGAGCAAGTTGTCCGGAGAGGTACGACAAAGGTTGTAGTGAATCTACGACAAAAAACATGGGATGCAGATCTGCATCCCATGTTTTTGTAAACACTTTATTCGTATTCAGTTATTTAGCTGCTGCCAGTCTGTTTTCAATTGTAAAGCGGATCAGACTCTGCAAATCATGCAGATCAAGTTTATGCATGACACGCGAACGATAGGTTTCCACTGTGCGCGGCGAAAGTGACAATTGTTCGGCAATCTCCGCTGAAGAAAAACCATCGGCCACCAATTGCAGTACGGCGCGTTCACGCTGGCTGAGGGAATCCAATGGGCTGTGCCCTTTGGATTCGGCCCGCTGGAGCATGTAACTATCCAACAGGGTATCAGCAATTCGCTGAGTCAGATAACGCCTGCCCTCTTTAGCTGCCCTGACAGCCGCCACCAGTTCAGCCCCCGCTGATTCTTTTAGCAAATAACCCAAAGCCCCGGCTCGAAATGCCTGGTAAATATGCTCCGAGGTGGCATGAATGGATAATATCACCACCTGTATTTGTGGACATTCCTGGCGGATCTGCTTGGTCGCATCCAAGCCGTTCAATTCCGGCATGCTGATATCCATCACGATCACATCCGGTTTTAATTCACGAGCTTTTTGCAGCGCTTCTAGACCGTTGGCTGCGCTGCCAACAACTGAAAACTCGTCTTTCTCTTCGAGCAATGCGCGCAATCCTTCGCGCACGATGGTGTGGTCATCTGCCAGCAGGACAGTGATTTTCATTAGGTCACCTGGGTATGCTGATAAGTAGTTTCGTTCCTTCGCCTGGGACACTTTCGATCTCAAGTTTACCATTCAAAGTTTCGGCACGTTCGCGCATGGTCACCAAGCCCCAGTGGACTTTTCCATCCACGGCGGAGCGTATTACATCGAAACCGATACCATTATCAATAATGCTCATCGTTAGACTATCTGCTTGAGTTTCCACATCGATTGTCGCCAAAGAAGCGTTTGCATGCTTGATGATATTAGTCAGGGCTTCCTGGGCGATGCGAAATAAAGTTATGGAAATAGATATCGGCAGCCGAGGTTCAATCATATTTCCACTGACCTCCACATCCAGGCCAGTTTGTTGTTTCAAGCGCTCAGCGTACCAGCGCAGGGCAGCGGTCAGGCCATAGTCATCCAACACCGGAGGGTGAAGTTCAGCCATGACGCCCCGAATGTGATCGGTGATTTCCGTCACAAGTTCGGATGCGGTGTCAAAGCGCGCTGTCAATTTTTGTGGTGATTCTTTTTCTAGGTTACTGCGGATTAATCCCAGATTGATATTCAAGGCAGTCAGGCTTTGACCCACCCGGTCATGTAACTCTTTTGAGAGAGCCTTACGCTCCGCCTCTTCCACTTCAACCAATCGCACATTGATCTGGCGAAGCTGCTCGTGCGATTTCGCCAGATCCTGTTCGGCTTTTTTGCGCTCGGTAATGTCGAAGAATGATGTGACAAATCTATTGTTGATAAAAGGCGAGGTCGAGATATAAAACCATTTGTTGTTGAGCGGGCTGAGCATTTCAGTGTGCTGAACTTCTTTGCGGGTACGGTGCGTTTCCCAAAAAGCTTTGATTATCTCGGGTGACATGCCATACAGAACGCTGGCCACATTACCCGCCACAACCTGACCGCTGTAATCTGCTGTCGAGTAGAAGGCCTGGTTGACATCCAGGATGCGGTAGTCGATCATCTCGCCGCTTTCATTGAAGACGATTTCATTTAAGGCGATGCCTTCTGACATGGTCTCGAAAATCATGCGAAGTTTTTTTTCATTCTCGCGCAATGTCTCTTCCGCCTGCTTGCGCTCGGTGATATCCAGCACGTATCCGCTGATGGACTCCGGGTTGCCAGCCTCGTCAAGCTTAAACTCACCGGCTTCGGCCCAGACGGTATGGACCGACTTATCGGGCCAGATGACCCTGTATTCGAGCGGGACAGGCTGTTTATCCTGGGTGACCAAGAGGTTTGATTTATCCAACTTCTTGCGATCATCGGGGTGGATGGCATTTGCAATGACAGTTTCAAGCGAGCCGGTAAAGGTGTCTTTCTCCAAGCCGAAGATGTGGAACATCTCGTCGGACCAATCCAGGTGATTTGCCTTGATATTCCAGGTCCAGCTACCCATATGGGCATACTGCTGGGTTTTCTTCAGTTTGGCTTCACTCTCCCGGAGAGCCGCGTCGCTTTGTTGGATGCGCAGCATGGATTGCACACGCGCGAGCAGTTCAACGTTACTGATCGGGCGCGCGATATACCCGTCTGCGCCACCATCGAGCCCGTCCGCCTGGCTTTGAGTGTCGATGCGTTCAGCGGAAAGGAGAACCACAAAACAGCCCAGGAGAGTCGGGTCAGTTTTAATGAGACGGCACACTTCGAGGCCGCTGATATCCGGAAGATTGACATCCAGCAAGGTGAGATCGGGCTTTTGGTCACGGGTCATTTGCAGCCCAGCCAGACCGTCGGCAGCCTGGCAGGTGCGATAACCAGCCTGATCCAGTACACGCACGGTAGCGGCACGCATGAGAGGAGCATCGTCAATGACTAGAATTAATGGTTTTTCTTCCATACCACTGTCTCCTGGCTGGTTAGCGAGACGAACAAAAAAATCAGTCCGGCTAGGATTGGCCCGGGGCATTCTTTCCCCACCTAAATATTATAACATCCTGCGTATTGATAAAAATGAATCAAGTTGCCGGGTGACAGCGTAAAAAGAAGTGTTTCCACTGTGGGGATATGGTAAAGTGCACAACACTTAACCTGTAGCAGCATAAGACCTTCTCCATCCTGACCAAAAGTTGTTTGCCTCCATGTTGTGAAAATAAGCTATATCGGAAACGGAAACATAGAAAATCGGATCACCGTTGTGGTTATCCAATATCTTGGCATGTACGGAATTTGAGTAATTTTCAACCAGGGTATCTTTGTGCCAGGGTTGGCCGCTTTCATGGTCTCTGCTTTCGGATACTGGCGTGTAATTGCCCTTGGACATTTATCCCAGGTTTTAACCTAAGTGAATATTCCCGTAACCGTCACCTGGTGAGGTAAATTCAGCCTGGATTGATTGGCATTGCCGTATGTCGGAAAGCGAGATACAATAAAGTTGTGATAAGGTCATTTAAAGACGACGAAACCCGCAAGATTTTCAACCGCCTGTGGTCAAGTCGGTTGCCGAAAGATATGCAAAATATGGCTTATCGCAAGCTGGCAATGCTGCATTCCGCAAATGCGCTGGTGAATCTTCAATCGCCACCCGGCAACCGCCTGGAAAAATTGCGTGGTGATCGCATCGGGCAGTATTCCATCCGAATAAATGACCGCTGGCGAATTTGCTTTGACTGGCGCGATGAAGACGCGCATAACGTCGAAATCGTGGATTATCATTCGTGAGGTGAGCTATGACAGACAATAAAATCCCCCCGGTTCATCCGGGTGAAGTATTGCTCGAAGAATTCTTGAAACCCTGGAATATCAGTCAGAACAATCTGGCCCAGCATATGGGAATTACGACCACCCGACTGAACGACATTGTGCGCGGGCGGCGCGGTATTTCCGGTGACACCGCTCTCCGGCTGGCGCGCGCCACCAATACGACCCCAGAATTTTGGTTGAACCTGCAAGCCCTTTACGATCTGGAGAGCGCCAAAGACATTTTAGGCGACCGCTTACTGCGAGAAGTGACGCCGCTGGCTGAAGCAATTGCCAGATAACTGTCGTTGTAGCACCCTTGCAGCAGCAACATACAAACACCTGCACGATATCCGCATCAGACGGCTCCGGGCACATGCAGCATCAGTTGTCTGGTTATAAATTAAGACAAAGTCACCGAAAGTATAGGGATATAAATAAATGCCGGAAAATAAAACAGCCGCGATTTTGTTTTCCGCGGCTGTTTGTCGCAAGGGATTCTTTATGAACGAACGCTACTTAACTTATCGCTAGCCAGCCGGTTCAGACTGACTCCGGATTCCGCCGCTTCAAGCGCCAGTCTCCGGTGAAGTTCAGGGGGAACACGCACCATGAAACGGCCACTGTATTTTTTTGCAGCCAATGGCTCAGGGATGTATTCTCCGTTTGCTCGTAAGTCAGCTACGACATCAGCAACCACCTGACGAATTCCCAAGAGCGCGGCTTCGGGTTCAGAAGCAAGCCAACTCAGGCTGGGGAACTCGACACATTGGCCAACATGCTCTCTATCTTCTTCAGACCAAGTGACACGATAGGTATAGTGATCATTGTTCAACATCATCTTGTGCCTCCAATCGCTCAATGGTTTTAAGCACTTGCCTTACCTGATAAGTTTTTGCCATTCCTTTATCGTTTTGTATGTTGACTCGCGGGTCGCCCTGCCAGGGAGTTTTGTAAACCCGATGACTACTACCGGTCTGTCTGGATTCGCCAAAGTAGTGGTCGCATAGCTTGCAAAGGTCATTGAAACTGACCCCTTTCTGGTTGTGCCGCATGATGGCGAGAATTTCTTTGATTTTTGCCATAGTTAAATAATACCACTATTGATACTATTGTCAAGAAAGGCATCCCGGAAATTTGCACCCAATGCGCTCATTCATTATATCGATGCGGACGGTCCAATTGCCCATCATCCCTCCCCCTCTCACAACCTGATCTCCCCCAACATCCTCACGATATCCGCATCAGACGGCTCGGGCACATCCAGCATCAGTGGACGAAAAAGAAACGGACGCTGCAACTCGCGGCGCGTGGTGTAGGGGAAACGCCCGATGGCCATCCCGATCGGAATATCATCGACGAAACGGCGCCACTCCTCGTCGCGGAAGCCTTTCTCGGAGCGCGCGAAGGCGGACAAGACCAGGTCCTTGTCGCGCGGCTGCTTCAGGAAACCCACCACTGGTGGAACAACCGCTTCGCGCATATTATTGCAGGAGGACATGATGTCCTGGGCAATCAGGCTGGGAGCCTGGGTAATCACAT
>CAYWXO010000176.1:4782-7031 GCA_964462255.1 uncultured Thiobacillus sp. | reverse complement strand
GCGTAACCCGACGCGGGTGCTTGAAATTGTCGGGTTACGCTAACGCTAACCTGACCTACGCTTCTGGACCGACACGCACGATATTTCAATGGGTTAGCGTAATGGTATGAATATCTGACTGGCACCGCGTGGACGGGCACCGCGCTGAGCGACGTCCGGGCGCCGGCCCTGCTAAAATGACCCCGAATCAACAAAACCCCGAATCAACAAAACCGAATTAACAATTCCTCCCATTTCATGCCCCGTTTTGCCACCCTTCATCGTCTATTAATCGCCGTTCTGGTCGGTCTTTTGCTGCCAACTGGTATGGCTTGGGCGCTGGATAGGGTTGCGCTGCAATTCAAATGGACACACGCCTTCCAGTTCGCCGGCTATTACGCCGCGCTGGAAAAAGGTTATTACCGCGCGGCCGGCCTCGACGTGGCATTGCTTGAAGCGGTGCCAGGTGTCGATCCGTTGGAATCCGTCCTGTCCGGCCGGGCGCAATACGGCGTTGGCACCAGCAGTCTGTTGCTGGCTCGCAAGTCTGGCAAGCCGGTGGTCGTTCTTGCGACGATTTTCCAGCACTCGCCGTTGGTGCTGGTTGCCCGCCAAGATGCGGCACGCCAAGGCACCCAGGGCATTCACGATATCGTTGGTAAGCGTGTGATGATTGAGCCGCAGTCTGATGAGTTGATCGCTTACCTGAAACTCGAAGGCATCGAGCTCGGCCAATTGATCGAAGTGCCGCACAGCTTTCGGCCAGAAGATTTGATCGAAGGGCGTGTGGATGCTATTTCCGCCTATGTCAGTAATGAGCTTTACTACCTTGAGCGGGCTAAATTTGCCTATCAGGTTTACACGCCGCGCAGCGTCGGCATCGACTTCTATGGCGACAACCTGTTCACCAGTGAACAGGAACTCAAGGCGCATCCGCAGCGGGTGCGCGCTTTCCGTGAGGCCAGCCTGCGCGGCTGGCAATACGCCATGCAACACCCCGAGGAAATCGCTGATCTTATCTTGGCCAAGTATTCCCAGGAACATCCGCGCGACTTCTATCTGTTTGAGGCGCGGCGCATGGCCGCCCTGCTGCGCACCGACCTGGTTGAGGTTGGCTACATGAACCGTGGACGTTGGCGTCATATCGCCGATACCTATGCCAACCTTGACTTGCTACCCCATGACTACAGCCTCGATGGTTTTCTTTACGAGCCAGATACGCAGCCCGACCTGACTTTGGTCTATGCCGTGCTCATATTGCTGGCAACCGTCAGCGGCATCGCCCTTTACATCCACCGCATCAATTGCCGCCTGTCACGCGCCTTGAGCGAAAGCCGGGCGGCGGAAGAACGCATCCGTCACCTGGCCCAACACGATTCCCTGACCGACCTGCCCAATCGCGCGCTCTTTTCCGATCGCCTCGACCAAGCCCTCGCCGGCGCGAAGCGTGATGAACAGCATCTGGCGGTGATGTTCATGGATCTCGACAATTTCAAGCCGATCAACGACAACTTGGGGCATGACATCGGCGACAGCTTGTTGCGGCAGGTCGCCGACAGGCTGCGTCACAACCTGCGTGAATCCGACACTGTAGCGCGCGTGGGCGGCGACGAATTCATTGCCCTGCTGCGCAATATCCAGGATGTCGCCGATGCCTTGGCGGTGGCGGAAAAGCTCAGGGAGGCCCTCGCCCAGCCCTTCGATATCAACGGGCAATCCCTTGCGATTTCAGCTAGCATCGGCGTCGCCCTCTATCCCCAGCACGGCGACCGCGACATCCCATTGCTCAAGCATGCCGACGAAGCCATGTACGAAGCGAAGCGCGAGGGGGGAAATCGGGTGAAGGTTTTTGTAGTAGGGCAATAATGGTGAGTATTGTCTGCCAACTTAAAGTTCTTAATGTGGGGTCCCTAATGTGGGGTTGACTTCAGTCGGCCTTGCCGCCCTTTGCCGCCGCGCGGGTGTCATGGTGGATGCGCTGGTGCGGGTCAATAAACAGGATGCCGGAGAGGATGATGCTGATGGCGCGCTCGGCTTGATCGTCGGCCAGCGAGCGCAGGAAGGCGTCGATTGGCATGCGCATATCGCACGTTGGCCCAAGGGCGCTATTACAAGCCGCAGAAGATCATTATTGCTTTGTCGCAATGACGACAAAAGCGTCGCCGCAAGGTGGGAAAAGCCACACTAGCGTTCTTTTTATCTGTGAATAATCAGCGGATTAGTGAGGGTTAGCAGCAGCATGGGGGTGACATGGGGGTGACATGGGGGTG
>CAYWXO010000176.1:0-4682 GCA_964462255.1 uncultured Thiobacillus sp. | reverse complement strand
CGACTGAATGGACGCGTGAACTGGAGCCATGCAAACCTCAAATCCTAGTCTGCATCTGGTTGCAGCCGAACCCGCGCCGCCGGATTGCAACCATTGTCCTTATCGTGAAAAAGTCTTGACCGCGGGCCGCTGCGTGCTCGGTGATGTCTGTTTAATCAGCCATAGCGGCCGTCAGATCGACCGATTTTTGCAGCGCAATCCTGATTATGCGGCAGCTTGCCTTACCGATACCTTTTGGGAGCGGCGCGCGATTGCGGTGCGTTATGCGCCACTGGAGTCCATCGCACCATTAATGCATGACCCTGATGAAGGCGTGCGGCGGGCGGTGGCGACTCGTCTGCCCATCAGCGCGCTTGCGGCGCTTTGTCACGACCCGGATCGTGAAGTGCGTATTAGCGTGGCAGCGCGCCTGCCGGTCGCGTTACTCGAACGATTGATGCACGACCCGGACTATCTCGTTCGGCAGCATGTTGCTGAACGCATCCCGCATGGCCGCCTACCGCGCATGGCGGATGACCCGGATCGCGAGGTACGCAAGGTAGTCGCGCGTCGCCTGCCTGCTTTCGCCTTAAAGCGTATGATTGCTGATGTGGAGCCGGAAGTCCGCCGCATTGTTGCAGCCCGCCTGTTGCTGGAGGATGCGGCGCTTCTGCTGCACGATGCAGATTGGCTGGTGCGGCTGGAGGCCGTGCGCCGCGCGCCGCTAGCACGCATTGCCGAGTTACTCAACGACCCCGAGCCCGATGTGCGTGATAGCGTGCAAGCCCGCCTGCAATTTCACACACACCCTAACCCCAACTGGGATGAATCACTATGAAAAGTTGCGTTCCTGACGAATCGACCGTGCAACGGTTAAGTACTGAGATCAATGCCTGTACGCCACGTCCGCACCACGCCAGTCTGCTTGCGGTTATTGAGCGGCTGATGCCAGCGTGTTCTTATCGGTTTGCGCTCACCCGCGGCGGGTGGTATCGCCCCGGTGGCCTGATTCGTGCGGACGGTGAACGGCTGGCGGATCACCTGGAAACCTGGGTCACGCAGGAACTGGTTAATTGCGACGATGACATGGGTGAATTCATGGATCGTCATGCCGATAGTGAGCTGTTGGCTACCCGTCACATGGGGCATACCCATTACTTCGTCGCTGCTTATGGCCCTGCCCCCGCGGATTTTCTGCAAATGGAAGTCGAGGAGTTGCAGGAGGTGCTTGACCGACGTTTGTGGGATGCCGCTTCGCCGCCGAGTGATGCACAAGAGTTGACTGACCCGATCATGCCGGCCCGCGTGCCGGCGCAAGTCGTCGGTGCGCCGCATTACTGTTTCCGCCGTCTGACTGATATGCGCAAGATTATGGCGCGTTTGCCCGCTGCCATGCGCCCTCGTGCCCCGTTTGGTGCGCCACTTTCACGTTTTATGCAGGAGTGGGTGGCTAGTCGGGCGGGGGCGAAGGAAGGGGGCGCGGGCAAACATTTTAGTGAATGCTGGGTTATTGCCCTCCGTGAACAGCATGACAGTTATAACAACGTCGTCATCTCAGCCAAGCCGGTGGCGCAGCATGCACGCCAGCTTAAAACTTTCCACTGGAATATAAATTTGCATGGCCTTGAATCCGCGCAGCAGTTGCAGGCATTTGATCGCGCCGCGGGTTACCTGGGGGCGTGGTATTTCCATTTGGTCGCTGGCGGCCTGACGCCGCGCGCCGTTGCATTTTCCATCATGCAGGATATTGACTCAGGCTTTGGCTATCTGGGTGATCTGGAATTGGCTTTGCTGCAAGGTTGGATTAAATCCCCTTACTCCGTTTGAATCTCTTTGTTGCATTTTTTTACCTGTTAACCGAGGCCGCGCCATGAAGTCCCTGCAAATTGCTGAACTGCTCAACGAACCGGCCTGCACCCATAATGCCAAGGCAAAATCTGGCTGTGCGCGCCCCAAGCCTGGTGCCACCGCCGGCGGTTGCTCCTTTGATGGTGCACAGATTGCCTTGCTGCCTATTGCCGATGTGGCGCATATCGTGCATGGACCCATCGCCTGCGCCGGTTCTTCTTGGGACAATCGCGGTACGCGCTCTAGCGGCCCGACGCTCTATAAAATCGGCATGACCACTGACCTGACCGAACAGGACGTGATTATGGGGCGCGGCGAAAAACGCTTGTTCCACGCCATTAAACAAGCTATCGATAGTTACGCTCCGGCGGCAGTATTTGTTTACAACACTTGTGTGCCGGCATTGACCGGCGACGATGTTGAATCCGTTTGCAAGGCCGCGGCTGAACGCTGGGGCACACCCGTAGTGCCGGTTGATTGTGCGGGTTTTTATGGCACTAAAAACTTAGGAAATCGCATTGCTGGTGAAGCCATGTTCAAGTACGTCATTGGCACGCGTGAGCCGGATCCTGTGCCGCCTGCATCGGTGCGCGATGGTATTCGCGTGCATGACGTTAATCTGATTGGCGAATACAACATTGCCGGCGAGTTCTGGCATGTATTGCCGTTGTTTGATGAGCTTGGCCTGCGCGTCCTCGGATCGCTCTCGGGCGATGCTCGTTTCCATGAAGTGCAAACCATGCACCGCGCCGAAGTCAGCATGGTGGTGTGCGCCAAGGCGTTATTGAATGTGGCGCGCAAGTTGGAAACGCAATTTAACGTGCCGTTCTTCGAAGGCAGTTTCTACGGCGTTACTGACACCTCGCAAGCCTTGCGTGATTTCGCCCGTGTGATCGGCGATGCAAGTTTGAGTCAACGCACCGATGCCTTGATTGCACGCGAAGAAGCCCAAATTCATGCTGCGCTGGAACCCTGGCGTCAACGCCTAGCGGGTCGCCGTGTGTTGCTCTACACCGGCGGCGTCAAATCTTGGTCCATCGTCTCCGCCTTGCAGGACCTGGGTATGGATGTGGTTGCGACTGGCACCAATAAATCCACCGAGGAAGATAAGGCACGCATCCGCGAAATCATGGGTGATAAAACCAAGATGATCACCGATGGCAGCCCAAAGGCGTTACTAGGTGTAGTGAAGGAATATCAGGCCGATATTCTTATTGCTGGCGGTCGTAATATGTACACAGCCCTGAAAGCGCGTATCCCCTTCCTCGATATCAATCAGGAACGCGAATTCGGCTACGAGGGTTACACCGGTATGCTCGAACTGGCCCGCCAATTGGCGTTGACCTTGCAAAGCCCGGTTTGGCATGCGGTGCGGCAAGCGCCACCGTGGCAATAAAAAGTGGCTGCGCTGATGTAGTCCGTGAAGCCTGTATTGCCTTGGTGCGGCAACTCGGGGACACTGCCAAGATTTTGAAACCGATGTGGCATGAACCCAAATTCCTCTGATACCGGCTCGGCCTGGATGTTGCTGGCGGGGGGCTCTTTTGCACTGATGGGCGTATTCGTCAAACTGGGTGGTAGCTGGTTTTCCAGCCATGAAATGGTGTTTTATCGTTCCGTTATCGCCTTGCTGCTGTTGATGCTGTTTTTTGTACCGCATCGCAGTTTGTTGCGTGGCAATCTCAATGCTCATACCCATACTCATGTTGGCAATATCCTGGGTGGCCACACCCGCTTGCACGTTCGGCGCAGTTTGATTGGTTTTATTGCATTGGCATGTTTTTTTTATGCGTTAGCGCACTTGCCTTTATCGGTTGCTATCACCTTAAATTACGCTTCGCCGCTGTTTCTGGCTTTGCTGATGCCTTGGCAGCTAGGCGAAAGGCCAAGCCGCCGGCAATACGCGACGGTGGCGGCCGGCTTCTGCGGAGTGTTGCTGTTATTGCGCCCTTGGCAAAGTCCGGCGGAAGATTTGATTGCGGGAGCCATTGGCCTGTTTTCCGGGGTTATGGCCGCTTTTGCTTATATTAACGTGCGTAAATTGGGGCGTTTGCATGAGCCGGAATGGCGTACCGTGTTCTGGTTTGCGTTGGTGTGTGCGTTGGGCGCAGGCGTCTTGACCAGTATTGATGGTGGCTGGCATCGGGTGACGAATCCGCATCAAGCCGGCATATTGTTGACGATGGGCATTTTCGCTACGCTAGGTCAATTGGCCATGACACGCGCCTACCGCACCGGCAAAACCGTGCTGGTCGCCAGCTTCGCTTACAGTACCGTGGTGTTTGCCAGTTTGCTCGATGTCATGCTGTTTGCCGTTGATATGCCCATCCTGGCGTGGATAGGTCTTGCTATTACCGTGCTGGCCGGCATTCAGGCCGCACGCCTCAATAACCGATGAAAGGAATACAACATGATTGCCGTCAACAGCCAAAATAACTTGATTTCCGCCTCCGTCATGGGGGAATTCACCTTGGCGGATTACCAAGAGTTTGAACGGAGTATTGAACACAGTATTAAATTTGAAGGCGGCGTTAATCTGCTGCTCGATTTGCGTGACATGGTGCGCTACACGTTGGATGTCATCTGGGAGGAAATCCGTTTTTCACACGAACATCGTTATGATTTTCGTAAGATTGCCGTCGTTACCGAAGACGAATGGATGGTGTGGATCTCTTGGCTGAACCGTTTGTTTGTCGATGCGGAACTGCGCGTATTCGACGACCCGGCCATCGCGCTGGAATGGTTGGAAGACAAACTGGACAGCTAAGGAACCGTTAGGTAATAACCATTGAAAGCATTTGTAGGTTGGGCTGACGTTAGGAAGCCCAACATGCATTGAAAATGTTGGGCTTCCT
>CAYWXO010000175.1:0-7062 GCA_964462255.1 uncultured Thiobacillus sp. | reverse complement strand
GCGATACTGTGAGCCGTATGGGCGGCGATGAGTTTGTGGTTATTCTGAATGGAGTGGCTGACGTTGAAGAAATTTCACAAATTGTCGATCGAAGACTGATTCCCTTAATTCGTATGCCGCATGATATTGACGGGGCGGAGTTGTTTGTTTCCTGCAGCGTGGGTATTGCGGTTTTCCCTGAGGATGGCCGCGATATTGATAGCTTGATGCGTAATGCTGATGCGGCCATGTATCAAGCTAAATCGCAAGGAAGGAATAGCGCGCAGTTTTTCACCATTGAAATGGATCGACGTTTGCGCGAGCGGATGCAGGTGGAAAATGAATTGCGCGTCGCCATTCAGCGGCAAGAACTCTGCGTTTATTATCAGCCGCGCGTCGATTGCCGTAGCGGCAAATTGCTCGGTGCGGAGGCCTTAGTGCGCTGGCAACATCCCGAACGCGGGTTAATTACGCCAGGACATTTCATTGGTATTGCAGAAGATTGTGGCTTGATTATTCCTTTGGGGAGCTGGGTATTGGCGCAAGCTTGTCGTCAGCAGGCGATTTGG
Organism: uncultured Thiobacillus sp.; assembly: GCA_964462255.1. GTDB lineage: Bacteria > Pseudomonadota > Gammaproteobacteria > Burkholderiales > Thiobacillaceae > PFJX01. The sequence goes on along the minus strand of CAYWXO010000175.1, from coordinate 6,514 downwards.
CGTGAAAGTGGCGTTGGCGATATCGTCATCTCGGTCAATTTGTCGGCAGCGCAATTGCATGATTCTGAATTGCTGCAAACTTTGCGGCAAGCGATGACGGAAAACGGCATCAGGCCGTCGATGATTGAGCTGGAGTTGACGGAATCTTTATTGATGGAAGATGTGAGCTCGACCATTGATTTATTGCTGGCGATTAAGGCGCTGGGGATTTCACTCTCGGTCGATGATTTTGGCACCGGCTATTCCAGTCTCAATTACTTGCACCGATTTCCGATTGATAAGCTGAAAATAGATCAATCGTTCATTCGGGATATGCTGGATGATCCGAATGACTTAGCCATTACCAAGGCAATCATTGGCTTGGGTCATACACTGGGGCTGCGGGTGGTCGCCGAGGGCGTTGAACATGCCGAGGAAATGCGCGTGCTCTACGCCGCCGGCTGCGATGAATTGCAGGGCTATTTATTTGCTAGACCGATGCCGGCGGAGGCTTTTGAACGTTGGCAAAATACCTGCGGCTTTGGAAAGTGGACTTAAGTGGGCGTAAGGGGCGTAAGCGATGCCCCCGCCTTACTCGCCCCTAATTAATGCCATTAAATCTTCGGTTGATGGCAGTGCCGTCGCTTCGCCTTCGGCTAAGACGCTATCGGCCAATGCGCGTTTGTCGTGGTGTAATTCGACGATGCGTTCTTCAACGGTTCCCTTGGTAACCATACGGTAAACCGTGACCGGGCGGAGCTGGCCAATTCGATGCGCGCGGCCCATGGCTTGGTCTTCGGCGGCGGGGTTCCACCAAGGGTCGGTGATGACGACGTAATCGGCCGCGGTGAGATTGAGGCCGAAGCCGCCGGCTTTCAGGCTGATCAGGAAGAAATCGCCTTCGCCAGCTTGAAAGGCAGCAACGCGGCGGGTGCGCTCGGCGGCGGGCGTGGAGCCGTCGAGATATTGATAGGGGATGCCGGCTGCTTCCAGCGGGACTTTCAGTAGGGCGAGGAAATCAACAAACTGGCTGAATACCAAGGTTTTATGGCCGTTTGACGACAATTCGGTGGCGAGTTGGGCAAAGGCTTGCACCTTGGCACCGGGGCCGGGATAGGTGGGCGTCGGCAGGCGTGGATCACATGCCCCTCGGCGTAAGCGAGTGAGCTGCACGAGAATATTGAGTTTGGCATTGCCGCCGGCTTCGTCGAGCGCTTGGCTGGCCACGGCGACGGCACTGCGGCGTAAGGCTTCGTAGTGGGCGGCTTCGACGGCATCAGGGGCGACGGCGTAGATCAATTCGGTGCGCGGTGGCAGGTCTTGCAGCACTTGCGCTTTGGTGCGACGCAAGATGAACGGAGCGATTAAGCGGCGGAGCAGATGTTGTGCGTCGCGGTCGCGATTGCGTTCGATTGGGTTGGCGAAGCGCTCGGCGAAGCGGGGTTGCGAACTGAGCAGGCCGGGCGCGGCAAAGCGCATGATCGACCAGAGTTCCGATAACCGGTTTTCTACCGGCGTGCCGGATAAGGCGAGTCTGAAATCGGCTTCCAGTTCGAACACCGCCTGTGAGCGTTTGGCTTGCGCATTTTTGATGGCCTGCGCTTCGTCGGCGATGACGGTGTGCCAGCGGACGGCGGCAAAGCGTTCCTGCGCTTGTTGAAATAACGTGTATGACGCGACGATGACTTGACCGGCCGTTGCCTCCGTCAAGATCGTTTCACGGTTGGCGTCGCCATAGATTTGCATGGCCAGTGTAGGGGCAAAGCGTTGGGTTTCTGCCAGCCAGTTGCCGCACACCGAGGTGGGGGCGAGCACTAAGGCTGGGCCACCGGCGGCGCGTGCCAGTAAAACGCCGAGTGCTTGCAGTGTTTTACCCAAGCCCATGTCGTCCGCCAGGCAGCCGCCCATGCCGGCTTGCGCCAAACGCATGGCCCAGACGTAGCCTTCTTCCTGGTAAGGGCGTAGTTCTGCTTGCAATGTGGTTGGTAAGGTTGGCGTGGCACTTTGCGCGGCTTGTAGTCGTTCGATGGCGGCACGAAAGGCTTTGTCGGTTTTGCTGCTCATGCCCTCCATGGCGTCGTCGAGCCAGCCACCGGCTAGATTCGGCAGGCGTATGCCTTTTTGATCCATTTCTGCCAGTGCAGCCATTTCCTGCAGGCGTTGTTTGAGTGAATGCGTTAAGGCCGCGTAAAGGCCATCCCCCATCGGAATAAAGCGGCTTTTCGATTGTGCCGCGGCGACCAGATCACTCAGTTGCATGACCAGGTTTTCATCGACGGCAGCGGAGCCACTGACGCGGAACCAGTCGCGTTCACTCTTAACGTTGATGGCAACGTGCGCCGCGTTAAGCGTGACGACGCGCACGGGTTTGCCTTTTGGCCAGTCGATACCGGCGATGGCGTCCAGTTTGGGCAGTTGTTCAATGACGTTGAGGGCGGCATCGGGGTCGGTGATGGTCCACTCGTAGAAGGTGTCATCTGCGCGATCATCCAGCTCGGGCAAAGCGTGTAATACCGCGTCCACCTGCGCGCGTTCTTCCGCCAAGACCCGGCGGGTGCCAATCGATTCCTTGTCTTGCAGATGAATAACGCGAACGCGGCCGGATGCCGGCGTCAGGCGGGGACCTTCTGCCCCCAGCGGGGCGGCCACCAGCCGTAGCACAACACTTTCACCGGCGGGAGATAGTTCAGCACGTAAGCGACTCTCCGCTGCCACTTCGTGCGTGGCTTCAACATGATCGGCTTGCACTTGAAAATGTGCCGTGATGGCATGCAGGGCTTTGTCGAGTTCGGCGCGTCCTTGAGCGGGAACTTTGAAGCCGCGCGCGAGCAATTTGGCGGCTTTGCGTTGATTTTCTGTGAATTGAATGACGCGCAGACGCTGCGGCGCGTCCTGCACGAGGGTGATGTTACGCATTAGCTCTATTTCGGCGCGAAATGTTGGCGAATAGCTACATTTTTCTTCTTGCTCTGGCGTGAGTTTGCGTAAAGGCGGGCTGACTTGCACCACAAATTCCTCGCCTTGCTGCACCACTTCAATTTCGGGTTTGCCTTCAATTAATTCTATGAATTGATCGGGTGAATGATTGAAACTCACCGCGGGGTGGCCGATTAAGGCCATGATTGCTTTTTCCTTGTTGATTTGGTAGGTGCCGAAGGAGAATTTACCAAAGGGTTTTATGCTTGGTGTTACCTTGCTATCCCACGCCGGCAGGTTAGTAAGATTGCTTATTTTATCCAGTGATATTTTGCGTGGGGTATTCCATTTTCTGACGCCATGTTTTTGTTCCAGCGGGATAATATCCAGCAGTTCGCCTTCAGGACTCACGTTAAGTGACCAGATGAGGCGTGTTTGCGGGCTATTTTGTGCCTGGCTGGCATCCTCTTCATTTAACTCGCACAATTTATCAAGTATGTTGCGCCAGTTATCTGTTTTAATTTGGATGAAAAAGTTTTTGGGTGGCGTTTCATGCCGCAGGATGGCTTCAACACCATTCAATTGCGCGATTAAAGCATTCAATTGGCAGGTGGTCAGCTTCTGCCGGAGCGTGGTGAGTGATTTTGAATCCGGATTAAGCAAGCCATACGCTGATTCGTCTATTAACGCATTTTCGTATAACCAGGCAATGAGCAATACTTGCCATAATTTGAACAGGTAATAGCTGGCATTTGCGTTGGCGGGATCCAGCACCAGGACATTGACGCTGGTTATCTCCAGTTTGACTTCAATGGCATGCGCCCAAATGCCCCATATACTGGAAAATTCAGGTTTGGGGTGGCCTGATTCTAACAGGCTGAATTTTAGTGCGCGCCTTAAATGGTTATCCGTGCCTTGGGCAATTAAGGCAACAAGATAAAACCAGGAAATGCTGGATTTAAATATAGTCCTTTTTATTTCAAATTGGCTTTGGCCCAGCTTGAAGGCGGTGTCGAATTGCGCTTCGCCTTCTGCCCAATGGCCGGCTTGAATTGTCAGGCAGGCCAACAGCGCGTTTTTTCTGGCATCTTCTACATTTTCCAATAGGGCGCGGCAGTCTTCGTGGCGCCCTTGCAGCATGAACAAGTGGGCCAGCTCAATTTTAATATTTTTCGGAATCGTATCAGGCTTTGTTTTGCGTATTGTTTCTAAATGATCAAGGGTGGGCTGGTATTGCATGTCCCACTTTTCAGTCATCATGTTGAGTACGACTGCAAATAAATGCCATTGCCAATAGGGATCAATTCGGTCAAATAATTCGGCGTCGAATTCTTCCAGGGTTGCTTCCAGTATCGATTGCTCGTTGAGGTAGTACCGGGAACATACTTTTTTTATTTTTTCCACCGTGCTGGCATTTTGGCCGCTGTAAATTGCGAGTCGAATTAGCGCCAACGAATCACTTGATCTTGTGATATTACTTGTTAGATAAGTGGTTGGGGGGGCGCTGTGGCTTCGCCCATTCAGTACGTTTAACAGCTCTTGTTCGGTAAAGCGTTTTAATAGTGCTTTGTAGGCAAGGGTACGATACGGGGCGGTGAGTTGGTAAAGGACACCATTTTTTCTAATTTCGCCAGCTGTGAACAGTTGATAGATCTTTTGGGCAATCGTTGAAGGCGGATAGATCTTGCCATCTTCTGGTTTGTATCCCAGATTGGTCATCGCATTAGAAATGGCTTCGAGAGAGCGCTCACCCCAAAGTAGGGCCATCGCTTGCTTTAATTGATTATCGAGTTGCATGTTGACGTGAGCGTGTTTGAATAATTCAGCAATAGAAAAGAGGACGTAATAAGACCTGGCTTAATTAAGCCAAGCCCACAACACCGCGCCAATGCAGCGCGTGTTGTTAAGGACTCATGCTTTACTCATTAGTGGATAAGCCTGCGGTGCTGCTAAAGCCGGAATCGACGTAGGTGATTTCGCCGGTGATGCCAGAGGCTAAGTCAGACAGCAGGAAGGCGGCGACATTGCCGACTTCTTCAATGGTGACGTTGCGGCGCAGCGGTGAATGTTTTTCGCCCCACGCCAGCAGTTTGTTGAAATCGGCGATGCCAGAGGCGGCGAGCGTCTTGATGGGGCCGGCGGAGAGGCCGTTGACGCGGATGCCTTTCGGACCAACGCTGGAGGCGAGGTAGTAAACGCTGGCTTCCAGGCTGGCTTTGGCCAAGCCCATGACGTTGTAATGCGGCACCGCGCGCACCGCACCGAGATAGCTCATGGTTAGCATCGCCGCGTTGCGACCGGTCATCATCGGCAGGCCGGCTTTGGCTAGCGCGGTGAAGGAATAGCTGGAGATGTCGTGCGCGATGCGGAAGTTTTCCCGCGTGACGAAGTCGAGGTAGCTGCCGTCCAGCGCTTCTTTCGGTACGAAGGCGATGGAATGCACTAGGCCATCCAGCCCATCCCAATGTTGGCCTAAGCCGCTGAATAGTGCGTTGATTTCGTCGTCGCTGCTGACGTCGCAAGGGAACAGAAGCGGTTCGCCCTGGCTGAATTCTTGCACCAAGCCGAGTACGCGATCTTTGATTTTGTCGCCTTGATACGTGAAGGCCAGGTTAGCGCCCTCGCGGTGGCAGCATTTTGCAACGCCGTATGCAATTGAACGGTTGCTGATTAAACCGGTAATGAGGATATTCTTGCCAGCGAGGAAGCCCATGTGTCGAGTCCAAGTAAATTGAAACGAACGAATTATAACCACGTCGCTGCATCCGGCTAAGCATGGCGCTAACATGTGCGGACGTTTACAGGAGCAAATCGCATGAATGCGAAAATTATTGCTGTCGTTAATCAGAAAGGCGGTGCCGGCAAGACCACTTTGGCCATGTTACTGGCGGGAAGCTTGGCTGATCGCGGTAAGCGCGTGCTGGTGGCCGATGCCGATGTGCAGAATTCGGCGCTGCATTGGTCGACGGTGCGGGCGGGCACGGCTTTTCCGGCGGCGGTGATGGATTATTCCGGTGAGGAAAATAAATTGCATAAAGCGTTACGCAAACGCGCGCATGAGTTTGATTACATTGTGATAGATAGCCCGCCGGCAGCGACCGCGCTGGTGACGGCGAGCGCGCTGCGGGTGGCGCATCTGGCCTTGGTGCCGGTGATTCCTTCGCCGTTGGATGTGTGGGCTTCGGTGCGTATTCGCGAGGCGATTGACTTGGCGCGCAATAAAAATCCTGAGTTGGAGGCGCGTTTGGTGGTGAATCAAATGCAGCCCAATACGTTGCTGGCACGCGAAGTGTTGGGTATGTTGCCGGAATTTGGTATTCCGCTGCTGGCTGCCAGTTTGAAAAGCCGCACCGCCTATCGCCAATGTGCCGCGCTGGGGGCCAGCATTCAGGCGCTTGGCAGCCGCGCGGCGCTGGCAGTGATGGAAGTGGATGCGTTGCGGCGCGAAGTTGAAGATCTGTTGCGCGGCCGTTAAGGTGAATTTTTTTAAATAAATTTTGGAAGAGAACCCGAATGCAGGTGACTACGCTGGACTTTCTGCGCCATGGTGAACCCGTTGGCGGTAAAAAATATCGCGGCCAGACGGATGATCCGCTGTCTGAAAAAGGCTGGGCGCAGA